>DAOWJB010000053.1 GCA_030640625.1 Bacteroides sp.
CTGCGGGCATTTCCCTTTGCAAAGAGCTTGTTTTTCCCCGGATCAAAGGCGGTCTCGGTAGCCTGGTCGAGGGGACAAACCCAGAATGGATCTTTTTTATAGAGGATCTTGGGGACCTTGGTGAAATCTTTCCGGGTTTTCTTATCCGAAACTTCAATCAATTGCATAAGTAGTTCTGTCTAATGAATGGCTTCCTACAGAGCAAACCATTCCTTGTAACTCTCAGGTGGATTATTCTGATGATCCTTATGTGTGAATTCGTTTATGTGTTTTAAATATACATAATCTTGTCTCCATTCCGAAATATTAACAATTATCGCTTCCAATGATTCGATAAAATAGTGGATCTCCTCATTTGTTGAAGTGGGGTGCAGGGACCAACGAACCCATCCGGGTTTTTCAGATAAATCTCCGTGGTTGATCTTATCAGTGATTGCTTTGGATCTTTCATAGCTGACTTCCAGCAGGAAATGTCCATAAGTACCGGCACAGACACAACCACCCCGGACCTGTATGCCAAACCGGTCGGAAAGGATCTTGACAAGCAGGTTAAAATGGATATTCTTATGGTAGAAGGAAATCACACCAAGCCGGTCCTCCACATTGTCCGCAAGGATATGAATACCGGGGAGTTTCCTTAGCATTGTGAAGGCCAGTGATGTTAATTCTTCTTCCCGACGGCGTATAAATTCCACCCCCATTTTTTCTTTCAGTTTAAAAGCAAGGGCGGCCCTGATGGCCTGCAGGAAACCGGGTGTGCCGCCGTCTTCCCGGACTTCAATATCATCCACATATTTATAACTGCCCCATGGATTGGTCCAGTCAACAGTTCCGCCCCCGGGATTGTCCGGCACATCACTCTTGTACATGCTTTTATCGAAAACCAGCACGCCCGAGGATCCGGGCCCGCCAAGGAATTTATGCGGAGAAAGAAAAATAGCATCAAGTTTCTTCATGGGATCTGCCGGATGCATGTCGATCTCCACGTACGGTGCCGAAGCAGCAAAATCAATGAAACAGAGTCCACCGTATTCATGCATGATCTTCGCCATTTCATAATAGGGCGTTTCAATACCGGTGACATTTGAACAGGCAGTAAAAGCCCCGATCTTGAATTCCCGGTCTTTGTATTTCTCCAGCTGATGGCGTAATTCATCCAGGTCAATGAGTAATTCCCTATCCGGTTCCAGGATAACAACTTCAGCATTGGTCTCATACCAGGAGGTCTGATTGGAGTGATGCTCCATGTGGGTAATGAAGACTACCGGCTTGTCAGCATTCTGCAGGCAATCCTTACTATTCAGCTTCCCACAACCTTTGAGTCCCAGGATACGCTGCAACTTATTGATGACAGCTGTCATCCCGAATCCTGCTGTGATGATGATGTCATTCGGACCGGCATGGACATGGCGTTTGATCAATTTATGGGCGTAGTGATAACTCCTGGTCATCAAAGTCCCGGTTTCACTGGCCTCTGTATGGGTGTTGGCCACAAAGGGACCAAAATCCTCGATCAGTTTTTTTTCAATGGGACCATACAACCTTCCACTGGCAATCCAGTCCCCATACACAATTTTCTGTTCCCCATAAGGAGTGTCATAGGTAGTATCGATCCCGATTATGTTTTCGCGGAAGACTGAAAAATATTGTTCCAGATTATTCATCATTCAGGACAGTTAAAAAATTAATTCCTGCTGGCAATCTTTGAAAGCAAGCGGAGGATTTCAATATATAACCAAATTAAGGTAACCATCAGTCCGAAAGCCGCATACCATTCCATGTATTTTGGAGCGGATGAAGCAGCTCCCTGTTCAATAAAATCAAAATCCAGTACCAGGTTGAGCGAGGCAATGATAATAATAACCACACTGATGCCAATTGATAAGGGGGAATTATTATGGATATAACCGACATTCATGCCAAAAATATTCAGTATGAATGATACAAAATACAGGATCATTACCCCGCCGGTTGCTGCAAATACACCCAGCCTGAAATTTTGTGTTGGTTTGATGATCCGCGTTTTATAGGCGAGTAACAAGGCAAACAGGATGGCGAAGGTCAGGGCGACTGCTTGTATGACTATGCCCGGATACTGGTATTCAACAAATGCGGAGATCCCGCCCAGGAAAAGGCCTTCAAGGACTGCATAAATGGGACCGGTAACACCTGCCCAGCTGCGCTTGAGAATGGTGATCATGGCCATTATAAATCCTCCGATGCCTCCTCCTATCATCCATGGCAGGATGGCCCTTGATGCTGCAAGAGAATCTGTTTGAATCGCCTCGAAAGCCATCCTCCAGGTATAATATGCCCCTGCCAGGACCAGTAAAAGAAGGATGGCAATCTTATTCACGGTGCCCGGTATGGTCATCACAGATGCACCTTCAGCATAGGCAAAACCTGTAAATGTATTTTTGTTCAGAGCCGGATTTCCGGTACGTGTGATATTCATTTAATATTTGTTTTTCGGGGCTTCAAAGATAAATCCTTTTTCAATATTTTTCATATATCTTGCTGTAGAGCATTGATCTGTTCTAAAATCCCTATTTTTATGCTGCTCATATGCATTCCAGGCTTATACATAGTAAATTCTTCAGGAATGTTGTAACGCTGATGTCAGGAACTACCCTGGGACAGATCATTTCACTGGCAGTTTATTTGATTCTGTCCAAGATCTATACCCCGGGTGATTTCGGAGTATTTGCATTGTATATGAGTATCCTGAGTATTACCAATATCACGGCCACTGCCAAATACGAACTGGCTGTCATGATGCCAAGAGAGGAGCATAAGGGACTGAACCTTACCGGTTTGTCTGCTGTCATCTCTGTAGTTGTAAGTCTACTCCTGTTCTGCCTGGTATTATTCTTTAATCAATCAATTGCCCGTATGCTTGGCAATGAGCAGATCGCCCCATGGTTGTATTTAATACCCCTTTCAACCCTGCTGAACGGATTTTATCAGAGCCTGAATTACTGGTCCAACCGGAAGAAACGTTTTCGTACCATGACCACGGCCAGTCTCGGACAGAGCCTGACCAATTCATCGGTAAAAGTGGGTGCCGGTTTCATGGTTGCGGGGCCATTCGGACTGATTATCGGATCCCTGGCCGGACAGATCACCGGATTTTTTGTGTTTCTGCAGCAATTCCTGAAACATGACCGAAACCGGATCCCCGACATTAATCAAAGGGATATGAGATCCCTTGCCAAAGAATATTACAGGTTTCCCAAGTTCAATATGCTGCATGGCGTTACCAACAACTTTTCCGGGAGCCTGCCGGTGTTTATCCTGACCTCCTGGTTTTCATCCGCAGCTGCTGGTTTGTACTCCTTCGGGTTTACCATGATCTTTCGACCCATGAGCCTGGTTACAACAGCCTTCTCTCAGGTTTTTTCACAACGTGTTATCACGAAAGAAAATGCGGGACAGAAGATATTGCCTGATGTGAGGCGTCTGCTTGTCAAAATGTTCCAGTTTTCCTTTATTCCCTTCGGGATTGTTGCTATTTTTGCACCCCAGATCTTTAAATTTGTGTTCGGTCCGGAATGGGAAACCGCAGGTACCTACACACGCATCCTGATCCCTTGGTTGTATCTGGTGTTTTTATCTGCCCCATTCTCATTCCTGCCCGATCTGTTTAAGGTCCAGAGAAGAGCATTTTTTATTGATGTTATTAAATTGGTAGTCAGGATAATTGCCATGGCAGCCGGAGTGCATTCAGGCGATATCATTTTAACACTGATATATTTCAGTACTGGAAGTTTACTGGTAACCGCATATCAATTAGTCTGGTTTTACAGCCTGGCCCGGAAGGCGGATCTGCTAAAAACTGAGAAGAGTGAGGAAAAGACATAGGTTCAGGAAAGCAATGAAAGCGACCGGGTTGATTCTGAAGAATCCCGTCCTTTTGAACAGGGTTTTAAGCGAACCTAATGTGTGGAGAGATTATGTCATTACTAACCATAAGAGGGAAAAGGGGCTGCCTGTAATAAAGATGGACCAGGTATTTGATGGTGAGGTTTATGATGTCGGGCCCATTACTTTCCTTGACGGGGGATCATTGCCCACAGATCTTGCACTTTTGCGTGGACTGGCTACTTTTTTTAAGGAATGTAAATATTTTGAGATCGGTACCTGGAGAGGTGAAAGCGTTGCCAACATGGCCAGGGTGGCCAGCGAATGCTACACCCTGAATCTCTCAGTTGATGAAATGTGCAGGATGGGGGTCCGCAATAAATATATGTACCTGATGGGATATTTTTCCAGGGCACTGGATAATGTGGTCCACCTCTCGGGTAATTCCCTCGAATTTGATTTTGCTTCATTGAAAAAAAAGTTTGATATCATCTTTATTGATGGAGATCATCATTACGAACATGTTCGCAATGACACGGAAAAGGCTTTCAGGCATTTGGTACACAAGGATTCCATAATTGTCTGGCATGATTACGCCTATCATCCCGAAGAAGTCAGATTCGAGGTGCTGGCAGGAATCCTGGATGGGACAGATCCTTCTCGTCATGAAGATCTGTATCATGTTTCCCAGACCAAATGTGCCATATTGCTTAAGAAAGATCTGAAAGGGAGATTTCTGGATCCACCCGAGGAGCCAGAGGAGTTTTATGAGGTTAAAATGAACAGAAAAACCATCCCCCCCAAATAGGTGTATTTTGGAAAAAATCCTGATCATACCCTCCTGGTATCCACCTGATGGGGGACAATTTTTCCAGGACCATGCCGAGGCACTGGCTGAAGCCGGTTTCCATGTTGATATTCTCGTTAACCGCATCGTCGGATTTACAAAGCTGAGGTTTTCAGAACGATTCACCCTGAAACGTTTTCACATAAGCAACGTCAACGGTACCAGGGTAATTCGCTCCTTTTACCTGAAATGGCCAAAGAGTGAACTACTGAATATCCGATCATGGGCAAATTCAACGGTAAAACTATTTCAAAAATACCAGGCTGCATTCGGCAAGCCTGATATTATCCTGGCCCACAGTGCCATATGGGCCGGCTATGCCGCCTCACAAATTTCCACCTTTTGCGGTATCCCCTACATCATCACCGAACACAGGAGCAGGTTTACAGGTCTGACTGCCGAAGCAAAAAATTTTGTCAGGGATGCCTATCAACCTTTTCTGGAAGAGGCATTCAGGGGGGCTCGCAGGATCATTACCGTATCGGATGCGCTTCATGCTTCAATCCGAAAGTTTGCCCGTGAGGACCAGGAGATCCTGACCATCCCTAACCTTGTGGATACATCGTATTTTATTCCACCGGCTGAGCGGCAGCGAGATCCATTTACGATCCTTTCCATTGGACGGCTGGAGCATGAAAAGGGGATGGATCTGATCATTCAGGCATTTGACCAGCTGGCGGGCGAAATTCCCGGGGCAACCCTCAGGATTGTGGGTAAGGGACCGCTGGAATCCCACCTGAAAACGATGGCATCTAAAGTAAACAGTTCTGAGAGCATCCGTTTTCTGGGACACCTGGCTCCCGCACAATTGCTGGCTGAGATCCAGCAGGCCAGGGTGCTGGCCGTAGCCAGCAGGTTTGAAGCTTTCGGTGTGGTTTTTATTGAAGCCATGTCCTCTGGTATGCCTGTGCTGGCGGCCAGGGCCGGGGGACCGGAAACCTTTGTTACAGACATGGCAGGCAAGGTGGTTGAAAGCGATAGTGTATCTGCCGTATACGTGGGACTAAAATCCATCTACAATAACTATGAGGATTATGACCCCGTCAAGATCCGGGAATATGTGGTGGCGCATTTCAGCAGGCAGGCTGTCATGAGAAAATATACAGAATTGATCCAGGAGATCTGCCATGATAAAGGTTAAGCTGGCATATAATAATGGATTCCCCTGGCATACCAGAGATGGATGCCATGTCAGAGGGTATTTGTTTACCCGGGAAAATCGGTATCTCAGCGGTCCGGACCTTTCGGATTATTTCCTGCCGGCAGATGATTTCAATGATTTTATGAAAAGGGTGACTGAAGCCAATGGCATGTTTTCTGTCATTTTGTTAAAGGAAGGGAAAGCCTTTATGGCATCAGACTGTATCAGGACATTTCCCCTGTTTTATTCCATATCCGGAACGGACGGTATCCTGTCAGACTCGGTAGATCAGATACATGAGATGAAAGGAAGCTGGAAATTTAACCATCAGGCATCCTATGAGTTCAAAGCGACGGGATTCGTAACCGGAAGGGAAACACTCTCTGAAAATATTTACCAGGTACAGGCCGGGGAGGCCATCTTGATTGAAGGAGACAAGGTCCAACAGCGATTATATTCCACCTACCAGACCAGACAGACAGACTTTCCTTCATTCGATGCCTTGCTGCAAGGTCTCGAGGGGATGAGTGCAAGGGTATTCAAAAGGCTAACGGATTCGCTGCAGGGGAGGACAGCAGTAATTGCTCTGAGTGGAGGTTATGACTCAAGGTTCATTGCAGCAATGCTCAAACGCTCAGGTTACCGGAAAGTTATCTGCTTTACGTATGGGAGGGAAGGAAATCCTGATATGATCTTATCAAAAAAGGTGGCAGACACACTTGGATATCAGTGGATACCGGTGGTTTACACGGAAGAATTGGTGGAAGGATACCTGCAGGATGATGCCTTTTATGATTATGTTCGTTACACATCGAACTGGGTCTCCATGTTTTTCATGCAGGAGTACTTTGTGGTCAGGTATTTAAAAGAGCAGAACCTGATACCACCGGATTCTGTAATTATCCCCGGACATTCCGCAGATTTTTTTGCAGGAAGCCAGTTTCTCAAGCATGGACTTGCTGCCAGGAATGAATCCCCGAAGAAGATCTGCAAAAGGATATGGGACATCAAATATAACCTGTGTAAACCACCGCGTGATACCAGGCGGATCATGATGGTCAGGATATGCAGAACCTTGCTGGAAAAAAGACTTATGGAGGATGCCAGATCCTATTCTATCTATGAAGACTGGGATCTCAAGGAAAAGCTCGCCAAGTTCATTGTCAATTCATGCAATATTTATGCATGGTTCGGATATGAATACAGGTTGCCTTTCTATGATGTTTTCTTCCAGGATTTCTTCCGGGATGTGCCATACGCATTGAAAATCAACAAAAGGCTTTATGATTCATTTCTGGTTGATGGACTTTTCAAAGAATATGGACTGAACCAAGCCCATGAGATCCAGCCCGATGCCAGGATCCAGCGTATGGCACATCTGAAAAAGCAACTGAAGAAAATATTACCTGCTGGCCTGTTGCCCAACAAACCATCCAGGCAGGATCCTATTTTCTATTATGAGATCACCAGGATACTCCAGGAAGATCTGGTCCAAAAGGGGATCAGCATAAATATCCAGGGCAACAGCTATAATTCCCTTATCGTCCAGTGGTATACTGAATACCTCAAGGGATTGTGATATTA
>DAOWJB010000263.1 GCA_030640625.1 Bacteroides sp.
AGCCGTGAATCCAGCTCATCGTACATATTGCCCGGAGACACGCCAGCGGATACGAATCCATGGCTGTCGAAGTATCCGGGTGCCTCGGTATTTACCAGGTAGGCATCGATGACTTCCTGGGGAACCAGGTCGCCCCAAACGGCTTTGATTTCCCTTTCGAAAACTTCGCCGATGGCATAGTAACCTAATAATTTGCTTCTGCTTGGCTCATCCAGGTTGCTGGGGGGAAGTCCAACTTCAGCAACACCAATATCCTTAACTTCATTTCCTGCGGCTACAAAGGCCCAGTTGAAACCGGGAGTCCCGGAGATCAGAATGGCATTGGGGTGGTCGGAGTTACCAAAAACATCTATTATGTTGCCTTTTTTCCCTGCAAACATTTTCAATGCTTTCAGTGCAAAGGGGTTCTCAAGAGGTGAAGGCATGGGGAGTCCGGCTGCATAGACCATCATGGTGGCATCATAGAAGAGATCATCTTCGTTATAATCAATCCTGAACATGGCATCTCCCAGGTCTGCACTATTATTCCGGTCAATATTGTATGGTTTGAGAATGGAAATTCCCTTCATTGGCCTCCTGTTCCAGAAAACCTGAATGGCCTTACCACCATCTTCATTGCCTTCAGAATCAACATCGGTAATGGTCAGCTGGAATTCCCAGATCTGGCCATCATATTCCGAGTCCTCAATAACAACAAGGTGTTTCACCCTGCCATCATCATCACCTTCAAAGGTAACTTCCATGGGCTTGTTGATCTCGTACCGGCGGATGGAACGGATGATATCGTGTGCAATTTCGGCACCTTTGTCTCCAATATGAATGAAGCTACGCAGATGCGCATAAATATGATTTCCCTTCAGGGTATCAATTTCACTGGCAGATTTCAGGTTGCCTTCATAACTCAGGGCAGTTGGGATGTCTACTGCAAAGCTTTCAGGGAGTATACTGTCATCCGGCATCTCCAGGTTACTATCCTTGGTACAACCAACAAAGAATAAAGTTGCTGATGTAATTACTGATATTAGAAAGAAACTTATCTTTTTCATGATATATTGATTTTGGTTTCAACAATAGCACACGGGGCCATGTCTTTACCCTTACCTGGGGTGAAAAAAATGTGTGGTAAGTAGGTACAGAAAACCTGAGAGGGTTTTTAATTCAAGGGCAGAATCAGGTTGGTATCGGCCACTACTGCAGACACTGAAAAATAGCCGACGGCCCCTTCACTCAGATTGGTCAAGACATTGCCGGGCTGGACATCGAAAAGTCCTCCTCTCCATTCCGTCTCTGCCATGAGGGTCCGGACAAAATCTTCCTGGTATTCGTTCATGGAGTATTGTCTTCTGTATACCCTGGTCCCTACAGGAAAAGGAACCCTCTCTTTGGCTGGCCTGAATATTTTATTGACATCAATGGATTTAACCGTATAATAAACGATACGGGCCCTTGTTTGTTCTTTTGGCAGATTGCGGAATCCGACCAGATGACCCCAGTCAAGCCGGATATCAACCATGGATGAGCGATCCGTCTCCCTGAGGTTCATCTCATACCAGAATTCCCTGCCAGGAATCTGGTGATATTTCAAGGGATACAGTTGTCCCACACGAACCATATAGGAGGATCCGTAATATTCCCGATCCTGATAAAAAATATAGAGGGTATAGAGTTTATTATAAACGGCCCTTACGGTTGTATCTGTCAGGTAACGGCCTGGTTGCCTCTCATGCAATACTGTTGCCTTATCACCAGCAATGATGGCGACCAGTGCACCGCTGACCGGTTCCGGTGTGCCGTTGATATCAGCCATGGGCCGGGAGATTTTTACTTCATGCGCCTTTCTTTCATTGGTTAAGACACCTTCAACCACAATTATTTTCGGCTCATTCGTGTTAAGCTGCCAGTCGATTTTTTCTTCACAGGATATGAGCAACAATGGAAGGATTAACAGAAGCTTGATGATGCCTGATCTGATCATTAATCTGAATGCTTCTCGAAGAACAGGGTGTCCTCCCGGGACAGAATAGGGCGCTATGGTGGTTTTGTTGATCATTTGATTGTAAAAACATAATTGATGGCCGGAACAATACCGTAAATATATCTTTGTGATGGAAACAATTCGGGAGGCAAATAGAGGTCTCCCGGGACTACAGGATCACCGTTCGGGTTTAGGGTTTTATTGAAATTAACTGCAATCGGATTGGTTCTGTTATACAGGTTGAAAATGGTAAACCTCAGTTTGTGACTGAACCTGCGAGGTTTCTTATTTAGCTGGATCTCCGTATTGATATCAAGCCTGTGATAATCCGGCAACCTGTCATTGTTTTTCTTTTCATATATGGGAACAGTATAACCATTATACCTGTAGAAACTGGTAGGGGAACTGAACGCAAAACCTGTCATATAAAGCCAGTTCATGGAGATCATCCATCTGTCAGTAATATTGTATGAAAGGTATAAGCTGAAATCATGGGGCCTGTCCCATGCTGCCCTGTATCGCTCATTGTTATTGATATCCTCGATATGTCTCCAGGACCGGGCCCAGGCATAACCTATCCAGCCGTTCAGCCGGCCCTGGTATTTTTTAAGCAGTACCTCGAAACCATATGCTTCACCTGTACCAAACCTGAGTTCTTTTTCAATATGAGGGTTCATAAGCATGTAGGCATGGTCTGTATAATCAATCTGGTTCTGCTGCTTTTTAATAAAGCCTTCAATACTCAAATCGAGGTGCGCCCGGCGTATTTTTTGAAAGTACCCTACGGCGTATTGATCCGCCAGCTGAGGTTTAATGTTAGGTGCTGCCGGCAGGTAAACTTCCAGTGTCGTGAAGGGTGAAATTGAATTGGTTACCAGCTGCAGGTACTGGGCAGTCCTGCAATACGATGCTTTAATCGAGGCATTCCGGCCAACCTGGTAGGTTAGTCCGAAGCGGGGCTCTAACCTGGTATAAGTATTGTAAACAGCACCGGCAGCATAGGTTAGTGTATCAATAGGATTATGCCATTTATCGTACATATATTCAGTCGCTTCACCGATGTTTTGCCAGATGCCGAGTCGCAATCCGTACCGCAATGACAGCCTGGGTGTCAGAACATGATTATTACTAATGTAGAGGGTCCACTCGCGGGCCACTTTTTTGGGAACTACCGGGATATTGGGATTGCCAGGATCTGACCCGAACTCAAAATTCCCCGGCTTGAAATTATGACGGGTGAGCTTGCCGCCAAACCTCATGGTAAGATCCGGATTGGCAAACCAGGTATAGTCTGTTTTCAGGCTTAGATTGGCAATGTGGGAATTCCAGTAATTATTGTCCGTGACATTTATGATAAAGTAATAGTCATATTTACTGCTATATAAGGTTGTATTAGAGAATAATTTATCTGAAAACAGGTGGTTCCAGCGTATGGTGCCGGCAAGGTTTTGCCAGCTGATGCCGGAACCATTGGATGTTTCCGTCCCCTGGCTGAAATAATCCTTGCCTGCATAACCTGAAAGAAACAATCGGTCCTTTGGGCCAAGCCGGAAATTGAATTTCGCGTTCAGGTCGGTGAAGTAGAATCTCTGGATATTTGGATTGAACTGCTGCACATACCACTTGATATAAGAGGTCCTGCCCGATACAAAAAAGGAACTTTTTGACTTGGTGATCGGACCCTCCACTGCGATTTTTGCAGTTGCCAGTCCCAACCCACCGGTCACAATGGTCTTGTTCAGGTCCCCATCCTTACTCCGTACATCTATCAGTGATGAAAGCCTTCCCCCGTATTCGGCTGGTATATCCCCCTTATATATATTAATATCCTTTATGGCCTCGGGAATGAAAGTTGAAAATATGCCGAGGAAATGTGCCGGATTATAGATCGGGGCATCATCGATCAGGATAAGGTTTTGGTCCTTGTTACCACCGCGTACAAAGAAAAGCGTTGATCCGTCTCCCTGCAGGCTGATCCCCGGAATGGCATCCAGGGATTTAATCAGATCCTGCTCTCCCAGGAAGGCTGGCATCCTTTCTATTGACCGGGGTTCCAGGTTTATATTGCCAGTACGGATCTGGGACAGATCTATCTCGTCATCTATTTTAACGATTTTAACTTCCTCCAACTTTGATGGTTCAAGTCCCAGTTTCATATCAATCACATGGTCTGCCAGCAGGTTGGTCTGCCAGCTGATGGTTCTGTAACCGATGTAGGAAAACCTGATAGCGTGGGATCCGGAAGGCAGGGTCAGGGAATAATAACCGAATTCATTGGATATGGTTCCTTTTTCCAACCCGGCAACGTAGACCGTTGCACCGATCAATACCTCATCAGATTCTGAGTCCCGGATATACCCGCTGAGGGTATAATGAAAGGGCCCGTCTGGCAGAACCCGTTTCTTGCGCTTGCCGCGTTTTATGACGATGTGATCTTCCACGATCATGTAATCTATATTGGCCTGCCGAACCAGTTCGTTAAGGATTTCAGCCAGGGGCGCATTTGTTTTCTGTATGGAGACGTTTTGAGCCAGGTCGATTTTTTTTGAACTGTAAGAAAGCTCCACATTTGCAGATTTACTGATTTCCTGGAGGACATATTCGAGTCTTCCGTTGATAACGTTTATGGATATTCTTCTGGAAAGGTCAGGCTGGGCATTAACGCTGGCAATGCCAAAACAAATGATAAGTGAGCATAGTATGACATGCCTGGCTGTCAGCATGGGCAGGGATTCTAATTGGTTTCAGACAGTATTATTTGTCCGTTGCTTCTACGTACTTCAAGGTCCAGGGTTGCTGACAGCACATTAAGAATGGCATCGAGGGACTGATCATTAAACGTGGTGGTGATCCTGGCGGCTTTCAGTGAATCGGAATCTATGATGATTTCTGTTTGATAGACTTTGCTCAATTGCTCACTGACGTCAATCAGTGCCTGGTCCTCGAATACAAAACTCCTGGTCTTCCAAGACAAATAGTTTTTATCAATCTCATGTGTGATCTCCAGGCTTTGATCTGTCTTTTTATAGACACCCTTATTGCCTGGCTTCAGGATAATGGTCCGGGGTACCTCACCATGCCTGGTGACGGCTACCTCCCCTGTCTTTACGATCACTTCAACGGCTGCATTTTCCTTGTAGGCATTTACATTGAAAGATGTCCCCAGTACCTTGATATCAACATCCTGCGTATTGATCACAAAAGGACGGTCCGGATCGCCTTCAACTTCGAAAAAACCTTCCCCCTCCAGTTTCATACTTCGGACTTCCGCGGCGAATTTTCTGGGATATTTCAGACTGGAATAATTATTCAATGTAACGGTAGAACCGTCTGGAAGCACCAGTTCCTCTGGCTGATGAAGGGTTGCCAATGTCCTGTATCCGGTCCTGTTGGCAATATAGATTCCACTAAAGGTAAGGATAAGGGCCAGCATGGCAGCCACGGCTATCCTTCCAATATAGAAACCTGCAGACCTTGTCCTGCCTGCTTGCATTGTTCTAAGTTTTCCGCTTTCCACCATTCTGGATTCGAGGACTTTCCACTCAGCATCAAGGTCAAGTCCGGCTACGGATTCAATCCTGCCAAGCTTATCCCAGACCGATCTATACTCTTCGAGGAGCTTGGGGTTATCCGGATCTTTTTCCAGCCATTGCTTTAATTCCTGCTCCTCAGAGTGATTGGTCTCACCGGATAAGTGCCTGGTAATCAGTTCAAAATCTATATTTTTATCACTCTTCTCCATAATTTCCTCCAATCATTACACACATAAAGGCGGATCTACCCTGATCCGGATCATGAAGATGTGCTGTGTGCATAATTGAGAGGTTCAGTTTAAATGGGTTAATATAAACAGAATAATAATTGTTAAATATTCAATCAATTTTTCCTTGAGTATTTTTAATGCCTTCGACATCTGTGTTTCTACGGTTTTTACCGATATACCCAGTTTTTCCGCTATCTCCGCATATTTCAGTCCCTCGAACCTGTTCAGCATAAAAATCTGCCTGCATTTTTCAGGCAGACTCTGCAGGGCATCGTAAATTTTCTGTTCCAGTTCCTGTTCCTCCAGGTGGTCAACACCATCACTGAAAGCCGCACTGTCAAGTCTTTGAAACCGGGTTTCATCCTTGTCAAATTTTTTCTGATCCCGGATGTAGTTCAAACAGCGGTTGTGCACGGATGTAAATAAATATGATTTCAGGGAGGAGCTGCTATCAACTTTTTCTCGCTTTTCCCACAGGTTAATAAAAACATTGTGTGCAATTTCCTTGGCTGTATCCTGGTCAGGGACAAATTTTTGTGCAAATAATACCAGGGAAGGAAAGAAGGACCGGAACAGCTGTTCAAAAGCCCGTTGATCCAGATTACTTACGATATTTTTTTCCTTGGCTGCCATGGCAGGTATGACAGCCATAAATATAATAAGAAAGGTATTTGCGCTGCAAGGAAGTTATTCACCTCAGCTTGAAAAATACTTTTCCCCGGGCACATAGATCTCAACAACATTATCATTAAGGAATGAATTAATACAATACAGGGTGAATCCGGCTACCCAAAAATTGCCGGTCATTTAATTTTTTTATCTATGAATACCTACAATACACTGAAAAAAGAAACTGGTTTCAGAAAACTCGGCAAGGAGGAACTTTTTGATACTTATGGTGGCAGTATGTACAAGGGACCGATACTTCCCCACATATGGCTACAGTTCTTCATAGAGAGACTGAGAAGTAAAGAAGATTAAAAATAGGATTGCATTCATTAGCAGTAAGGGAGGGGGCTGATCGATATTTCAAGGCAAATCTCTGGTGAGGTCGTGTAAGGTTTTATTTAATTACAGGATTATGGTATATTTCAGATAAAGAAAAGTAATCCTATATGAAACCCCGCCAGATCAGCATCGTCAGCATTGTTCTTGCCGTTCTTACCGGTATATGGATCGTCTGTATGATCCTGCTCGTAAAACAGAGCGGCACTGTCATTGCCACATTCGAAGATGCATTTAATTTCGTGAAAGATCCCGGTGGACTGTTTTACATCACCTATCTCAATGTTGTGGTGCTGACCATTGTGGATGTTGTCCTTTTCGGAATGTTGTACCTGTATTTTAAATCAGCGTTTCCTGTCCTGTCGCTCTCCGGAATTCTTTTCGTTCCGGTATATGCCGCTTACAATCTATTCGTTTATATCTCTCAGGTTTCTGTGGTTCAGAAGATCATTACTGTCTATGATGGACAGGTGAGTGATGAATTCATGGAGGTAATACTCGGACAATTCATCCAGTTGTGGGAACATTCGACCATTGGGTTCATCAATAATTATGCATATGCTATCCTGGGGATCCCTTCAGTTTTATTCGGGATTGCCATCTACCGGATGAAACCGGTTGTATGGAGCTCAAAACTGACAGGTTTATTGCTGATATTGAATGCGCTGGCCTGTTTTTCAGGGATTGTTGGGATCATTGCAGGGAACCAAACCCTTGCATACGGTTCTGCCATCGGTGGTGGATTTTTCTTCCTTTCCCTGATCGGGATGAGCATCGTCTTTTGGAGGGACTGAAATCAGATTCAGAACTGTTTGGTATTTTATCAATTATATCTATTTTCACACCACCAAAATTTAATCACCATGAGAATTTTCAAGATATCCTTGCTCATACTTGGCATTAGCCTTGCTGCATCTGCGCAGGAGAATCCCGATACCAGTTACTGGATGCATACGGGGAAAATCGGGCTGAATTTTTCTCAAGTTGGACTTTCATACTGGTCGGGTGGTGGAGATCCTTCTGTATCCTTTATTGGAATTGTGAACTATGGGATTAATTTTGAGAGAGATCCACATCTTTGGCAGACCAAACTGGATGCCGGCTACGGGGCCCAG
>DAOWJB010000123.1 GCA_030640625.1 Bacteroides sp.
AGTGTTTCATAACCTGTGTGCAAATCCTCAGCGTCAAATTGGAAAATCTGTGGTTCAGCCGGTCCGTTTCGGATATCGGGTTCCGTTAAGGCAGGGTTCACGGATAGTATTATCTTCCCGGCACTGTTCAATAGTCCAAGAGGTGAAGGTTCCCGGGTCCGGTCTTTCTCATCCCTGATCAACAGTTCCCAGCCCTTTTCGGTACGTTCAAACAGTATCCAGCGGGTATTGTTCAGGGGTTCCACATCTTTGAGCGTCTCCATGCCTGAAACCACCAGATTGTCCCCATACCGCACAATACATGTATTGCCATGACACCACATAGGCCCTGATCCATTGTCAGGATTCACATATTCATAGACTGTTTCCTCCGCCTCCACTTCAACCCTGAATACGGATTCCTTATAACTCGTACATGACAGCGGCAATAATCCGCAAAGAATAATGACTGATAGCAGGATTTGAGGGATTTTCATTCTATTTTTTTTCTATAATAACCGAAGGCAATATTAAATTTGTCGCCTTTTTTTCCTCACCTAAGCGAAGGCAATGTCAAATTTGTAACCTATATTTTGCGTTTACTGACGCAAAATTCAGTTACAAATTTGAGGTTGCCGAAGCGTTCACCATTCGAGGCTGTCCTCGAGGCGAATATCATTGAGGTCTTCCTTGCTCAGGCCATGCCACCTGCAGCCTTTCTTGGCACAGATATGGAAATCGACAAGCCGTTTACTCGCACTTACTACGAGTTTGGCAATTTCACTTCCACACTCACCGCATTTTCCACCTTCCACCAATAATGGCTTATGGCAATGAAAACAATACAGGTCACCGATGAATTCGTCCTCCGGAATACGGATGGTTGTCTTTGAGTTAAATACATTCAGGTAGGGACTAAGCAAGAGAGAACCGCGTTCATCCCCCCGGTGAATATGCAGCTTAATAGATCCTTTCTCGAGCAGGGATTTCTTACAATGGGGACAATAGGTCTGGAGAAAAGTTCCTGTTTTCATGATCTCGACATGCTCTGCCTCTTCATCCAGGGGTGGTTTTTCGGCAAGGGGAATAGACATATCCTCTACGAATGGCCTTCCCATAGCCCCCTCATCCATGTACAATTTTTTCAGGGCAAATGAAAAATCAACGAACTTTACAAAGTGATTATCGCAGCCTATCCGGGAACAGATGCTAACATTCCCTCCCAGTTCAAGATCCAGGGGGATCATGTATGATTTACATATATCACATGCTTGCATACTTTTAATTTCCGAATTACAATGCTGGCAGAATAGCTTGAGTGTGGCATTCTTGGGCGTCTCAATATCGCACAGGTAATTGTAACTTTCGTATACGGAGCTTAAATGGATGGTGCCCTCATTGTCCCCGATGACCACTTTGAGCTTGATACTTGGACAGTTATCCACCAGGCGTTTCTCATCCATTAATGATTGTCCGCATACCGGACATTTTATCTTCAATGAAATCAGGTCAAAGTTAGTTTCCATAGCTGGTAAGCTTTAACAGTAAATTTATCAATTAATGTAATTTATGTCCACCTTCCGGATATGTTATCGAGAAGGAAAACCTCTATTGTGCAAAATCCAGAATTTCACCTATCGTTTTAAATTCTTTTATGAGGGATATGACATTCCGGACCTTCTGCTTTATATGCCGGTCCATCGAAGCCGCTGCCTTCCGTCCATCACCCATTGCCAGGATAACAGTAGCGCCACCACGAACAATATCCCCGCCGGCAAACAGGTCCGGAATGGAGGACTGCATGGTTTCCTTATCCACATTGATCGTACCCCAGGAAGATACTTCCAGCTCAGACATGCTCTGAGGTATCAAAGGATTCGGGGATACTCCGACGCTCACGACAACAGTGTCAACATCAATGGTGTATTCAGAACCTTCAACAGGTACAGGCCTGCGTCTCCCGGAATTATCAGGCTCCCCGAGTTCCATCTTCTGAACTTTCATCTGCCTGACCCTCCCGTTTTCATCCCCATAATATTCAATGGGGTTGTTCAGGTTCAGAAATTCTATGCCCTCTTCCATGGCATGTTTGATTTCCTCATCCCGGGCTGGCATTTCTTCTATAGAACGCCGGTAAATGATCATGGCCCTCTCGGCTCCCAGCCTTTTGGCTGTCCGGACTGAATCCATGGCAGTGTTCCCTCCTCCAATTACAGCTACGCTATTACCACTGATCACGGGCGTGTCATAATCCGGGTAAGCGGCCTTCATTAAATTAATCCTTGTCAGATATTCATTTGAGGAATAGATCCCAATAAAATTCTCCCCGGGAATATTCATAAAGTTTGGTAGTCCGGCTCCACTGCCAATCATAAAGGCAGTAAATCCCTCCTTGGTGAGATCGTCAATGGTGGCTGTTTTTCCTACGATAAAATTATTGATAAATTTGACGCCCATCTTTTTCAGGATATCGATCTCAACATCAACAATTTCATTGGGTAAACGGAATTCAGGTATTCCGTACTTCAATACCCCTCCTATCTCATGCAGTGCTTCATAAACCGTGACATCATAGCCCATTTTGGCCATGTCTCCGGCAAATGCGAGTCCAGCCGGACCCGAACCCACAGAGGCTACTTTGATACCGTTATATGCGGTTATATCCGGGACCGAGATCTTTCCACTGTCCCTTTCATAATCAGCGGCGAAGCGTTCAAGGTTACCAATAGCTACCGCAGGTTTTTTCATTTTCTGGGGATAATAACATACTTGTTCGCACTGGACTTCCTGGGGACAGACCCTTCCGCAAACAGCAGGCAATGCGTTGGTTTCCTTGAGAACCCTGGCTGCATCGAGAAATTCTCCGGCTTCGATCTTCTTAATGAACTTGGGGATGTTTATACCAACCGGACAGCCTGTTATACATGTGGGATTGGGACAATCAATACAACGCCTGGCTTCGTGAATGGCCTGTTCTTCTGTCAATCCCAGGTTAACTTCTGTGAAATTTTTGTTCCTTTCATCAGGCTCTCGCTCGGGCATATCCAGCCTCTCCAGTTGAGTTCTCTCTTTGGTTTTAAAATTACTCCTGAGCTCAACCCTCCATTCCTGGCTTCTCTCCTTTTTCAGGTATTCAAGTAATCCTATTCCTTTCATTTGCTAGACTTTTCGGTATTTGTTTAAGAACCTTTCATAAGCATCGACTTCCACCTGCCTGTATGAGTTCAATCTTAACAACATCTCATCAAAATCCACCTCATGGGCGTCAAATTCCGGACCGTCCACACAGACAAACTTGGTCTTGCCACCCACAGAAACCCTGCAGGCGCCACACATGCCTGTTCCGTCAACCATGATGGTATTTAAACTGGCCAGGGTTGGGATTTTATACTTTTTGGTGAGAATGGCAACAAATTTCATCATGATGGCCGGACCGACCGTTACCACCTGGTCAATTTTCTCCCGTTTGATCACTTCTTCCATTCCATCTGTAATCAGTCCCTTTTTCCCATAAGAACCATCATCGGTCATGATGACCACTTCATCTGAGTGTTGACGGATCTGTTCTTCCAGGATGATCAGGTTTTTTTGCCGGGCTGCCAGTACAGATATAACCTTATTCCCGGCATTTTTCATGGCCTCAACAATGGGAAGCAGGGGTGCCACACCCACACCGCCACCTGATGCCAGTATCGTCCCAACTTTTTCAATATGAGTATGATGGCCAAGTGGACCCACCATATCATTAATGCTATCATTCACTTCCAGATTGTATAGCTTGATCGAGCTGACACCTACCTTCTGGACAATGATGGTGATGGTCCCACGCTCAACATCTGCTTCTGCAATGGTTAATGGTATCCTCTCACCTTTTTCACTCAGGCGAACAATCACAAAGTGACCTGCTTTCCTGCTTTTGGCGATATACGGGGCTTCAATAACAAGTTTTACGACCTGGTCAGAGAAATATTCCTTTTCAACAATTTTATTCATCCGATTGATTGTAAAATTCCAACTATTCAAAAATACGGTTTAAATTTACTTAGGAGGGAATCATTTCAAATGATTTTTATCATTTAATTCCATATGCGATATTTTTGTATTTTTAATGGCATAATAACAGAAACCAATATCCATGCAAAATTTTAAGTCTGTCCTCGAGATCCTTGACTTTGCCATTAAAGATGAACAGCGAGCTGCCAAACTCTATGCAAATCTTGCAAAAAGAAGCAGGAGCAAAGAAATGCAGAAAATATTTAAACAGTTTTCGAATGAAGAACTGGGCCACAAGAAAAAACTTGAAAGAATCAAAACCGGGGAAAAAATTGTAGTCTCTGACAATAAGGTTCAGGATCTGAAAATCGGAGATTACCTGGTGGAAGTAAGCAGCTCACGGGATGACCTGAGCTACCAGGAATCTTTGATCATTGCCATGAAAGAAGAAAAAGCTGCCTTTAAATTATATTCTGACCTGGCGGCCCGGACCGATGATGCGGGTGCCAGGGAGATCTTTTTAATGCTCGCCCAGGAAGAAGCCAAACATAAGCTGCGATTTGAGATTGAATATGATGAACAGATTCTAAGAGAGCATTGATCCTGTTGATTTATACTTTTGTATTGACTGCCTGAACATTTGATTCGCTATGAAAAAGGATGAATTTTCCTTTCTGGGAAACATTGATATTGAGACAATCGAGGCCCTCTACAAGGATTACTTAAAAGATCCGGGATCGGTGGAAGAAAGCTGGCAGCAATTCTTCAAGGGTTTTGATTTCGCCAGGCATGAGTTCAAGGATCAAATGGCATCTGAGACTTTGGATAAGGAATTCAAGGTGATCAACCTGATTGATGCGTATCGCAAACGGGGGCATCTCTTCACAAAGACCAACCCGGTCAGAACAAGACGTAAATACTTCCCTACCCTTGACCTGGAGAATTATGGGCTTTCAGATGCTGACCTGGATACCGTTTTTCATGCTGGAAAAGAGATTGGGATCGGTGCGGTTTCGCTTCGTGAGATCACAGATCATCTTCAACAGACCTATGCTTCTACAGTTGGCGCAGAGTACATGTTTATTCGCAGTCCGGAAAAAATAAAATGGCTGAGCACCCGAATGGAGGAATCCCGGAATGTCACTGAATTTACTGTCCTCCAGAAGAAGGAGATCTTTATGCACCTGAGGAATGCGATTGGTTTTGAGAAGTTTATCCATAAGCGGTTTACGGGTCAAAAAAGATTTTCACTGGAAGGTGCTGAAGTCCTTATTCCTGCATTGATTGGCGTAATTGAACGGGGCTCGGCGCTCGATGTACAGGAGTTTATGATCGGCATGGCTCACCGTGGACGCTTAAATGTGCTGGCCAATGTCCTCCAGAAACCCTACGAGAATATTTTCAAGGAATTTGAAGGGGAAGAATACGAGGTGGGGATATCCCTGGGAGATGTAAAATACCACCTTGGTTATGTGAATGATATCAGAACCATTGCAGGGAAAAAGGTACGTCTCAACATGGCCCCGAACCCTTCTCATCTGGAAGCTGTTTCACCGATTATCGAGGGACTGTCAAGGGCAAGGATTGATCACAAATACGAGGGGGACTATAACAAGGTGGTTCCCATCCTCATCCACGGTGATGCAGCCATTTCTTCCCAGGGAGTCGTCTATGAATTGATCCAGATGTATGATCTCCCCGGTTATAAGACCGGTGGTACCATCCACCTGGTGATCAACAACCAGGTAGGATTTACCACCAATTACCTGGATGGACGTTCCAGTACCTATTGTACGGATATTGGAAAGGTGACCAAGGCACCCATTTTCCATGTCAATGGGGATGAGGTGGAAGCCCTCCTGCATACTGTAAAAATCGCCATGGATTACAGGCAGCGTTTCCATACAGATGTGTTTATCGATATACTCAGCTACCGCAAATACGGCCATAATGAAGGCGATGAGCCCCGGTTCACCCAACCCCTTTTGTACAAGGCCATTGCCAAACACCCCAACACCAGGGATATCTACGCCGAACATCTGATCGAAAGTGAGATCTATTCGAAAAAGGATATCCAACAGTTTGAGAAGGATTATGATGAAATTCTCGAAGGAAAGCTCAAGGTAGCAAAGGGACTGAAAAAGGTCTATATACAACGCTTTCTTAAAGAAGACTGGAAAGGTTTTAAATATGCCTCCCAGGCCGATTTCCGCAAACATGTGGATACCGGTGTAAGGAAGGAAAATCTACTCAGGGTAGCCAGTGAGATGAATAAACTTCCTTCGGACAAACCATTTTTCAGCAAGATCACCAGGTTGGTGGACGAGCGAAAAAAGGCCATTAAGGAGGACCGGCTGGACTGGGCCCTGGCTGAATTGCTGGCATATGGGACCTTGTTAACAGAAGGATTTCCGGTGCGTATATCGGGACAGGATTCTATCCGTGGGACCTTCTCTCACCGGCATGCGGGCTTTGTGATCGAAGACACCGACCAGCAATATTTTCCCCTGCAGAACCTGACAGAAGCAAAGGCAAGCTTCGAGATATACAACTCCCCGCTCTCAGAATACGGCGTATTGGGATTTGAATATGGATATGCACTGGCGGTTCCCAACGGACTGACAATCTGGGAGGCCCAGTTCGGGGACTTCCATAACGTTGCCCAGGTGATCATTGACCAGTATATCAGCTCTGCAGAAGAGAAATGGGGATTGATGAATGGTCTGGTGCTTTTATTGCCGCATGGATTTGAGGGACAGGGACCCGAGCATTCCAGTGCCCGGATCGAACGTTTCCTTTCGATGGCGGCCAGGAACAACATGCATTTAGTAAATTGTACTACGCCTGCAAACCTGTTTCATGCGCTGCGCAAACACCTTCATGCAAATTTCCGTACACCACTAATCATATTTACACCCAAAAGCCTGCTCAGGCATCCTAAATGCGTTTCTCCCCTGGAAGATTTTGAAAATGACACATTTCATGAAATTATCGATGACCCGGATGTGGACATCAATGAGGTCAGGCGGGTGGTCTATTGCTCTGGCAAGGTATATTATGACCTCTTGGCCCGGAAAGAAGAGTTCAATGCCAGGGACGTGGCCCTGGTGAGGATAGAACAGTTGCACCCATTCCCCATTGAACAGGTCAATAAGATCTGTAAAAAATACCAGAATAATCTCTTATCGCTATGGGTACAGGAAGAACCTGAAAACATGGGACCCTGGCGGCATATCCAGCAGGCCATGGGTGCTGTCAGGCCTGAACCGGTAACCCGCCAGCCCAGTGGGAGTCCAGCTACCGGCCTGCACCAGATACATCTGATGGGCCAGGAAGAAATCATTCAAAAAGTATTCAGACGTTGCGATTGTGAGCTTAAGAATATTTATTGTGGACTCCAATGTGTCGTCGGAAAATCAAGGAAAGAAATCCTGAAAGCACATCAATATTTCCAGAAGAATTAAGAAATTCCATTACAATTTATTACTTTTCGCTGTCAAATCATCTCTAAAATGATCATCGAACTAAAGGTTCCGAGTCCAGGTGAATCAATCTCGGAGGTTGAAATTGCCAGCTGGCTGGTCCAGGATGGAGATTATGTGGAGAAAGACCAGGAAGTAGCCGAAGTGGAATCAGACAAGGCCACTTTGCCACTCATTGCAGAACAAGCCGGTAAGATAAAGATCATGGCGGAACCGGGTGAAACCGTTGCAGTCGGAAAAGTGGTCTGTACCATTGATACCTCGGCAAAGGCCCCGGCAGGAAAGAAAAAACCAGCTAATGAAGCGGTTGTGGAAGCCACGCGGCAGGCAGCGGCAGCGGCAAAGGAGGAAACCAAAACCGTCATCAAAGGAAAAGCAGACAGTGCTCCGGTGGGAACTACTTCCAGTGTAAAAATTTCCCCGGTGGCGGCAAAGATGATGGAAGAGAACGGGCTGAATGTGGAAGATATTATAGCTGGACTGAAACGCATTACAAAAAAGGAAGTACAGATGGTCCTTGATAATCAAGGTACCCTCTCCGCTCCTTCTCCTGTAAGGGAGGCCAGCCGCGATGAAAAGCGGCAACGGATGAGTAACCTGCGGAGGAAACTCGCTGAAAGGCTGGTTGCCGTTAAAAATGAAACAGCCATGCTAACCACCTTTAACGAGGCGGATATGAGCGAGATCATCCGGCTCAGGAAAACCTATCAGCCAGCATTTATTGAGAAACACGGCATCAAATTAGGATTTATGTCCTTCTTCGTCAAGGCGGTTACCGGGGCAATTGCATCTTTTCCCAATGTGAATTCACGCATCGATGGGGAAGAGATGGTTACTCCTGAATATTGTGATATCGGTATCGCTGTACAAACTGATAAGGGATTGATGGTGCCTGTCATCAGGAATGCTGAATCCTTGAGCCTGGTGGCCATTGAAGCCAGGATCATGGAGCTGGCGAACAAAGCAAGGGCAGCCAGGATCAGCATGGAAGACATGACGGGCGGAACCTTCACCATCACAAACGGGGGCGTATTTGGTTCCCTGCTTTCCACGCCAGTATTAAATCCCCCCCAATCAGCCATCCTTGGTATGCACAATATAGTTGAAAGGCCAATGGCAATAAATGGACAGGTGCATATCCTCCCGATGATGTATATTGCCCTGTCATACGATCACCGGTTGATTGATGGACGGGACTCTGTCAGTTTCCTGGTCAGGATCAAGGAACTGATTGAAAATCCGCTGAATATGTTATTCAGCGATGGTGATCCTGAACGAACCCTGTTAGGTCTCTGACCTTTATTGCAATATTATGCCTCTAATCTGTACTTATTATCTCAATCCCAAGGAACGGCCCGGGTTCATGCTCGACCGAAAGTTTAACAAGGTATTCAAGAATGAGGATCCATTGGCTTATCATAGCAAGATCCGTCGCTATGAACCGACTCCCCTGATCTCTCTCTCCAGACTCGCGAAAAGCCTGGAAATCAAAGAGTTATACGTCAAGGACGAATCCCGCAGGTTCAGGCAGCATAATTTTAAAACACTGGGAGCAAGTTTTGCCATACATAAATTTCTTGAAGCAAATCCTGGCAAGCACACCTTTTGTACCGCCACAGATGGTAACCATGGCAGATCCGTTGCATGGGCTGCAAAAATGAAAAGGCAGAAGGCTGTTATTTTTATCCCGGTAAATACAGCCCTGTCTCGGATCAAAAACATTAAAAAACAACGCGGTAAGGTGATCATTGTAGACGGTGATTATGATGCGGCGGTTTTAAGGGCAAGGGAAGAGGCTGAAAAAAATGGTTATATACTGATCCAGGACACATCCTGGGAAGGATATACAGAGATCCCAACCCTGATTGCTGCCGGTTACAAAACCATGATGATGGAGCTGGATGAACTGCTGCATACTTCAAAGGAGCCCCTCATAGATTTCGTATTCCTTCAATCAGGGGTAGGCACCTGGGCATCATCCGTAGTTGCCTATTATCGGAACAAATATCCCAGAAACATGCCCAAGATCATCACCGTTGAACCCATGGAGTCAGATTCCCTCCTTGAGTCGATAAGACAAAAAGGGCTCTCAAAGACAAAAGGATCCCAGCAGACGCTGATGTCCGGGTTAAATTGCGGAACACCCTCCTATCTTGCCTGGAAAATACTGAAGGACGGGGTGGATCTTTTCCTTGCCATCCCTGATGATTACGCCATTAAAGCCATGCAAAACCTGTATTTTCCATTCAAAAATGATAGACAGATCTTTGCCGGAGAATCGGGGGCTGCGGGACTCGGGGGACTAACAGCACTTGCCTTTGATGAGTCCCTCGAAAAAGTCAAGAAAGAGATCGGTCTCAACCGGCAATCAAGGGTCCTGATTTTCAATACAGAGGGTGTTACAAATCCCGAAATGTTCGAGGAACTGATCATCAGGGAGACCGAGGTATAACCGGAAAAACCAGTCCCGCTTCACGGTACACATCCCTGAGTTTTTCGACCTCATTTTCCCAGCATAGTTCACCGGCTGCCTTGTGAAGATTTTCTTTCCATCCCTTTCTCAGCTCAGCTGAAGACATCATCTCTTCAACCTGCCCTGCCAGCTTCTCAGGATCACGGTCCAGCAAAACCTGCCCGATATCATAATCCGTAACTATCCTGCGCATTTCCGGAAGGTCCGATACCAGGACCGGGATCTCTGCCTGGATATAGTCGAATAATTTATTTGGAAGGGAATAATAGTAATTCATGCCGATGTTTTCTTCCAGTGATATGCCCAGGGATGACTGTCGCGTATATACACTTAGCTCCTTGAAAGGGACCCTTCCCTTAAATATTACACGGTCCTTTAAAGCTAGTGAATCCCTGAGCCTGATCAGGTCCCTCGTAACGGTCCCTTCCCCAAAGATCAGCAAGCGGTATTGATCAAGGTATGCCATGGCCCGGATCATGGCTTCCAGACCCCTTCCCACATTTATTGCACCCTGGTAAATGATCACCTTGGATCGGCTGCTCTCCCCCTTGCCTGCCAGGTCCGCGCTGTACCCGGATGCGAGTGGGAGGTTCCTGACCACCGCCAGCCGGATCCCGTATTTCTCCCGGTAAGCCTCTGAAATAGACTGGCAGACCGTAATCCCGTATCTAATCCTCGGCAGCAATGCTCTTTCAAGACCTGTCCATATACGGCGGACAAACCGGCGATTTACCAGTTCAGGCAATTCTGTAAAATACTCATGACTGTCATACACCAGGGGTACCTTTTTGATCCTGGATGCCAGGTATAAAGCAAGCAGTGTGTCCAGGTCATTCGATACCAGCATGGCTGATTTCCTGAACAATAAGAAAAGGAAAAGGCGGAGATTGAAACAGGCGTAGAATAGAAACCCCTTGTGAAAAACCAGCCTGAACCGGCGAATTTCATATGTCCGGTCCGTAATCTCCTGGCTCCTGGGCAGTTTCCTTCCTACCAGTACCGGCCTTGCGCCGCTTTCAGCCAGGGTAATGGCTGTCCGGTGAACACGCTGGTCAATGACCAGGTCATTCGTTACGGCAATGTATATGCGTTTCCCTTCCAAGAGCTGCCAGGTTTCCGATCATTTAAACATAAGGAATATATCCTTTAACGCAAAAGAGGTCAGGGGATATTGTTTATCTTTGAATGGTATTCAACCAATCATGCCAGATATCCTCAAAAATTATTCTCTCAGGGACCTGAATACCTTTCATATTGACGCCCGGGCTAAATACTACTGCCTTTGCCGGAGCATCAAAGATCTCCAGGAGTTGATCTCAGATCCGGTATTCTTAAAAGAACCCGGGCTGATCCTGGGGGAAGGAAGCAATATGCTTTTTTCAGCTGATTTCGATGGACTTGTGATCAGGCCGGGGATCCTCGGCAGGGAAATCATAGGGGAAGATAAACACAGTGTGCAGATACAGGTTGGTGCCGGGGAAAACTGGGATGAATTTGTTGCCTGGGCCACAACCTGGAATTTTGGCGGCATTGAGAATCTGTCACTCATCCCCGGCTCAGTCGGGTCAAGTCCCATTCAAAACATTGGAGCTTACGGAGTAGAGGTGGAACATACCATCGAAAGGGTATTTGCCATGGATATCCTGACTGGACAGAAGCTTACCTTTGAAAAGGATGCCTGCCGGTTCGGTTACCGGGACAGTATCTTTAAAGGCTCCTGGAAGAACAAATGCATCATTACATCGGTGGTATTCCGCCTGGCCAAACATCCGGAACTGAAGCTGGGTTATCAGCAGGTTGCAGATAAAATGGCAGGCATGGACAGGCAGGATGTGGAATCGATGCGAAAGGTGATCATTGAGATCCGGGAGTCGAAATTACCGGATCCGGACAAACTCGGGAATGCCGGTAGTTTTTTTAAAAATCCTGTGATTGCTGCAGATGATTATGATTCATTGTCCACCTCATTCCCTGAAATACCCTCCTACCCTGCCCCGGCGGGTACAAGAAAAATCCCGGCTGCCTGGCTGATCGATCAATGCGGATGGAAAGGCAAGCGCATAGGTGATGCCGGCACCTACGAGAAACAAGCCCTGGTACTGGTAAATCACGGGAATGCTACCGGTAGACAGATGCTGGAACTGGCAAAAAATATTGAACGGGATGTGGAAAAAAAATTCGGGGTAAAGCTGAAAAAAGAAGTAAATATTATTTAATCAATCACCAAAAACAACAGTTTTATAGGCTGCCTCCAGTATCTCTTCCGCGGTTTCCCGGTCCTTTGCTTCAGAATATATCCTTAAAATGGGTTCAGTCCCCGATGCCCGAAGCATAACCCATTCATCTTCATCAAAATAGAACTTGGATCCATCCAGCTCCTCTATTGATTCTACCTGGAATCTTCCGAATGATTTATAATCCCCCATCCTGCAGGCTTCTATGATCCTGATACGTTTTTCCCTCGGTATCTGGATATCCCGGCGCCTGCAAGCAAAGGGACCTGTTATCTTGAAAATTTCCTGGAGGATGTCATCCAGGGATTTACCGGTCTCAGCCATGAACTGAAGGATGGTCAGTGCCATCCATATACCGTCTCTTTCCGGCAGATAACCATGAATGGCGATCCCTCCGGATTCCTCTCCACCCAAAAGTACCTCTTCATTTATCATGATCTTGCAGATATCCTTAAATCCAATGGGCACACGGGTGATCATCAAACCGTAGTGCAAACTGAGTTTTTCCACCTTGCTTGTCGACGAAAAACCCGTGATCACCTTCCCGTTCATCTGCCTGTATTTAGCGAGGTAATGTATAAGGATCAGGATGATATGATGGGAGGAAATGTATTCTCCATCTTTGCCGACCAGTGCAATCCTGTCTCCATCCCCGTCAATGGCAAGTCCCACGTCCACATCACCGGACTTCCTGATATATTGACTCATCTCCTGCAGGTGATGTTCGAGGGGCTCGGGAGGTGTATGTCCAAACTGGGTATCAACGGTACAATGAAAGAAACGAGCCTTCTTGAGAATCCTTTTGATGACTCTCTGCCCGCTTCCATACATGGCGTCGAAAGCAATTTTCAGTCCGGATTTATTGATCTGCCTGAGATTAAAATGATCTTTGATATAATTGAAATACAGATCCTCAAGGTTTATATACTTGATCAATTCCAGTTCAATGAATACATCCCATTTGAGCAGTTCCAGGTCAAATTCATTTTCAAGAGAGATCAAATGCTCAATATCTTTCAGGTCATCTGCCAGCAATGACCCGCCGTAACTTCCCTTTACCTTGAATCCGTTATAACGGTAATCATTATGACTGGCGGTGATCATGATCCCGAGGTTAGCCTCAAGTTCCTTCACCGCAAGGCTTACCATTGGCGTACTTACAAAATCCTCCGAGATACTGACCCTGATCCCCTTGGCAGCCAGTACCTTGGCTGCAGTTTCAGCAAACATTTTGCCGAGAAAACGTGTATCGTATCCGATAACCACCTCGGGATTGCTGTATTTCTTTAACAACCAGTTAGCAGTTGCACTGGTAGCTCTGGCCACATTGGCAACGGTAAACTGGCTGGCGACTATAGCTCTCCAGCCGTCAGTGCCGAATTGTATTCTTTCCATGCAGGTTTTGGCGTGATTTCCAACTTAAATTACGCTTTTTTTTTTTGATTTTCCAGCCTGGAGGGTGTGATTAATTGAAAATTTTCCGCCGATCTAATGCTTTACGGTATGAACGTGCGTTTTTGTTATGTTGAGAAAGCGTTCTGGCAAAATTATGATAACCTGAAAAATCCTCCCTGGCACACATATACAGGTAGTTGTGCCTTTCGTATTTCAGGACAGCATTAATTGCTGATACAGAGGCAATTACAACAGGTCCCGGAGGCAATCCCCCGTTCCGGTATGTGTTGTAGGGGGATTCTATGGCCAGGTGTTTATTTAAAACCCTGGTTATGCTCATATCTCCTGCTGCGAATTTCACAGTAGGGTCAGCCTGAAGCCTTATTCCCTGCTTCAGACGGTTCATATAGAGTCCGGCAACACGCTCTTCCTCTTCCATTTTTAATGTTTCCTCATCGACAATGGACGCAAGGGTCATAACCTCCATGGGGGTCAGTCCGATTTTCCTTGCCTGTGCCAGTCTTTTTTCATTCCAGAAAATCCTGTACTCCCTGATCATCCTCTCCAGGAACTGGGAAGCAGAGGTGTTCCAGTAGATCTCGTATGTATTGGGGATAAAGACCCCGAATACGGTCTCCCTGCTTAGCTGATGTTCGGCCAGCAGGGCAGTATCCCAAAAAATGGAAAGGATCTCAAGCGAGTCAGCTTCTATCTGTGTGGAAACTGTTCCGGCAAGTTTCTGGGCTGTCTTTATATTGTTGAAAACCAACTTTACAGGTTCCTGGCGGCCTGACCTGAGCAAACCCACCAGTTGATTGTTACTGAGCCCGTCAGTGATCTTATACTTACCGGGATGGACATGATTGGGATAATTCTTTCGTTCAGCCAACCATCTGAATGAATTTGTATCCCTCAATATGTTATTTGCGGCAAGGAGCTGGATCACATCTTCAAAACCGGATCCGGTAGGGATATACAGATCCATGGCAGCACCCGATGAAATTCTCACATTGCTGTGCCAGATCCGGTTATACATACTGACTGTACCTATCAATACGGCCAGGACCAGCACCAGGAAAAATGTAATGATGATAATTCTCCTCATTGCGACACTAATATAACAGATTTTAACGCAGTCTTATTATTTTTGCACCATGGAAAAGATCAAAAGGATTGCGATGATCGCGCACGATAACCGGAAAAAGGACCTGATCGAATGGGTCGAATGGAACTGGGAAATTTTACAGGATCACCAGATCATTTGTACGGGTACAACTGGACGCCTTGTAGAGGAAGCATTGAGCTCAAATATGAAAGGAAAAACCAGCAAGAAACCTGATATCAAGAAATTGAAATCTGGTCCACTGGGAGGCGACCAGCAAATGGGAGCGCTGATCACGGAAGGACAGATCGATATCATTATTTTCTTATGGGATCCAATGCATGCCCAGCCTCATGATGTTGATGTGAAGGCCCTTTTGCGCATCTCTGTGCTATACAATATTCCCACTGCATGCAACCGCTCTACAGCCGATTTCATGATCTCATCGGAACTGTTTAATGAGCCTTATCAGCAGACATTGAAAGATTACCAGGATTACATTGACCGCAGCCTCGAAGATTGATTATCGCTGAATCGTTAATTTGTTACAGGCGGCAGGCTGTTTTTGAAATCATTGTAACGGGACTCATATCTCTCGCCCGGGTTGCTGCCTGACTGTTCCCAGTGATAATAGATCTGGTCAAGCCGGTCATCCGGAGAAGGGTGTGTACTTAAAAAAACAGGCAGAAAGGGTGTTTGTCCTTCCATTTTTTCAAAGAATCCGGCCAATCCCCTGGGATCATAATCTGTCTTGCTCAGGTAACGGACCGCATATTCATCCGCCTCGTATTCATTTTGCCTGCTGAAAGCCAGGCTCGTGAGTCCGCTTGCCAATCCTGCAGCTATTTCCGCCAGCTGGCTTGGATTGTCACCCAGGATGATCCCAAGCATGATGGCAATACCATATTGCTTGGTCAGATTATCTGTGGAATGCCTCCTGTCACAATGGGCCATTTCATGGGCCATTACACCGGCAAACATGGCTTCATCATCCAGGAAATGAATGATCCCGGTATAAAAATACATATAACCGCCCGGGGCGGCAAAGGCATTTAGCGTGGTGTCATTATGGATGATCTTAACCACCCATGGGAACCGGTCTTTGTAATTCAGCTCACCGGAAGCCAGGATGTTATCGCGTATCCTGCGAATATGCTGGTAGGCTGTCGGATACTGGGCCTCTGATAAAAGAGGAAATTGTGCAGGATCATCCATGATGATGGTATCCATGGAGGCCCCGAACTCAATATCCTGGTTTACTGAGAAAAAGTTGATACTCTTATCGTCCTTGTTACACTGGACCAATACGGCCATAATGGCCAGTAAGCCCAGATAGAATGCTGCTTTTCCAGGGATCATGTCTGGATGTTTAAAGGATCAAATCCGGTGAGGTTATAATAAACCCTCCGGCCATTGCGAAAGCAACAGGCGGAGGGCTATCAGCAGATTTTCTGTGCATTTGTTAACTCATCTTTGAAAGCGCATTCTTGAGGCGTTTCATGGCCTCTTCCAGGTTCTCATCCGAATTGGCGAAGGAGATCCTGATGCAGTCAGGGGCTCCGAAAGCGGATCCCGGAACGGTTGCAATATGGCCTGATTCCAGCAAATACATGCAGAGATCTCCCGAGTTTTCGATTTTCTGATCGCCGATGGACCTGCCAAAATAATGGCTCATGTCAGGGAATACATAGAATGCACCCTCGGGCACAGAGCACTTTACGCCATCGATGGTATCGAGATGCCCCAGTATCAGGTCCCTCCGGCGCTTGAAGGCTTTGTTCATTTCCTGTGTTGGACCTTGATCTCCGGTCAATGCCGTGATGGAAGCAATCTGGGCAACAGCCGTGGCACCGGATGTAAATTGTCCCTGCAGTTTTGTTACCGCCTTGGCAATCCAGAGGGGTGCTGCAATATAACCAAGTCTCCAGCCGGTCATGGCATAGGCTTTGGACACACCATTTACCAGGACAACCCTGTCCTTGACATTGCTGAACTGGGCAATGCTTTCATGTTTGCCTATATAATTGATATGCTCATAGATCTCATCAGAGATGATGATGATCCGTTCATGCTGGGCCAGCACATCGGCAATGGCTTCCAGTTCATCCTTTGAATAAACGCTTCCTGTAGGATTGGAGGGAGAGCAAAGCATAATAGCCCGGGTTTTGGGAGTGAT
>DAOWJB010000161.1 GCA_030640625.1 Bacteroides sp.
ACCAGACTAACAGTCCACTTACAAACGTCATTCCGGAAAAAACCAGAATAACAATCTGAAATGCATGAATTCCATCTGAAGCAGTGACACCTGTTGAGGTATCCGCGCTGAAACGTGAAAACAACACTAAAGCTATGGTCCCCGTTAACGCAGCTGTCGCCCCTCTCCCACCTTCCAGCCAGCCAAACGCCCTGCCCTGGAAACCGGAGCCGCCCCATTCCCTGGTTGCCCTGATCATTGCTGCCCAGAACAGGAATATGGAGGTAAATCCCCAGAAACCATACAGCGCTTTCATGATCCCGGAAGAAGGAAGAAAGAACATTATCATTCCCCCAATGGATGTCAGCCAAAGGGCTATGGCCATCAGGTTTCGGGCTGCAAACCGGTCTGCCAGTGTTCCTCCAAAAATGTACGAAACAACCGCTACTATGCCGTAAATGGAGAAAAACAATCCCAGCTCCGTATTGGTGATATCAAACACCGCCAGCAGCGTGGGGCGAAAAATCCTTGCCATGACAAATGGAAGAATAAATATAGCTTCCCCGGCGATGATCAGGGAGATCAATGTGGCGATCCTCTTTTGTTTTTTTAACCTGTCAGGCACGACTGAAATAATATTTAATCAAAGAAACCAATTAATCTTTTCTTACTGATATTTTGAATAATTAAATTTGAACCACTGATTTCAAACACAAACCATATGGCCCATAAATTAATAATCATTCTAATCTTAGCAGCCCAAACATGCTTGGGCAATAGTCATGATTCACTGTTGCTGGACTTTATTGAAAATAAAACTTCCTACGTCGATCCGGATCCTGTTCCTTCTACAACAGATTTTGGAGATAAGCAGCAAACCTTCCCGTGGCTTTATTTGGATCATAAGCAATGGGAGAACCTGTCAGGTTACCTGGATGATCCTTATTTCAAAGACATTCATGAACGGAATTTACAGGCATTAAGAGAATTTGGGAAAGTTCAGTTAGAAAGTCAGGAACCTGATTTTCAATCGATTCTTAATGCCAGGACCAATGTACGGATATTGAAAAGATGGCTAGAAAGGGCTACCGTAGCATGGTATATTACAGGAGAGTCAGTATATCTTGAAATGGCAAAGCAGGCTTTACTCGCGTCCTGTCAATCCAACAATTGGAAGGTTGTGCCTCCTGGAAAATATCATATAAATGCCGCCAATCTCACGACAGGAGAGCTCCTGTTTAACGTTTCATTCGGGTACGATGCACTGTTTCCTTACCTTGATGAATCGTTGAAACGTGAATGTTTGAAAGCCTTGATCGAAAAAGGCCTCCGGGCGTATCTGGAGGGTCATGCCATCAGAGACTGGTGGGTTAACTGTGACTTCAACTGGAATTCGGCATTGCACGGAAATGCAGGCATTGCCGCCATGGTCATTCGCAATGCGAATCCTGAGCTTTCTGATTATGTGCTGAAACTGGTAACTGAAGGTTTGCCCTATATGATCAAATCCTTTTACCCGGATGGCGGTTATATTGAAGGGGTTATGTACCAGGGAACTGCCATTGGTCATCTGACTGATTTTATTGTACCCTACTATAAACTCACAGGAGAGGATCTTGGACTGCTGGAAAATGAAGATTTTCATCATACCCTAACCTTCTGGATCCCTATGTTTGCACCGGATGGCCTGGCTTATAATTTTTCTGACTGCAATGAAAAAGGGAGCCTTTTTGGAATATCACAGGGTTTCTGGTGGGCCAGTCAATTGAACAGGCCTGAATGGGCCTGGGATCAGGAGAGGCGAACGTCCAAAGAGATAGGAGAAGGTGGATTGTTTAATGATGTCGAGAGCTTCTGGTACAGACAGCCACACCAGGAAAGCATCCCAATCGAGATGCCCCGTTTCCGGCACTTTAAAGGGATTGACTGGGCAATCTGGCGTGGAAACAAGAGCTGGCTGGCTTTTCGTGGTGGCTTTAACGGAGGCAATCACGATAATGATGATCTGGGAAATTTTATTTTAGGACATGGTCATGACAGGTTCCTTATCGATCCCGGCTACGGAGCAAACAAAGCCAGTGAACATAACTGTGTGACAGTGCGTGGTCATGAGCAAACAGACTGTGCCACAAGTTATATCCAAAAAGCATTTGAACACGAAAATGGATTTTACCTGGTATGTAATATCCGGGAAGCATTCCCAAACACCGCTTCCCATTATAATCGTCACATGCTAATGATCGATGACAATAATCTCCTTCTCATCGATGATATTGCAGGTGCAAAGGAAAGAAGAGTATGGGTTAGTGGACACTTTCAAACACGATATCCTGTAGAGCGAAGTAATAATGGCTGGAATATACATGGCCCAAATGATACTTGTGAGATACACCTTCTTTTCGATTTTGGACTACTAACGGAGGAACAATGGTATTTTAACAGCCCGATCACCAGACTCGTTTACAAAGACATTTTTGATCGCGTACATTCTGTTCAACCTGTCCTGTTCAGTTTTAATGATGTCCCTTACTCCTATACATCAAATGCAAGCGGGTTTCGCCTGGAAATCGAAGGAAAAGTATATGAGTTTAGATATGAGAAAGATGAATTGATTTATTTATTCGATGAGAACGATATTATTCCATAGAAACGGTTAACCAGCAATCGATCCGGCAGATAAGAATGGTCGGATTGTCTGGAAAAATAGTTGAATGGATAACACACCGAAGAATTGCGCCATTGAGAAAGTGATCATTGAATGAGACGCTTTAAATGACCTGCTAAACTTCTGATACAACGTTGGGATGATTGAACCACAACTTATTGTTTTACAATTTAATATAGCGGTTATTGTAAGATTTACTGCTTCTTTTGAAACGATTTTACGACCTGCGAGATGATTTCAAATTTTACTGGTAGACGACTTCCCCATTAAGGATGGTTTGCCGGATTTCAATTTCATTATCTTTCAGGGTAAAAAGAATCAGGTCTGCCCGTTTCCCGTTTTTAATTTCCCCGACCTCATTTAACCCAAGGATCCTGGCTGGATTGGCACTTGCCATATTGATGGCGCTTTCCAGGCTACAACCGGTAAATTGCATCATATTGTTTACGCATTTATTTATCGGCGAAGCTGCCCCGGCCAGTACATTTTCAGCAGGGTATTTTACAACATCAGGAGTAAGTAATATGGTTCGCTCTCCCCTGACGTATTCCCCCGGAGGCAATCCAGCCAGATCAATGGCATCCGAGATAAGGATGGTTAAGTTGTCTCCCTTAACTTTATAGAAACTCTGGATTTCTTCCCGGGTAAGATGGAAACCATCGGCAATAATGCTCACAGACAGGCGGTCTTCAGCCAGCTGAGGCCAGATCGGATTAAGGTGCCGGTTGATCATATTTGCACATCCGTTGCCCAAATGGGTCGACATGGATGCGCCGGCATCAACGGCCCTGGTTATTTCCTCGACAGAGCCATTATGATGTCCCAGGGAGACAACGACATCCTGCTCAACACAATTCCTGATAAAAGCGATACTTCCATCCATTTCCGGTGCAACTGTTACCAATTTAATCCTGTTGTCTGCTGCCTGCTGGTATTCCTGGAATTCCTGAATATCCGGCAAACGGATATATTTTTCAAGATGTGCACCGCGGAATCCTTTCACAGGAGAGATATAGGGGCCCTCCAGGTGAAAACATGGGACCGACATGCTGATCAACGGATCACTCAAAGTACTCGATAAAGCCTTGAAACTATTCTTTATGTGCTCATGGTCGTTCGTAATTACTGTCGGGATGAAGGTAGTGACTCCAGCTTCCCATAAAGCCTTTACGACCTTCAGGAGATCTTCAGTTGTCAGGTCAGGATCTGCAAAATCAACACCATTGTACCCGTTTATCTGAATATCGATCAGTCCGGGTGCAATATAATATTGAGGACCATCTGCAGAACGTATATTTCGATTGATCTTAATAATCTTTCCGTCTGCAATTGTAATTGAAACCGGCTGCTCATCAGCATATAAGATACCTTCAATAGTCATAGAGTCCTTCTCTAGGGTGCACTGGGTAAAAGTAAGAATACTCAACATTAAAGATGCTATCATACTATATTTCATCATATATAAGTTTAAGTTTTGCTTAATTTAAAGCTTACCTCTCTATTACTTGCATTTATAAGGTCCGAAGATGTTTTTCACAGTCATAGACTCATCTTCGGTTGAAAGCAGATAGGCGGAATATTGATCTCCTCCGGGATTTACTTTAATGACCACATGCCCACCATCTCCCGTTAATTTATGGAGGTGGTCTTTTCCCAGGTATGCGGATGTAATGTCCGGAATATTTGTGGGTATAATAACACGGTCATCTTTGTACAAAGCCTTCGAATACATACTTTGCAGGGTAGTCAAATTTATATGGTTGATGTGCCATACCTGCATAACAAATACCTGTGGCCGGACATCCGCGATGAATGATTCGCCCATAGCATCAATCCACGCGTGGTGATTTGTCTCACAAACCTCTACCGGTCCGAGGACCTTTCCCACCGGGGTTTCAATATCACGCCATTCGGGGGAGTTAAGCGGGATCCGTCCATATATATCCCCACCATTGAAATAATCAAAATCACCATAGGAAATCTTGATTCCGGCACAGCACATATTTTCATTAATGGACTCACCTTCAGGGAAATAACTATTAGTTTCAGATCCCTCTCCTGTCCAGACTTCCCCATTGGAAACAAGGTTCCTGATCTCAAATGACTCCCTGTATTTATCGGGTTTGTTGACAAGTGTGAATTGTTGGTTGCTGCCGGGCACAAATCGCTCCATTTCCATGCCTGTGTTTTCAATATTCCACTTAACAAAGCTCAGGTAATTTTCAAAACCGCTGCTTTTTAGTGGCTCGGGGTATTGGTAGGAGGACCAGTCCCTGTCGACCATCTTGCTGAATGATAGGTACTCCCCCACTTCTGTAATGCCACTTAAAGTATATTCTCCACCCTTCTTTGTCTTCGGCGATTCCGGATAAACACCACCCATATGGTCTCCATGAAAATGTGTAAGGAACATATAATCAATGTTGTTCTTGTCTTTATCGGGAAGAATTCTCGAAATATAACGGGCTATCCATTCACCGGGTTGTCTTGATTCATCAGGCAAACCGTGCGTGGTACCAGAATTATTATAAGGTCCGAGGTCTCCGGCATCTATCAGCATCGTAGTTCCATCAGGAAAAATACAAAATACGGATTCACCCCTTCCGGTGTTAATATGATGTATGTCCATTTCTCCCTCTTTCCACATCGGAAATGTTTTTTCATTTTTCTGTGATAAGGCTAATAATGAACTCCACAGGATTAATAATAAGAAGCAAAACCGTTTTGATTGATTAAAGATTATCATTTTACAGATATTGAAATATTAGTTTAAATTTTCATTGCTTTTTCCCTTTTCTCCCTCCATTCTTGTTCCGATAAAGGTGGTGGGATCAGTTCATCCGTACTTTTTTGTTCAAGCGATAGGGCTCCTGATGGACAGGTAGTGACACAGAGACCGCATCCGTAACAAAAAGAAGTATTCACGGTGCATGTATCATCGACCATTTTCAAGGCATTGAAATGGCAGCGGTCAATACAATCCTCGCAGGCAGTGCATAGATCCTTGTTAACCACTGCATAAAAGTCTGAACGAGCGATTGAATTTGGACTGCCATATTCCACCATTCCCCTGAGCACACCACAGGAACATGTACAGCAGTTACAGATATAATTTACTTCTTCCTGTGCATTATTTGTTGAATGCACCAGTCCCTCTCTATCTGCCTCGGCCAGGATCTCCAATGCTTCTTCCTTGGAGATTGCCCTGATATCATCAGTCCGGTCAAAAGCACCAGGCCTGGTTGAGAATACGAGGCAGTTATCCACCGGATGGTCACAACCTTTTCCGATCAATTTTTGCTGGACCCTGCATATGCACTTTAAAACGCCCCAGGATCTGGCATTATCCAGATAGGTTGAGGCTTTCTCATACGGCATCACATCGATATTCACAGGAATTGTTTTTTCAATGGGAATGACCCTGTGGACAGAAGGATCAACGATCATGGTCCTGTGAAAGCTTTCTTTATAATAAGCTTCAAATAGTTCTGCAAACTCCTTATCTATCTTGGCGTTCTGACGTTCATAAAATCCCACCACAAAAGGGATCAGGCAGAATGTAAAACCCTCCCCTTCCTTTCTCTTCATATCGATAAGGCCCTTTTTAACCATCCCGATTAAAAGTGATTTCACATCAGATTTGCTGGCATTGTTAATAGCAGCTATGGTCTGGATGGATTGTAAGTCCAGGCTCAGGGAAGCTGCCAATGCTCCTTCTTCCGGAGTAAAAAGCTTCGCCAGCAGTTGAAGCTCCACTCCACTTTCGGTTTTCGGAAAACCGTTGGGGATCTGATCAAGCCGGTCTGCAAGTTGTTGATAGACTTTATTCATGAATTAAAAATACACATTATTTTTTTTAATCCTCAATTCCTTTGGAAGTGAACTTGACAAGCCGAATATATTGACTTACTTTTATGTTTGCGTAAATTTCAGGGCATATCCCAGTCTCTCATTCCGTATTTTTTATCAAAAACAATTTCGACCCGGCAAATATAAATGGAGGTTTAATTATGGCAGAAAAATGAACTCTCAACAAATCGAAAAAAAAATACCTTTTAAAGATATACTGGATAAGTCATTGAGGATTTTCTTTTCAGATGCCATGCGCATAACCCTGAAAAATCCGCTTCAAGCCTATTATTTCTACAGAACAGTAAAATGGCAGCGAAGTTCAGCCAGAGTACGATCACAATTTGATAATCAGGGTATTAAAGTTCCACCCATTATGATCTTTAGTATCACAAATCGCTGTAACCTGCACTGTAAGGGATGTTATCACCATGCTTTACAACGGTCAAACAAACAGGAAATGAGTGCAGATAAATTAAGGAGCATCTTTTCCGAAGCTGAAAATTTGGGAATTTCCTTTTGTGTACTGGCTGGAGGTGAACCTCTTGTACGAAAAGAGATATTGGATATCACCAGGGAATATCCAAAGATCGTATTCCTGGTTTTCACCAATGGATTATTAATTAACGATGAAGTTTTGCTGAAACTAAAAGGGCAGAATAATTTTGTGCCTGTTATCAGTATGGAAGGATATGAAGAAGGTACAGATAGCAGGAGAGGTAAAGGTGTTTATCAAAATCTGCAGAATACCATTAAAGCAATCAAAGGAAAAAATTTATTCTGGAGTGTTTCATTAACGGTAACACGTACAAATTTTGAAGGTGTTACGGATACAGGATTTATCAGATCCTTAATAAATATGGGCTGCAAGCTGTTCTTCTTCCTCGAATACACCCCTATTAAAGAAGAAACGGAAGATTGGGTGTTGTCGGATGAACAGAGAAGCCAGCTGTTAATCATAAGAAACTCATTACGGTCGCAGTTCAGGGCCTTGTTTATAACCGTACCCGGCGATGAGGAAGAAATCGGAGGTTGTCTCTCAGCAGGAAAAGGGTTTATCCATATAAATGCGGAGGGAGATGTGGAACCCTGTCCTTTCGCCCCTTATTCGGATACAAATCTCATGGAAACATCACTGAAAGATGCGCTTCAGTCAGAGTTTCTAAGGACGATCCGGGAAAGTCATGAGCATTTGAATGAAACAGAAGGCGGTTGTGCCTTATGGATCAAACGAGAATGGCTTAGTAAAGTATATCACGCACATACTAATTAGCATCTATTATACTGCCCAGTCCGGTTACCGATTGAGAGATTGTCGGATTCCCTTTGTAAAAAACATTTCCCACGCCGGTAATTGTCACATTCAGCTTATCCTTTACACGCACTTCACAATTGCCAACACCTGTTGATGTTATCGTACAGGTACCGACTTCAAGCCCATACGCTTTGACATTCCCGACGCCCGTTATCACGATTATCAGCTCATCCTGGTAATCCCCGGATAATATATAATCCCCTACCCCGATCAGCCTAATCTGATTTATCTCCGGGATTCTGATATCAAACCTGATTTCTTCTGCATTTTGGATG
>DAOWJB010000301.1 GCA_030640625.1 Bacteroides sp.
CCTCGATCAGCTGGTTGGATTCCTTGTTTTCCTTGTAGTAAACCCCTGTAGGATATCCACTCTCATCAATATGGAATTTTACTTCCACCCGTTCAAATGAAAAAGATCCTTCACGGAAGCGCTTGTCGCGCAATATCTGTGCAAGATTATGCAGCTGCAACATCTCTTTATGAAGCTCTCCTTTGCCCGATTCGATAATATCCTGGGCCTGCTCATAGGTAAACCGGCGGTTTGACAGGATTACCGTGCGGCCGAACCACTGATCCAGCACCTTTGCCTCTTCATTCATCTGGAATACAGCAGAATAACAGAGTTTTTCTTCATCCGGGCGAAGGGAACAAACAAGGTTGGATAATTTTTCCGGCAGCATGGGCACAACGCGGTCCACCAGGTAAACAGAAGTGGCTCTTTCATATGCTTCCTGGTCAAGCAGGCTTTTTGGTTGCACATAATGGGTCACATCTGCAATATGAATGCCCACTTCCCAGTTTCCGTTTTCCAGTTTCTGAAGTGATAAGGCATCGTCAAAATCCTTGGCATCGACCGGATCAATGGTGAATGTGGTGACATCGCGGAAATCCCGTCTTTCGGCATAATCCTTAGCCCTTATCTGGACAGGTACATTTTCTGCAGCCTGTTCAACCTCTTCTGTGAATTTTGATGGGAGCTCAAATTCGGCCAGGATAGCATGCATCTCAACATCATGTACACCCGGGTCACCGAGGACCTCAATGATTTCACCAACCGGATTTTTAGAACCTTTGGGCCATTCGGTAATCTTGCCAATGGCTTTTTGTCCCGTTTTAGCCCCATTCAGTTTATCGGAAGGGATAAACAGATCGTAAGGCATCTCCTTGCTGTCCGGATTCAAAAAAGCCCAGTGTTTGGATACCTCCACAATCCCAACAAAGGTTTTACGGTCCCGCTCAATGATCTCAACAACCTCCCCTTCGACCCGTTTCCCTCTTTTGCGGGCATACATATAAACTTTCACATAATCCCCGTTCAGTGCATGATTCAGGTTGTTTCGCGAAACAAAAACATCTTCCTCAACCGCATCAGATAAAATAAAAGCGTAACCAAACTGGGTCATATCAACCGACCCATAAATATATCCCCCTTTTGATTTCAGTTTGTATTTACCTGGGTATACTTCGACCAGGTCTTCCTTATTGGACTGGTGTTCAAGGATGGACTGGATCTGCCTCCGGGTGGAAACATCCTTGATGTTAAGGCGTTTAGCCAGCTGTTTGTAATTAAAGGTCTGGTTGGGATGGTTGCTAAATACCCCCATCACTGAATTGGCGAGGGCATCCCTGGATTTGTTCTTTTTTTTACCTTTCATATCGGCTTTACTATCTCAGGAAGGTATGAAAATTTTCGTAATTTTATTGTTTTCAGTGTCCACTCAGATACTACAGCCATTTGCCTAAATGCCATACATTATGGGATTAACAGATCAATTTACCAAACGCAGGAAAATCCTGGTCGCATTAATAATATTCTCCTGTTGTATTCCGGCTTATCTTTTCTGCCAGGAAGAAGAATCCGATTATTTTTATTCAGATACGCTCTCCACGCAGGTTGATCTGTTCAGTGTTGAAGAACCGATGGACATAACACTAAAATTTGATATTAAAAGTTACCAGAAAAATAAGTTCGAAGGTGAATACCTCCCGGTTCAACTAACCTATCACGTTAATGACACCCTGGATATTAATAAAAAAGTCAGGGTGAAAGCCCGGGGACAATTCAGGAGACAACACTGTACTTTACCTCCCTTCTGGCTGAGCATTAAAAAGGCAAAAGTCGGGAACAAGTATCTTGAAGGCACTTCAAAGATGAAGATCGTCACCCATTGCCAGGCTACCAAAAACTATCAACAATACGTATTAAAGGAATACCTTACGTATAAAATTTACAACGAGATTTCACCATACAGCTTCAGGGTCAGACTGATACGCATGAAATATATTGATACCGGCCGAAAAAACAAGGAAAATACATCATGGGCCTTTATGATAGAACCAGAGGGCATGATGGTGGAAAGATTGGATGTTATTTCGGTTAAATCGGATAACCTGGGTTTACGATATACTGATACACTGTCAACGGATATAATGTCTTTTTTCCAGTATATGATCGGGAATGCCGATTATTCAATCACCGGAAGGCATAATCTTAAGCTGATTAAATTCAAAGACCCGTTAAAGCCCTATCCTATTCCCGTTGCATATGATTTTGACTATTCGGGCCTGATCAATGCATCCTACGCTGTACCCGGAGAAAACCTGGGTTTAACATCCGTGACCCAAAGATATTTTCTTGGTGCCTGCAGGGAAGACCCTCAGTATATCTATGCCATTGATCACATACAATCAAAGAAAGACGGGATATTTGCGAAGATTGATTCATTCACCTATCTGGATGAGAGAAGCAGGAAAGAAATGATAAAATATCTCGACCAATATTTCACGACTACTGGCCAGCCCAGGTTCATAGAGAAGCAAATCCGGTCAACCTGCCGCTAATCAAAAAAGATTAAATTTGTTTACTGATAAGAAACAAATTATACTTTACACCTGGTGAATCCATGAAGCTTCGTATTTATAATACCCTTTCACGAAAGAAAGAGGCATTTAAGCCACTTCATCCTCCATTTGTTGGTATGTACGTTTGTGGTCCGACAGTATATGGGGAGCCTCACCTTGGGCATGCCCGTCCGGCCATTACCTTCGACCTTGTATTCCGCTACCTGAAGCACCTCGGATACCGGGTACGCTATGTCAGGAATATCACAGATGTAGGACACCTTGAAGCTGACCAGGATTTCGGGGAAGACAAGATCTCCAAAAAAGCAAGGCTGGAAAAGCTCGAGCCCATGGAGATAGTACAGAAATACACCAATGAATACCGGCTGAAGATGATGCAGTTAAATGTGCTACCGCCAAGCATCGAACCAACTGCTTCGGGACATATCATTGAACAGCAATCCCTTGTGGAAAAGATCCTTGAGAACGGGTATGCCTATGAAAAAGGAGGATCGGTTTATTTTGATGTGGAAAAATACAACAAGGACCATGATTACGGGAAATTGTCAGGCAGAAAAATTGAGGATCTTATCGCGAATACAAGGGACCTGGAAAAACAGCTGGAGAAAAAAAATCCCCTGGATTTTGCCATCTGGAAAAATGCAGACCCGGAGCACCTGATGAGGTGGCCATCTCGATGGGGTGATGGGTTTCCGGGCTGGCATGTGGAATGCTCCGTGATGAGCTCCAGGTACCTCGGGGGTGAGTTTGATATTCACGGGGGAGGCATGGATCTGTTGTTTCCTCACCATGAATGTGAGATTGCCCAGACCGTTGCAGGATACGGTAAAGAAGCTGTCCGGTATTGGATGCATAATAACATGATCACACTCAACGGGCAGAAAATGGGAAAATCACTCGGCAATGCCATTAGCCTTGAACAATTCTTTACCGGTGAACATAAACTGCTGGATCAGGGGTATCATCCCATGACCATCCGCTTTTTCATGTTGCAGGCTCACTACAGGAGTACCCTGGATTTCTCGAATGAAGCCCTGCAGGCTGCTGAAAAAGGACTTGATAGGTTATTTGACGGGATAGGAGCCCTGGACAAAATCATACCATCAGAAAAATCTTCCGTAAGTCCGGATGAGACTGAAAGAATATTCTTTAATGCATTGAATGATGATTTTAACAGCCCGATAGCCATTTCACACCTTTTTGACGGAATAAAATCCATCAACTCTGCCGCAGCCGGTAATGAATTTATGACCGGAAGCGATATAGAGAAATTCAGGCATTTTTACCAGACCGCCGTTTATGAAATCCTGGGACTGGTGCCGGAAGGAAAAGACACCGGAGACCAAGGCCTGACAGAAGAACTTATCAAACTGTTGTTACAGATGAGGATAGATGCGAGGAAGAACAAAAATTTTGAACTGGCAGACAGGATCCGCGATGAAATGACCCGCCTCGGTGTGGAAGTCATGGATACGAAGGATGGATTTGAATGGAAGTTGAACAGGTAGTTGCACCTCAGAATTGCTGTGTACAAGTCCCGAAAAATACGAATAGGAAATCAAAACATGGGTGGTGATGAGCCTGTGTTGATACAGTCCATGTGCAATGTATCCACCATGGATACAGATGCATGTGTTGAACAATGCATCAGGATTTTTGATGCAGGAGCTTCACTGGTCAGGATTACCGCCAGCAACCTGCGGGAAGCCAGAAACCTAAAAAACATCAGACAGGAATTAAGCATCAGGGCTTATCATAAACCCCTGTCGGCAGACGTACATTTCAATCCATCCATTGCAGAAGTAGCTGCCACCCTTGTCGAAAAAGTGAGGATCAATCCCGGCAACTTTGCAAAGGATGATATTAAGACCTCATTTCTTAAACTCCTGGCGATTTGCCGGCAGCATAATACCGCAGTCCGGATAGGTGTAAACCATGGTTCTCTTTCTGAAAGGATCCTTGAAAAATATGGAGATACTCCAGAAGGCATGGTGGAATCTGCATTGGAATATTTGAGGATATGCCAGCAGGAACAGTTTCATGATATTGTGGTTTCACTCAAATCGAGCAATACCCGGATCATGATCTATTCAAACCGTTTGCTGCAACTGCGAATGGCTGAAGAAGACATGGATTATCCCATACACCTGGGGGTAACAGAGGCTGGCGAAGGGGAAGAAGGAAGGATCCGGTCGGCCGTTGGCACAGGCACATTATTAAGGGAAGGAATAGGGCAGACCATACGTGTTTCCCTCACAGAGGAGCCGGAATTTGAGATCCCCGTAGCCAGGAAATTATTGGAAGTATCGACCGGGAGTGAACCTGGGGAGCTGGGCACACAGAAAAAACCTTTACTCAGCTACAAAAGAAGGCCATCCCGGAAAACCGGCAAAATTGGAGGAGGGCAGGTCCCCGTTGTGATTGCCAGGTTCCCCGAAGAGCTTTTGAGTGAACAAACCTCAACCACGGAACCGGATTTTATTTTTGTTTCGGATCACGAACTGATCAAGGATCTGCCCCGTGATCGCCGCTATATTATAACTGCCGAATCATGGCTCATAGATGAATATCCCCGGCATTCCTTTTTCCCGCTATTTTCCCTGCAGGATTTCATGAATTATGGAAAAACCTCCGACGTATTGAATTTCGTGATCGTCACACCGGATGAAACCAGCAAAGCACTTGAATTATTACCTAAAGTGGACAAACCTGTATGTGTTATTTACCTGCATGAATCCACAAAAAAATCCCGGAAGACTTTTACCGCCATGGCTGAAGCAAATGATTTTAACCTTCCTGTCATCGTCATGGCCTCATATAATGAACGCGATCCGGAAAGATTTTGGATTAACACTGCTGCTGATCTGGCCTGGTACTTCATTGATGGATATGCCGATGGTATCTGGCTTGATCATCCCTTTGCAGACAACGATCAACTCTCAGCCACCTCCTTTAAAATCCTCCAGGCTACACGTGCCCGGATGACAGCCACAGAATACATCGCCTGTCCTTCCTGCGGGCGGACCTTATTTAATATACAGTTCACACTACAGGAGATAAAGGAGGCAACATCCCATCTGCATCATCTGAAAATTGCCGTTATGGGCTGCATAGTTAACGGTCCGGGTGAAATGGCCGATGCCGATTACGGTTACGTTGGATCGGGCAAAGGGAAAGTAAGTTTATACAGAAATAAAGAAATCATTAAGAAAAACATACCACAGCAGGAGGCTGTAAAGGAATTATTACTTTTGATAAAAGCAAACGGGGACTGGCATGATCGATCTTAAAGGCATAAAAAACATTGTATTTGATCTGGGAGGGGTGATCCTGGAATTGGATATTAACAGGTCCATTACGGCATTAAAGGAGCTTGGATTTCCCGTACTTGACAATCTGGATATCATGTTTTCTAAATATCCCTTTTTTCTGGAATTTGAGACTGGCAGGATCACTCCTGACCAGTTTATAGAAGCTATGGTATCTCAGATGGGTGATCATGCTCCCCGGGGAAAAATCCTGGAAGCATGGAATGCTATGATACTTGGCTACAGGCCTGACACCATCGAATTGCTATCCCAGATCAGGGGGAAATACAGGTTGTTCATGCTGAGCAATACCAATGCCATCCATGAGATTCATTACAACAATCTGTTGCACAGGGAATATGGCATCCTGAACCTTACAGACCTGTTTGAGAAGGTTTATTATTCCCATGATCTGAATATGCGAAAACCGGATCTTGAGATTTTTCAGCATGTCTTAACTGACAGCCGCCTGGCTGCTGAAGAAACCTTGTATATTGATGACACAGTGATTCATGTAAATGCTGCCAGGGAACTGGGGATCAATGCCTATCATCTCCGGCTGCCTGAAAGAATCGCCCAAGTATTATGTTAGTTAACGGCAAGTCATACCAGACCATCTGGATGGATGAATCTGATGAGACCAGGATCCGGTATATAAACCAGCAAGTCCTGCCTTTCGAGTTCAGGATCGAGGATATGCTGTCCTCTAAAGACAGCTTTGATATGATTAAAACGATGAAAGTTAGAGGGGCCCCTTTGATCGGTGTTACAGCTGCCTTTGGGATTTACCTGGCATGCCTTGAAGCCAGGCAGCAGCATGAACCACTGGACTATATCCGGGAACAGGCTGTCCTGATAAAAGATGCCCGGCCCACGGCCGTCAATCTTGCTTATGCAGTGGACAGGATGATGGAGAAAATCGAAAAATCTGCTGATCTCGAACAAATGATCCGGAACGCCAGGGAAGAGGCTTTGAAAATATTAAAGGAGGAATTAAATGCCTCCTACATGATCGGTGAACATGGCCTTGAACTCATCAGGAAGATCAGCGACAGAAAAAAAGATAAGCCAGTCAATATTTTAACCCATTGCAATGCTGGCTGGCTGGCATGTATTGATTACGGGACCGCCACATCGCCTATATACCGGGCTTTTGATGAAAAGATACCGGTTCATGTATGGGTCGATGAAACCCGGCCAAGGAACCAGGGGGCCCGGCTTACTGCCTGGGAACTCGGACAGCATGGGGTGCCCCATACCGTCATTGTAGATAATGCCGGGGGACATTTAATGCAAAAGGGACTGGTGGATATAGTGATTACCGGCAGTGACAGGACTACCCGCCGTGGGGATGTGGCCAATAAGATAGGCACCTATCTGAAAGCACTTGCCGCAAGGGATAATGATATCCCTTTCTACGTCGCACTGCCCTCTTCCACGATAGATTTCACGATTGTTTCCGGGATGGGTGAAATAACAATTGAAGAAAGAGACAAGGATGAAGTCAGGATGATGGAAGGCAGCTCAGGGAGTATTTTGCAAAGTGTGCTGATCATGCCCGAAGACAGCCCGGTCTCAAATTATGGTTTTGATATTACACCTGCCAGACTGGTAACCGGATTAATTACAGAAAAAGGGATAATCAAGGCCTTGGAAAGTGAAATAATGAAAATGTTTGAGAGAGTGGAATGAAGCTGGCAGTGATTTCTGACATACACGCTGACTTAATCAGCTTGCAAAAGGCCCTGCTGGAGATTGAAAAACAAAAATGCGATAAGATCGTCTGCCTGGGAGACATTGTCGGCTACGGCCAGCATTTTGAAAAGAGCCTGATCGGAAGAGATGCAGATGCCTGTATAACAATGGTTAAAAGCAATTGTGATTACGTGGTTTGCGGGAACCATGACCTGCATGCCATTAAGAAACTTCCTTCTTATCATGTTGAGTTAGGGATGCCTGCAAACTGGTATGAGCTTGAATTAAAGGAAAGGGAACGGATCTCAGGCTCCCACCTGTGGTTGTATGAGGATGAGATGGAAGATCCACTCAGTGATTTAAGTCATGATTTTATTAGAAAACTTCCTGAATATCTGGTCATTGAGGCGGATAAATTTAATATTCTGGCCACTCATTTCATAATGCCCGATATTACAGGTACCTCCCAAGCTTCACCGGCAGACCTTGAGGATTTCGGAGGGCACCTGAAATTGCTGAAAAAGAAAAATTGCCTGGTAGGATTGGCCGGCCATGCTCACCTGGAAGGTTCTGCCCGTATTTCCAGCATGGATTTCCAGATGAATTATAACCGGAAATCCAACCTCTTACATAAACATCATTTAATTGTCGGTCCCGCCATTACCCGTAATCCGGGGAGCAGGGGATTTATGATTTTGGATACCATCAACTACGAATTTGAAGCCATATCATTAAAATAATGTCAGTATATTAGTAAAAACCGCTTCCTGTGAAAATATCAAACGCTTTCATTAAAAAATATCTCATCCCCTTAACACTGATCATTCTTTTATTCCTGGCTTCCGCCTGGCTTGTAAATCATTATGCCAATGCCGGATACAGGTGGATATTTTACACATTAATCATAGATTTTGTTCTGATCATTGTCTTGTTGGCCCTGATTATACTGAAGGTTTTCAGGGATAGTGCTAAGCAGCAGCAGGCTCAGGAACTCCTGGCTGAATCCAAGGAGAAGTATAAAGCCCTGATGGAAACTTCTACTGATGGTACATTGATAATCATTGACCGGGAAATCGTATATGCCAATTTCGTCTTCCTGGCCATGAGCGGCTATACGTTGACAGACCTCTCCCAAATTAAATTCGAGGACCTTATCTTAAGGGAAACAGCTCCGGATTGCACCCTGGATGGATTTTACGAAGAAATAGGTGATATTGGCCGGACCATAAACCTGGAGGCCATGATATCCTGCAAAAGAGGAGAGATGAGAGAAGTAATTCTTACAGCCTCAAGGGTGGATCTTATGGGACAGAACGGGATCATTATCATCAGCAAGGACCTTTCCCGCAAGGAGAGAATTGAAAAGGAATCCATCAATCTGATGAATGAACTGCAATCATCTATCCTGATGATGAACCTCCCGGTGAATTCCTTTGTCAGGGAGCATCTTACCTGTGATATGGATATCTCCGTTCATGAAGCAGCTTCCTTAATGCGCAGGAAGGATCAGAATGCCATCATCATTACCAAAGATGCCAACCAGCCTGTGGGGATAATTACCGATTGTGATCTGAGAAACCGGGTGGTTGCCAGGGAAATGGATTTAGGCAATCCGGTATTTGAAATCATGAGTTCACCATTGATCAGAATCCCTGATGAAGCCTTGCTTTATGAAGCTGTCCTGAAGATCAAGGAAAATTCAATTTCACACCTGGCAGTGGAGGACAGGGCCGGAAGGATCATTGGTATATTCAGTAATGAAGATTTGCTGGAAGTCCAGCGTAACTCCATTTCATACCTGATCAAAGAAGTTAGCGCAGCAGAGACAGTTGAATCTCTCAAGAAGATCCACAACAAAATACCCGTCATTGTAAAGATTTTACTCGAGAGTGGATCGAAGGTACGGAACATAACATACCTGATCAGTACGGTAACCGATGCCATTACCCACCGCCTGGTGGAATTTGCCATTGAAGAAATGGGAGAACCTCCTGCAGAATTTGCTTTTTTAGCTTTGGGAAGCGAGGGGCGCAGGGAGCAGACCCTGGTAACTGATCAGGACAATGCCATTGTATTCGAGGATGTGCCAAATGAGAAATTTGCCGAGGTGAACAGGTACTTTCTTTACTTCGGTAAAAAGATCAACCTCTGGCTTGATAAGATCGGATACCAATATTGCCAAGGTGAAGTAATGGCCGGGAATCCACAATGGTGCCAGCCTATATCCAGATGGAAAAAATATTTCTATGATTGGATTACTCAGAAAAGCCAGGATGGTTTACTGGGGGTAGCTGTATTTTTGGACTTTCGGATCGTTTATGGGATGGATAAATATGCCGAAGAACTGAGGAGACACATCAATAAGACAGTAGATGGCAAACGCAGCTTTTTCCGTCTGCTGGCTAATGAGGTATCAAAATACTCCATTCCGACAGATATTTTTAAGGACAATGGAACGGAAACCACTCCCGGTCAACCTGAAGCATTTAATATAAAAAATGCCATTTCGCCCCTTGTAGATTTCATTCGTGTATATTCTGTTCAAAGTCATGTGAGTGAGACCAACAGCCTCCTGCGATTGGAGAAACTGCTCAGGTTGAATGTCATTCCTGAAGAGGAATACCATGAAATAGAAAACATTTACAGCCGTATGATGGAGATTCGGTTCCGGTCTCATGTGAATGCCATCCTCGACAACAAAGCTCCGGATAACATGGTTACCAGGGATGAACTTCCGGTCATAGAACAGACCATGATCAGGAAAACTTTCTCAGAGATCATCCGTTATCAGGAAAAAATTCTTTCTGATTTCATGGTTTGAACAAATTGCATCTTGACATATCTTATAGAAAGCCGTAACTTTATATGGCTATCCAATGCTTCCTTGTAATGAAAATCGACCTTTCGAAATACCTGGCCGAGCGTTATCATGAGTCCATGTTAAAACATGAATACGAGGGACCTGTTGTAACCATTGCCAGGGATTTCGGATGCCCGGCAAGAAAGATCGCATCGAGACTATCCAACAGGCTAAACCAGCTTAAAGAGTCCAGCTCAAAGAATATCCGGTGGCGCTGGATCAGCAAGGAGATTTTGGCAGAATCGGCCAAGGAACTGGAGATGGATCCTGCCGATATCAAATACGTATTTCAATACGAGAAAAAAACTGTTTTTGATGATATTCTTTCCTCTCAGTCCACGAAATATTATAAGAGCGACCGAAAGATCCGGAAAACTGTCGCGCAGGTCATCCGGAACATTGCTTCTGAAGGGAATGTCGTGATAGTTGGCAGGGGAGGAGTGGCCATCACCAAGGATATCGAAAGGTCCCTGCACATTAAATTGGAGGCTCCTATAGAATGGCGAGCATTGAGAGCTTCTGAAAAATATTGCATGACTGTGGACCAAGCCAGAAAGCGCGCTGTAGAAATAGACAAAAAACGACAGGACTTCAGGAACTATTTTCATGGAAAAGAATCCGATTACACACGTTTTGATGTCAGGTACAATTGCATGTCATTAAGCCTGGATGACATTGTATGCAGCATTCTAAATCTGCTGCAATCCAGAAAATTCGTCTAAACCCTTCTGCTACCTGCTTTTCAACACCTTGTGAAAACTCCCTTTGAAAGGGGTTTTAAAAATCCTTATTTTAGGATCGACTACAAATTGTTCATATGCAAAGATACCTGTCAAAAGTTATCCTGGCCGGAGTGACTTCTTTTATTTTACTTTCGGGATGCAGCAAGCAAGGACAGCATGAGGTTGACCTGAAAGAATCCATTGACCTTAGTGATTTCCAGGAGACAGCTGATTCTGCAAAAAGATCCATATATTATACGATGTCATTGCCGGTTGAAATGGCCAGGCTATTCGATCGTGTTGGTGCCAATTTCTATCCTGATTTTCTGAATCCGCCCGATCAATTTGGCAAATATACAAGTCCCGTCAAGATCGCACTGAACCTCGGGATTTTCGGGGTAGATTTGAGTTATGTCAAGATGTTCAATCAGCACCAGAGATCGGTTGCCTACCTTAATGCGATCAACAGATTAGCTACCGAGCTGGGCATACCAAAAGAGATATACGGAGATGTAATGGACAACCTGGATTTGATTATAGGTAACCCCGATAGTCTGTCCCGAATAGCAACCAGGCTTTATTTTGCTACCGATGATTACCTGAAAAAAAATCAACAGGAAGGTGCTGCATCACTGGTTGCCATGGGGGGCTGGATAGAATCCATGTACATCGCTACACGGATTTATAACAATGATCCGGAGAATATTGCCCTGCAGGATAAGATCGCAGAACAAAAATATTCACTGAACAGCCTGATCGCATTAATGAATAACTATCATTCCGATCTTGACCTGGCAGAGTACCTGCTGATGTTGAAAAACCTCCGGCGCACCTATGATCAATTTCAATTGTATTACAAGGTAGGGGATGTGATGGTTGATACCTTCAATAAAACAATATTGGCCGAGGGTTATTATGTTAATGTGACGCCATTACAGATGCAGGAGATCTCCTCAAAGATCGAGAACCTGAGAACACTGATCATTCATTAATACGGATTTTAAAAAAACTGAATTCATTCCACCAGATGGCAGGGATTACAATTTCATCTGGCAGTTTAACATAGTTCTTTAGCGGAATCGGCACTTTCATGTTGTGTTTCTTTTTTTCGTAGATAATACTGCTGGAGAGTATTCCATCCGGATTAATACCAATGACTTTCAGGGTTGATTTTTCGTTTCCGTTAAAAGCATGGATCCTGTCTTCATCCGGCCACTCGCGGTTTTTAGGATTATCATTGAATATCAGGTAGACCCGGTCATGGTGATATGGGGCAAAGACACAATATGAGGAATGATTCCTGGTTTTGACCGGGTCATAATGTTGACGTTTCAATATTAGCTTTTTCCATTTTAAGATACCGCCCGGACTCATACAGGCTGCCAGGATATTCCGATAGGTATCAGAGGAATGGGCCCGTTGATTTTCAGCCAGCAGAAGGAAATCCCCATTCTTTTGGCGTATGAGCTGATTGACATTGAAATAGTATAACTGTTTGGGATCCCGCTGAGACTTTAGTTGCATGGCATCTTTTAAGAAGCGTTCATCAAATTCATAAAACCTGGGTTTCGTTAATTCTTTTAAACGATTATTGAGCTCGATGTAGAAAAAACCATCCGCTGCATTGATGTTGGCTTGGGGAGAATAAAATCCCATTATGCTCAGGTCGTGATTTTTCCCGGGCTCTATCTGGACACCGTGAATATAATACCGGGGGAAGTATACAGGATATTGATGTGCATTTTTCCCGTTTTCGGTAATGGCCAGCAGGGAATATTTACTGCTTTGCGTATAAAAAAATCCAGCGAATTTTTCTTCCCGGATCAGGCTTAAAATAAACGCATTGCCGTTTTCACTTATCTTTACAATCGAGCTTCCAGTTGACCTCTCTTCAAATAGGATTCGCTCGGTATGATCCCAGAGGATCTCAAGATCTTTGCCGAACATGATCAAATTCAGGTCTGAAATATGCGCGGTATGAACATCCAACTGACTATAAACAAGTAATATATCTTCCTGCCGGGAATTCTTAAAATAAAAGTCAGCAGCGTATCCTTTAAGGTTGGATACATTGAAGATCAGGTTATCATCCTGGTTTTGCTCCAATGTCGACTTATTTACTGTCTCGACATAAAGTAATCTTTTCTTCATCCGGACTTCAAGCGTAAACAGGTAGATCTTACCATGGAAATGGTAGACAGCCAGAAGTTCCCTTTTATGCCAGCCATCATGTAAATCGATCTCTTTTTGATGGGTTAAGGCAAAATCCTGGTCATAATGTTCTATGGTATACTCATAATCATAGGACAAGGCATAATAGCCGGTTTCATCATGCCCGAAGATTGCAGGTATCTCTGAGCTGGATGGCAATTCCTGTGATGGGCCCTGGAACAGCTCAATAGGGGTAACCAGGGGCTGTCCGGATACTGGAAGCAGGATACAAAACAATATGGTTTGGCAAATCAGGAACTTCACGGCCAGGACTTTTTAGCAAATATAATGCACACGCATCAACCTACTAAAGAAATTCCCGAAACCCTTGAAAATTAACCCATAAAATTGTAATATTGCAGCCCAAACTCACACCCTTGCTCATTCATCCTCACACCCACACCCACACCTTCATGGGCCCATAGCTCAGTTGGTTAGAGCATCTGACTCATAATCAGGGGGTCGCTGGTTCGAGCCCAGCTGGGCCCACAGATAAAACAGCCTAATTGCTTGTTATATAAGCTTTTAGGCTGTTTTTTATTTATGTTCACTGAAACACTACTGAAACAATTTTACAGTAGCTATTTAGTAATAATGAAATACATAGATCAAAAGGC
>DAOWJB010000118.1 GCA_030640625.1 Bacteroides sp.
AAATAACCTTAGTTTTCAGAGTTTTGTCGCCTTCGACATTGACAACGCCCTCGAAAAGAAATTCCTTCCACGGCTTGCAACAGGGGCCAACTGGACCTCTGTATATGTAAACAGGGCCTCCGGTATGGACTACCACAGTTCCTCACTTGAAAGCCAGAGCCAGCTGGTTTATAATTGGGTAAAAGGTTCTGCACACAAACTGACATCCATGCTGGCCTTTACCATTACTGACAGGAAAAATGGCTGGTATTATGGCAGTACTTCGAACACACCTTCCAATTATTTGCAGAATTATACCGAACCTGCACCGATCTTTTGGATCGGAGATGCTTACAGCCAGAACCGGATGGTTGCTTTTCTTGGGTTTGTCCATTACAGTCTTTATGACAGGTACCTGTTCCAGGTAAATCTTCGAAGGGAGGGATCCTCGCGTTTCGGATATAATTCCAGGTGGGGAACATTCCCTTCTGTTTCTGTTGCTTACCGGATCTCCTCTGAACGTTTTATGCAGAATATAAGTTTCATTAATAACCTCAAGTTCAGATTCAGCTATGGCCAAAATGGCAATCAACCAGGAGCAAGCTATGGATATTTCAACCGGTACAGTACAGGTGGTGATTACATTGATATGCCTGTAGTGGTTCCGGTTAATATCCAGCTTGATAATTTCCGCTGGGAGAAAAACTCACAGACCAATATCGGATTGGATTTTAATGCCTTTAACAACTACCTGGAAATCCATTTTGATATATACAGGCAGCAGAGCAAAGACCTTATCTGGGAGCAGCTTAATCTCCCCGGAAGCTCCGGATTTCCTGAAATAACGAGGAACTGGGGAACCATGAGCAATGAAGGCTGGGAATTTGTGATCAATACTGATATTATTAATGCAACACATACAAACCTTAGGTTCAACTTCAATATCGCCCAGAATAAAAATACCATTACTGAAATACCGGAGAATTTTGATTTTGAATACGGAAGCGAGGCATCAAACGGGCAATATGCACGCCGGGCGCAGGTGGGACATCCGATCGGCACATTCTACGGATTCATATTCAATGGTGTGTATCCTACCGATGCCGATGCTGTGGCATATGATGCCGATGGCAATACGCTTTATGACTTAAGCGGTGATCCGATATACATGCGGTATGGTAATGCTGACGGTTACAGGTTCAGGGGGGGAGATGCCGTTTATGAGGATATTAACCATGATGGATTGATAAATAAGCTTGATATAATAAAGATCGGGGATTCAAATCCAAAATTCCTGGGTGGTTTCGGTCCAAGATTTAGTTGGAAAAACCTGATCCTTAACATGTTTTTCCATTACCGCTTAGGTTATGATATTGTGAACTGGACCAAGATGCAGAATGAGAATATGTACAACAGAAACAATCAAAGTGTTGCTGCGCTCAACCGCTGGAGAAGGCAGGGAGACATTACGGATGTTCCCAGGGCCCTTTATGACCAGGGTTATAACTGGCTGGGATCAGACCGCTTTGTGGAGGACGGTTCATTTGTCCGTTTCAAAAGTGCCAGTATCAGCTACAATTTTGCAGATCTTTTAAAGAAAATTAGGATCCAGGAATTAAAACTGCATTTTATGATTTACAATCTCTATACGTGGACTAATTACACCGGCGTGGATCCTGAAGTCCCGCTTCTGAGCAATGATCCGTTCTTTATCGGGGAGGACAGAGCAGATACCCCCCCACCAAAGAACTTTATCATCAGTTTAAGCTTGAGATTTTAATGAAAAAGACAATATATATCTATGAATAGAGCAGGTGCAAATAGAATTTTTCTGAACCGGTGGTTATATAAGGTTTCACTGGGTCTGTTATTGCTGGTTACCCCGGCTTGCTCTGAGTGGCTGCAACTGGAACCTGAAAGTGACCTGATCAGGGAAGAATTCTGGCGGACAGGCGAGGATGTTCAGGCTGTCGTTGCAGGTACCTATAAATCCCTTGCCGGATCTGTAATTACGTGTTTTAAATGGGGAGAATTACGGTCCGATGTATTTGTCCCGGGTTCCAGGATACAAACTGATGACAGGAAAATAATGGACGGCTATATTTATCCTGAGAATGTAAGGACCAAGTGGGATGATTTCTATACAACCATCAACTATGCCAATACCATCCTTGAATTTTCCCCACTTGTTGTTGAAAGGGATGAAACCTATACAGTGAATCAGGGAAAGGCCTTTGAGTCAGAAGCCCTATACTTAAGGGCCCTGTGCTATTTCTACCTGGTTCGCATCTTTGGTGAAGTTCCACTGGTGCTTGATGCATCCATTACCGACAGCCAGGAATATTATCCATCAAAATCTACGGAGGAAGATATTATTCTCCAGATTATCATTGACCTTCAAAATGCCATACCCAACCTGCCTACTTCCTATGGAAAACTGGCATATGACAAAGGCAGGGCCACCAAAGGCGGTGCAAATGCCCTCCTGGCTGATGTTTATTTACATTTTGAAAAGTACCAGGCCTGCATCGATGCCTGTGACAAGGTTATTAATTCCGGACAATATGCCCTGATCGATGGAGAGAACTGGTTCCAACTTTTCTTTCCCGGCAATTCCAACGAAAGTATTTTTGAAGTGCAGTTTGATAAGGAGAAGGATCAGACGAATCTACTGTACAGTATCGTAGCCCCTTATCCGAGAGATGGTACCTATCCGGACGGAGACGATCAGTTCAGGTTTTCACAATTCCTCGTTGAGACATACCGGGAAAACGAAGCTGACAGGCGTGCCGGGAACAATACCTACTATCCCTTTAATGAAAGGTACAATCATTACATACTATGGAAATACATTGGGACCGGCAGCAGTCTGTTTTTCACAACCGCCAGGAACGGCAACCGGGAAAGCGATGTCAATTGGATCATCCATCGTTTTGCAGATATACTGTTGATGAAGGCTGAAGCTTCTGTTCAGGTTGGAGACCTTACAACTGCTCTTGAGCTGGTAAATATAATCCGGTCAAGGGCAGGTGTCGAACCCCTCCCGGAGATCAGTAATAAACAAATGCTGGAGGAGGTGATCCTCGAAGAGAGGGTGAAGGAGCTTGCAGGAGAGGGTAAAAGATGGTTTGATCTTCTAAGGTTTGGCCGGAGAAACAACTATGAAAGAAAAGAGAAGTTTATTGAAATTCTCGTGGAAAATAAACCACTGGAAATAAGGGAGATACTTAAGAGCAAATATTCAAATCCAAACAGCTGGTATCTGCCTATTTTTCAGGACGAGATTGATCAGAATTCGAACCTCATACAAAATCCATACTATGTGAACCAATGATCCTGCAATGATG
>DAOWJB010000078.1 GCA_030640625.1 Bacteroides sp.
CGTTTGCATCATTGATGGTAATGGTATAGTTACCCGGTGCTATCCCCGTAAAATTACCGTCATTATTGCTTCCTCCACCGGGCATGATGGTATAGGTGATGAGTCCGGTTCCCCCGCTGGCCGATATGGTAATGCTGCCGTCATCGATCCCGTTACAATTTATTGGTGTGGAAGCTTCACTGTCGATCACCAGTTGAGGTGGATAGGACAGGTTGAAAACGCTGCTGTTAATGAAACAGGCGTTATCATCGGTGACCGTAACGGTGTAATTGCCCGGACCAAGGTTGGTAAAGATCCCTGTGGTGTTTGATACCGCACCAGGATTCAGCGTATAAGTCAGTGTTCCGGTTCCTCCGCTGGCCGACACCGAAATCGAGGCATCATCAATACCAAAACATCTCAGGGGAATGGATGATTCACTGTCAATAACAATGGCGGCCGGGTAGGTGAATGTAACTGGTGTGCTGATGACCGGTCCGCAGCCATTGTCATCGGTTATCTCAACGGTATAGGTACCCGGACCAAGTCCCGTAAAGTTACCGGTGGTATTGGTAATGCCTCCCGGATTGAGCTCATAGGTCAGTGTCCCGGTCCCCCCGCTGGCCGATACCGTTATGGTGGCATTATCAACCCCGTCACAGATCAGCGGTGTGGATGATTCACTGTCAATAACGATGGCGGGAGGATAGGCAAAACTGAACACATTGCTGGTGATGGTACATCCGTTTGCATCATTGATGGTAATGGTATAGTTACCCGGTGCTATCCCCGTAAAATTACCGTCATTATTGCTTCCTCCACCGGGCATGATGGTATAGGTGAGGAGTCCCGTTCCCCCACTGGCAGATATGGAAATGGTCCCGTCATCAATCCCGTTACAATTAATGGGTGTGGATGCCTCGCTGTCGATCACCAGTGCTGGTGGATAAGAGAAGTCAAATGGTCCACTGATATCGCTGCAACCATTGATATCGGTGACGGTGACTGTGTAGGATCCCGGACCAATTCCCGTAAAGTTCCCTGTAATATTAGATACCGGACCTGGATTTACCGTATAGGTCAGTGTGCCGGTCCCACCGGAAGCCGTAACCGTAATGGTCCCGTCATCCACCCCGTTACAATTGATAGCCGTAGATGATTCAGAGGTAATGGATACCGGGGCAGGCTCATTTATGGTTACAGGGTTGCTTGCATATATTTCCTCACATCCGTTGGCATCGAGAATTCTCACCTGGTAATCACCTGCCAGCAGGTTACTGAACACGGGACTGGCCTGATAATCGGACCCGTCATTAATGGAAAATTGCAGGGGAGGGGTACCACCACCTGCCAGGATATCAATTGAACCGGTGCTTTCACCATTGCACTGTACATCCGTAGTAGTGATGTTAAATATCTGAATATCAAAAGGTTCTAAAATGGAAAAACCCTGGAAGGCGGAATAACCGTCACTGTCATACACAACAGACCAGTAATTGCCCGGTCCAAGTCCGGTTATGGTACTGTCTGTTTCTCCCGGGATGGGAATGAAGCCACCGGTCCGCCATTCAAAGGTAAAAGGAGGGGTACCCCCTGTAATGTTATCTACAACCGCAGAACCGTCATTGGCTCCATAACAGGTAATGTGGGTCGAGGTAACATTTATAACAAATGGTGTAGCATAAGCCGTGTTGATTGCCAGGCTGAAAAAAATGAATACAAATAGTGAAATTATTTGGTTACGATACATCATTTATCTGAACTGCCAGTTTTGGTTATAATAAACTGAAAATAACCCGTTTACAATCAGTCATAAAAGATATTTATTATTGCTGAAATTGCTTATCTTTTTTATTAACAATAGGGGGATTGCTATAATTCACTGTTCAATAGACAATTAATTCTGAAAATAGGTTGCAGTGACCCCCTGAATTACCGGGCCTTCGGGGAGAAAAACCGTCAATTTCTCAATCCTGTGCATGCATGGATACACATTTTATTTAGCTTTGTAAGCTGGTTTTATAATTATCCTTTACTATCGATGGAAACAGTATTAAGCGGCATTAGGTCGACCGGAAATCTTCACCTGGGAAATTATTATGGTGCAGTCACCAATTTTGTGAAAATGCAACAGGATTATCATTGTTATTTCTTTGTTGCTGACCTGCATTCTCTTACAACGTATCCAACCCCGGAAGACCTTCACAGTAATGTAAAAACCGTTCTGGCGGAATACCTTGCCTGCGGGATTGATCCGGAAGTATCCACCCTTTATGTACAGAGTGATGTTCCGGAGATCTCGGAATTATACCTGCTGCTTAATATGAATGCATATATTGGAGAGCTGGAGCGGACCACGACATTCAAAGATAAGGTACGTTCACAACCGGATAATGTAAATGCCGGTTTGCTGACATATCCGGTATTGATGGCGGCAGATATCATCATCCACAGGTCACATAAGGTTCCAGTCGGAAAAGACCAGGAGCAGAACCTGGAAATGACAAGGAAATTTGCCAGACGCTTCAACAATATGTATGGGGTGGAATATTTCCCCCTGCCCGAGCCTTTTAATTTCGGGAAGGAGTTGTTGAAAGTACCCGGACTTGATGGTACGGGAAAAATGGGAAAAACAGCCGGAAACGGGATATACCTGGCTGATGAGCCAGATGTGATACGTAAAAAGGTCATGCGTGCAGTCACGGATGTTGGTCCGACAAAAGAAAACCAGGAAATGTCAGAACCCGTCAAAAATATCTTCACCCTGATGAATATTGTCTCCACTCCGGATGCAATTCAACATTTCAGGGAGCAGTACAATACCTGTCAGATCCGTTATGGGGATATGAAAAAGCAACTGGCCGAGGATATCATCAACGTCACTACTCCCCTGCGCGAAAAAATCCTGGAGATCCTGGCCAATGATGCCTATATCCGCAAGGTTGCTTCCATGGGACAGGAAAAGGCCAGGGCCAGCGCCTCGAAGACCCTGAAAGAAGTCCGTGAGATCATCGGCTTCAAACCCTTCTAGAAACGTTGTTTTAATTTGAAGTAATTCCGGGAATTTCCACTGTACCAGACGAATCAGTACAGCTGATGTGCATTACTGTTCATCTCAGGCTTAGTAACAAAATTATTTATATTTATGGATTTCTTGTCCCATTAATAACGCAGCCGGTATCAATCGGATACTGGTGGGTTTCATTAAAAAATCAAAACCATGAAAAACACAAACCAATCCACATCCAGACGAAATTTTCTCAAAGGAGTAATAATCAATGGTGCTGTCTTGTCGACTATCCCGATGGGAGCCCTGGCAAGCGATTCCCTATCTACAGTTCCTTTAAAGAAGGGTAAGGCCTCCAGGCTGCCGCTCAGGATCATGATGAGGGCAGGGTTAACCGATCCCTTTCGTGAAAAACTCATGAAAATTTCACCACAGATCCACCTCGAGGAAAATGATCAGGCCATAGGAGAGGTAAATACATGGTTTGGAGGGATTAACACAGAACAGTTTAAGAAAGCTTCCAACCTGCAATGGATCCAGAGTCCATTTGCAGGGGTGGAACATTATTTTTTTCCTGAATTTGTCCAGAGCGACGTTTTATTGACGAATGCAAAAGGTTGTTATGGCCCTGCCATCAGTGAACATACCATCGGATTGCTTTTTTCACTTACCAGAAATTTAGGATCTCAGACCAGGAATATGTCTCAGGGCAAATGGGAGCGTGAGGATAATAATATGGTTGAAATGAAAGGAATGACAATGGGAATTGTGGGTCTTGGAGGTATCGGCAGCCAGATTGCACACCGGGCCCGTGCCATGGATATGCGTGTAATAGCTATTGATATTACACCAAAATACAAGGAGCAGATCGGGGATATCTGCGACGAAGTACGACTGGTGCAGGGTGACGGACTCTCCTGGTTATTGCCCCATTCGGATGTTATTGTCAGTGCGGCTCCACATACAAAAGTCAGCGAGGGAATGTTTGGCATTGAACAGTTCGGAATGATGAAGAAAGGTGCCTATTTTATAAATGTTTCCCGTGGAAAGCTTGTTAAAACACCTGCCTTGGTGGATGCGCTGAAATCAGGACATCTTGGGGGAGCAGGATTGGACGTAACGGATCCTGAACCCCTGCCGTCTGATCATGAGTTATGGACCCTTCCAAATGTGATCATTACCTCCCATATATCCGGAATATCACAGCATTCCTGGGATAGGCTACAAGAAGTCTTCGTAGAAAATGTATCAAGGTATGTGAATGGATTTCCACTACTGAACCAGGTGGATAAGGAAATGGGATTTTGATTTGCAAAAAAAAACCGGGCTGTGAACCCGGTGCCCCGAATATGACCTTCAGGTATATGATGGATGAACTGTCGAATAATCTAATGCAAATCCCATGCCAAAGAACAAAAAACCGGATTCAGTTTTGCATAAATGAATGCAGCGACACCTGATTTTTTGTGAACAGAATAAGTTGTATTTTTAAGTCCTGAAAATGAGACGGTATGAGGATCGATGATCAGATGATAGATAAAATTTCCAGGCTCGCATACCTTGAGTTTGGTGAAGAGGAGAAGGAAAAAATCCGCCAGGACCTTGAACAGATCCTGACCTTTGTTGAAAAATTGAAGGAACTGGATACAGAAAATGTGGAGCCCCTGGTATACCTGTCTGATAAAACGGATGTTTTGCGGGAGGATAAGATGATCCCAACCATTACCACGGATGAGGCATTGCTGAATGCCCCAGAAAAAAGCGGTCGCTTCTTTAAAGTCCCAAAAGTGATCCGGAAATAAGCCCGAACATGACAAGTACAAGACAGTATAAAGTTTCCAGGCTTTTGCAAAAGGAACTCGGAGATATCTTCCAGCGGGAAGGGAAAAGTATGTTTGCAGGAAAAATGATCACCGTAACGGAGGTAAGGATTACCGCTGACCTTGGACAGGCAAGGGTGTTTCTGAGTATCTTTCCGGCGGTTGAAAAGGACAGTTTTAATAAAACCATCACAGAGCATTCCCAGCATATCCGGTATGAGTTGGGCATCCGGATCAGGCACCAACTCCGGATGGTACCAGAACTGCAGTTCTTTTTAGACGATTCTCTTGATTATATTGAAAATATTGACAGATTACTTAAGAAATGAAGTACGATCCCATCAAGAAAGGTCTGGGCAATGTTTTTAACCGCACCCCTTTTTTACGCAAACTTTTTTATCGATTACTGGACCTGCTGCTGCTTCGGGCATGGCATATCAAACGGGAACTTCGCAGGGCACGAAAGCAGCTGGGGGAAGAAGCAAATGTACTGGATGCAGGATCAGGTTTTGGCCAGTATACCTTTTTCATGTCCCGCCTTTCGCGGAAGTGGAAAATTAAGGGAGTGGATGTGAAGGAGGAACAGATCCAGGACTGCAATGAATTTTTTACCAGGATAGAAGAAAAGGACCGCGTCCATTTCGAAATAGCTGACCTTACTAAATTCCGGGAACAGGACAGGTACCTTCTCGTGTTGTGTGTGGATGTAATGGAACACATCCTGGAGGATGTTGAGGTATTCAGGAATTATGTCTTTTCCATGAAAAAAGGAGGAATATTGCTGATCTCCACCCCTTCTGACCAGGGTGGTTCAGATGTGCATGATGACAATGAGGATTCTTTTGTTGATGAGCATGTACGGGATGGCTATAATATCCGGGAGATTGCAGATAAACTGAAAACGGCTGGATTTTCTGACGTCTGTGCAAGGTACTCCTATGGATGGCCAGGCAAGATATCCTGGAGGCTATCGATGAAGTATCCCATCATTATGTTGAACACCAGTAAATTATTTTATATCCTGCTGCCGTTTTATTACCTGCTGACAATTCCGTTCATCTTTGTGCTGAATTTCCTGGATGTCAGGCTGAAGCATAAAACCGGCACCGGACTGATAGTAAAAGCGGTAAAATAACCCAGGACTTTGAACCTGCACTTCTAAATATGAACCTGCATCTCTAAACATGAACCTGCCCCTGTATATAGCCAGAAGGTATTTGATAGCGAAAAAATCGCAGAATGCCATCAATATCATCTCTGCCATATCTGTTGCAGGCGTTGCCGTTGGCACTATGGCCATGATCGTGGTCCTGTCCGTGTTTAACGGCTTTGACAGCATCATTAAATCCCTCTATAATTCCTTTGATCCGGAACTAAAGATCAGCCTGGCTGAGGGAAAAACCTTTGATCCGGCAGATTATCCGTTTGACCAGGTGCAAAAACACCATGCTGTGCTTCATTTTTCTGAAATTCTTGAAGAAAATGTCCTGCTGCGCTATGGTGACAGGCAGCACATTGCAACCGTGAAGGGCGTAGATGACCAGTTCCATCTGGTTACCGGTGTGGATACCATGATTGTTGACGGGACCTATACCCTATGGGAGAAGGATCGGCCCATGGCCGTTGTCGGAATTGGCATTGCTTATCACCTTGCCATAGGTTTGAACTTTTTAAATCCAATCAATATTTATGTGATCAGGCGGACTGGGAATATTTCCATGAGCCCGGAAAGGGCTATTAACCGGAAATATATCTTTCCCTCCGGGATGTTCAGTATTGAACAGCAGATCAATACCAAATACCTGCTGGTCCCGATTGAATTTACCCGTGAATTGCTGCAGTTTCAAACAGAAGTCACGTCCATAGCAATTGACATTGATGAGGAAACAGACAAGCAGGCGGTACAGGAGGAGATCCAATCAATCCTGGGTGATACTTTCAAGGTACAGAACAGGAATCAGCAGAATGAGTTGTTTTACAAGATCATGAGATCAGAAAAATGGGCCATCTTTTTCATCCTGAGTTTCATCTTGATCATTGCCTCCTTTAATATTATCGGATCACTGACCATGCTGATCCTGGATAAACGCAAAGACATCAATACCCTTGACAGCCTGGGGGCATCGGCCACCCTGATCAAGCGGATCTTCCTGCTGGAAGGCTGGCTGATCTCCATCAGCGGAGCTGTCATCGGACTGATCCTGGGATCTTTGGTTTCATGGCTGCAGGCAGAATATGGATTGATCAAACTTTCAGGGTCGGGATCATTTATAATTGATGCATACCCCGTAGTGTTCCAGTGGCTGGATGTGGTCAAGGTATTCTTTACTGTACTTGTCATAGGGTTCATGGCCGCCTGGTTACCGATCAGGTACATTGCCCGCCGCTACCGCCTAAATACTGTGTATTAGCATGAGCCATTCACCTGCTCCAGGATTCCCTGAATTATGGGTCACTCAAGAAGAACTGCTTGAGATCGAGGCATTCCGCCAGCTGGATTATGAGGCCATAGAGAAATACAGTATCCCCATTGAACTGATGATGGAGAATGCAGGGTTACACCTGGCCCGGATTATCGCGGTTCATACAAGCATGGAATCGAATATCCTGGTATTGGCCGGGAAAGGGAATAATGGGGGCGGGGGATTAACAGCAGCGAGGCGACTGGCATGCTGGGGATTTAAAGTATCCATGTACATGCCCGATCCCCCGGGTAGCTCGCTGGTCGAAATACAAAGGGTAAGGGCAATTAAATGTGGTGTCATAGAAATGGACCTCCAGGGAACTGAAGGGATAATGCGAACTGAGGTGATGCAAGCTGAGGTGATGGTAGATGCCCTACTGGGATTTTCACAACGGCTTCCCTTGCCTGGATCCTATCTGGAAATCCTCAGACATGCGACCGGATCGGCTGGTTTGAAAATTTCCCTGGATATACCCACCGGAATATTAACTGATGAACTATCCGAAAAGTTCCCGGCAGGTATTATCTGTACGCTTGCAGCACCTAAAAAGATCCTGTTTGACAGGGTCCCTGATTCACTCATCTACCTGGCAGACCTCGGTATACCAAAGGAAATCTACGCCCGGAGAGGTGTCCCATTCCGTATCCCCTTTGAGAAAAGCCCTGTTTTCACCCTGCGTACCTATTAGTATTTAGTAAGTTTTTTGGCAATTAAAATATTATTTCTATATTTGGGTATTCAAATACCGAAATACACATATGAACAGATTCCCTGCCATATCAGAAGCGTCATCAATAGCCATTCATAGCCTTGCATTGGTGGCTAATCATGAGGGTTCTATCAATGTAAATCAGATGGCAGAGCAAACAGGATTTTCCAGGAACCATATTGCCAAGATCATGCAGCTGCTGGTCAGGCAGGGTTACCTGAGATCTGGACGGGGACCCAAGGGCGGGTTTGAATTGTTAAAAGATGCCGGCAAAGTCAATATGCTGGAGATCATTGAATTGATCGAGGGCAAAATGGATCATTCTTTCTGTGGAATAGACGAGGATAAATGTCCCTTTGAGAGCTGTGTTTTTGGAAATTTACCGGCCGAATTTTCTGAGAAATTCAAAGAATTTTATGAAAACAGGACCATAAGTGAAATAAAACTGGGGACAAAACCTCCAGCAAATATGAACTGAAATAAATAATATAAAGATGAAGAGAGAGATCGTAAGAATAGATGAGGAAAAATGTGATGGTTGTGGCAACTGTATTCCCAACTGTCATGAGGGGGCCTTGCAGATCATTGACGATAAGGCGGTTTTGATCAGTGATTTGATGTGTGACGGGCTGGGTGCCTGCATCGGACATTGTCCCCAGGACGCCCTGAAGATTGAAGAAAGGGAGGCGGAACCCTACGATGAGATAGCTGTGATGAAAGAAATGATCCAGAAAGGGAAGAATGTGGTCACCGCCCACATGAAACACCTGAAGGACCACCAGGAACATGCTTTCCTGAAGCAAGGGGTTCAGTTTCTGTTGGAAAACAAGGAAAAGCTTGATTTTAACGCGGTAGAGATCATCCAGGAAGTACATCAGCACGGCAAACCCCGGAATATCTCCCATCAGGGGCATGCCCCTGATCCCTCAGGATTGCAAATGCATAGTGGAGGGGGTTGTCCGGGTTCAAGGGAAATGTCTTTCAATCCTGGTGGGGCAGCAATTCAATCAGCCGGTGTGCAACCTGGCGGACCAGCCGGACAGGCTGAACCAGCCGGGGAGGCATTAACCCAGCAGCCTTCAGCACTTCGCCAGTGGCCCGTACAGTTGCACCTGATCAATCCCGGTGCCGGCTATTTTCAGGGATCGGACCTGCTGGTGTCGGCAGACTGTGTAGCCTATGCTCTGGGCAATTTTCATTCAAAACACCTGCAGAACAAATCCCTGGTTATTGCCTGTCCCAAACTCGATAGCAATATGGAGGTATATGAGCAGAAGCTGACAGCATTGATCGACCATGCCGGGTTGAATACCATCACGGTAATGATCATGGAGGTACCCTGTTGTGGTGGACTCATGCAGCTTGTCCAGTCAGCCACATCCAAGGCCCAGCGGAAGGTACCGGTAAAGACTGTCCAGGTGGGTATCCAGGGACAGATCCTGGCAGAGGAATGGATTTAATGTTAACCAAAAGAAAATATTATAAATATGACTTCAGATCAATTTCCAAGAGACCAGGTGATGATCCTGGACAAATCCGTTGAATATTCGGATCAATCCATTGTCAGTAAACCTGTGATGAAAACGCCCGGTGGAAATGTAAGCCTTTTTGCCTTTGATGTTGGACAGGAACTCAGTGAGCATACAGCGCCATTTGATGCCATGATACAGGTCCTGGATGGCACGGCACAGATCCGGATCAATGACAATGTGCATCTGCTGAACACAGGTGACAGCATTATCATGCCGGCCAATGAACCTCATGCCGTAAAAGCAGTGAAGAAGTTCAAGATGCTGCTGACCATGATCAAAAGCTAGGAAAGGCTCCAGTCAATCGGAGCCATCCCCTGAATTTCGCACAGGGGCAACAAAAAAGATCTATGATTTGAATACAAGTTGAAGGAATCGTTTTACCTTTTTGCTAAGAAATCTGAGAAAGCCTGGCTTTTTACTCTCTTTTGTATTATCCTGGGTATTTGTATTCTTTTTTTGATCATTATCTTTCTGATTATCTTGTAGATACCGGGCATTTGCTTCTGCCGCAAGATTTTCCTCGTACCTTGGGATGATATTGGTGCTGCCACTATGACCGGGCGATTCAAGATTCACATCTGTTAGGGCTTTAACAGATTCCAGGAATCCTTCAAGCATAACCTGGTCTTCACCGTCTTCCTCTATAACTCCTTTAAATAATGATTTTTTAAAATCCAGCAGGAAAAGTATGCGATGTTCGATCGAATACTTCGAAATAAAGTTAAACACGTTTATATGTTTCTTCTGCCCGAGCCTGTGAATTCTGCCAATTCTTTGTTCTAGTACTGCAGGATTCCATGGCAAGTCAATATTTATAAGCATATTGGCACTCTGAAGATTAATCCCGACTCCTCCTGCATCAGTTGAAAGGAAAATTTTTAGTTGATGATCGTTTTGAAACCTTTCAATTATTGTTTTCCGTTGGATTGCCGGTATGTCGCCGTTAAGATATACAAACGGAATATCCATCTTATCCAACTCTTTGATCAGGAGTTCAAACATCCTTTTCCACTGGCTGAATATGACTATTTTATTATTATGATCTTCTGTAATTTCTTGAATAAGTTCTATTATTTCATCTACTTTATTACCATGGTTGGATTTTTGATTTAATATATAGGTAGAATCGGAAACCATACGCATACAATTAAGGCAGATAAGCAGATTTTGCCTTTCTTCCTCACTCAGGTAGCCCAATCGTATCCATTTTTTGACCAGCCGGGCGACGACATCATAATAATCTTTATGATCGGAGATTTGCTCTTTTGTCATTTCAACAAAGAAGTTCTTATCAATCCTTCCGGGAAGCTGATCTATAATTTCCCTTTTAGTGCGTCTTATCAAAATATCCTCGAGTGTCTTATTGATTGATCTCAGGTTTTTATACCCTTTTAGTTTTCCGGTTTCATCCAAAAGCTGATGGTTGACAATGAAACGGAACAGTGGTCCCAGTTTATACCTGTCAATATATTCTACTATGGAATGCAGTTCCTCTATTCTGTTTTCAAGTGGTGTGCCTGTAAGCACAATGCTATAATCACAATTAATTTTTTTAACAGATTGGGCAGTTTTGGTTTTCCAGTTTTTAATTCGCTGGGCTTCATCAATTATAACAAGATCAGCTTCCCATTCATTGATAAGTTTTACATCATTACGAGCCATCCCGTAACTTATTATCTTGTAAAAATCATTCTGAACGTATAGTTCTTTCCGCTTATGGATCAAGCCTTCCACCACGCAGGGAATCCTGGCCGAGAACCTCTCTATTTCTCTTTTCCATTGATATTTCAATGAGGTGGGGCATATAATAAGGACTTTGTTAACATTGAAATATTTCGCGTAAATTTCAACGGCAGCAATGGCCTGTATGGTTTTTCCGAGTCCCATGTCATCGGCCAATAAAACCCTTCCTGCTTTAATGATATTGATAACTCCCTCTTTTTGATATGGGTATAGTCTGGTGTTGATAAGATCATTAAATATTTTACTGTCTCGCCCATCCGGAAATATTTCCTTAATGTCGTCTTTCCTTTGTTCATCCTTCTTATGCTGGTTTATGAATTCAAATACATCGGGATAAACCCTGAATTTCGTATCTGTCTTAATGGTGTCTTTAAGAAAACAATCCAGATCGGAAATCATACCGGGCAGAAGGTAACCATGCTCGTCAAAATATGTTTTTTCATTATTGAATTGGATATTAACATCAGCTTTTTTGAGACGTATCAGCCTCTCATGTCCATAAAGAATACTCAGGGAGGAATAATCATGATTTTGTTTATTCCCAAAGAACTTCTGGTTCTTTTTATATTTAAGAAGATGGAACAAAACATATTCGATATGTTTGCAGGTACCAAGCGCATTAATTGTAAAATCCGGGCAGGAACAAAAGTTAAAACTACTGATATTGTCTCTGATAGATACCTTGTATGTCCTATCCGAATCCGGATTGAATACTTCAAAATCCGAATATACAGGGTGCGTTCCTAAGTTTTTCACCCTGAACTTTTGTTTTAAAGCAAATTGTTTCCTCAATTCTGCCTGCCATTGATCAACAGTCATGTCTTCCGGTTTCCTGTAATAAGGCACTTTCTTAATATTTTCTGGTCCGGTCATGCTAAATTATTTTAGTCAAAGTTTTATATTATTTTCCAGATGGAAAAATATTTTGAATATTCATATTTAACATTATATGAACAGGGTAAGAAAAGCTAGGAAAGGCTCCAGTCAATCGGAGCCATCCCCTGTTTTTCGAGGAGTTCGTTGGCTTTTGAAAAATGACGGCATCCGAAAAATCCCGAATGAGCAGAGAAGGGTGATGGATGTGCTGCTTTCAGGATATGGTGACGGTCACCATCGATCAGGTTTTCCTTGGCCTGTGCGTACCTGCCCCATAGCAGGAATACCAGTCCATCCCTACCTTCTGATATTTTCCTGATCACTGCATCGGTGAAATTTTCCCATCCCTTATTCTGGTGCGAGCCGGCCTGGTTAGCCCTGACCGTCAGGGTGGCATTCAGCAGGAGTACACCCTGGTCAGTCCATCCCTCCAGGTTGCCATGGGAAGGGATGGAGATATCCAGGTCCATGTTCAGTTCCTTAAAGATGTTCACCAGGGAAGGGGGAGCCGTTATACCCTGTGGCACGGAGAAACAGAGTCCATGAGCCTGTCCTTTCCCATGATAGGGATCCTGTCCCAGGATAACCACCTTCACCTGGTCAAAGGATGTCCGGTCAAAGGCCGCAAAGATTTTATTACCAGGAGGATATATCACCTGGCTTTTTTTCTCCTGAACCAGGTATTGCTTCAGGGCCATGAAGTATGGCTGGTTAAATTCTTCCAGCAGGAGCGCTTTCCAGCTTTCGTGGATATTGGGATCGATGCGCGGTGTATTTTTTTGATATGGTTCCATATACTTGGATAACTAGGTTTTTTCTTTTTCAAACTGGTTGAGAAATATCCGGGCTATATTGGTGGCATGACCTGCCATATTTCTCAGCATGGTGATCAATTCCAGGTGTGTTTCACTGCTTTGCTGCGAAACTGATGTCGGATCCTGTAATCTCCGGTAATGCTGCATTTCAAATTCCATGGCAAGCAAACGGTATTTCTTGTATTTGGTTTTCATCTCCCGGGCCCTTTCCAGGTTCAGGTCCTTGAAAACCTCCATGGAACGGTCCAACTGGTTCATGATATGCTGATAAAATTCCTTTGGTTCCATTTTCCCCTGCGTAGAGAAGTCTGCGCCGGAATCCAGCCATGTCCTGGCCCGTTCTGCCAGGATCTTGGAAATAATATCAGCGATCTGCTCGAATTCATTCACCACATACATGATCTGGAAAGCTTCATCTACCCTTTTCTGTCCAACATTCTCACGGGTCAGGGCAGTCAGGTAATGCTGGATCTTGGCCACAAGGAAATCCACCAGCTGCTGCTGATTATTCCCTGATGCGACAGGAAACAACAGCTGAAGGTCAGCATCCTTCCGGACCGATAATGTGCTGTCCTGTCCCATAACCACAAGGGAAAGCATGAGCAGGCATCCGGCGAGCAGAAGCCCGGGGTACTTATGGAGAAAATTTTTCACGGGACTACAAGCTATGAAATAAAGTATAAAAAAGCGGGATTATTTCATTGAAACTACTGCGACAGGATTAAAAATTGGCCCGGAAGGTCAGAACGAAATTGCGTCCGGGGGCTCCTACACCTGAGGCAAAGACTTTGTAAAAACGGTTGAGGAGGTTCTCGATTGCCAGCTGTGCCGTAAAGCGCTCATTAATCCTGTACTGTGTACGGAGATTGAGGGTATACCACCCAGGGTAACCATAGTCAATAATGGCTTCATCCTCGTTGTCTTCCCCGTAAGGGGACAGCTCCGACCAGTATTTCCTTCCGCTGTAGGCCATATATGCTTCCGTGTTGAATTTCCGGTAGATATAACCAGCAGAAAAACGTCCAAAAACCGGAGATATATGTCCCAGGGGAACCCCGTTGGTAA
>DAOWJB010000112.1 GCA_030640625.1 Bacteroides sp.
GCGAACCCTTGTGGTCCATGAAGAATTAAAATGAGCGATGACATCCCCTTCCAGCATGAAGGTACTATATGCAGAATCCTCTGCTGTGCATTGGTAGGTTTTTCCATTTTCATCCACCCTTTCGATGATATGGGTTGCCCCCAGGCAGGAGACCGCATTTATCTTTCCAAAAAGGTTGTCAACCAGGTACCTCCAATGGCAGAGCATATCAACAATGATGCCTCCGTCATCCTCTTTTCTGTAATTCCATGATGGCCTTTGTGAAGGCTGTCGATGGCCCTCGAACACCCAGTATCCAAATTCCCCCCTGACGGATAAAATCCTGCCAAAAAATTGATTTTCGATCAATTTCCTGAGCTTAATTATCCCGGGAAGCCAGAGCTTGTCCTGAACTACCCCATTTTTCAGATCATGCTGAAGGCACATCTTATATAACTCGAGTGCCTGTCCCGAATTCACTGCGGCCGGCTTTTCGCAATAGATATGCATGCCTGCTGCGATGGCTTTTTTCACTGCATCATACCGACGGCCCGTTGTCTGGGCATCAAAGTATATTTTATTGTGCTTGTCGGATAAGACGGATTCGAGATCGCGGGTATATTTGCTAATCCCGCTCATCTCAGCCAGCTTTTTCAGTTTATCCTCATTTCTGCCCACCAGCACCGGATCAGGAATAAGGGTTTCCTGCTCATTTAATCGAACACCACCCTGTTTGATAATCTCCACAATTGATCGCATGAGATGCTGATTGGTTCCCATCCTGCCTGTCACTCCGTTCATGATGATGCCGATCCGGGTTTCTTTCATATTGTCCTGTGATTCATCAGTTTATGCTGTAAATTTTATGATACGCTGTAACAATCTCCCGGAGAAATACATCCTGGTCCTGTGCCCAGTAACGGTTTGAGAAAATTTCCACTTCACGGTATCCTGTAAAACCTGCCTCATCCATCCACTTGCTGATCTGTTTTACCGGAATGCATCCTTTGCCCATAATTTCCCTGTCCAGGAGAAGATCTTCCGTTGGTACATTCCAGTCACAAATATGAAAAGCCAGTATATTCCCATTCCTGCCACACCGGAGGATTTGTGTTTTCAACTCCGGGTCCCACCAGACATGATAAACATCAACAGCTACACCGATCCACTCGGAGTCAAAGGATTCTGCCAGATCATTAGCATTAGCCAGGGTATTTATTGCAGACCTTGTATCTGCATACATGGGATGTAGTGGTTCAATTGCCAATTTCACACCGAGATTCTCTGCAAAAGGTAAAATTGCTTCAATGCCGGACTTGATCTGATCCCTTGATTGCTGTAAAGACTGGCCGGGATCTGCCCCACAGACAAGTACCAGGAGCGGTGCACCAAGTAAAGATGCCTCTTCAAGCATCCGTTTATTCCTGCTTATGGTCTCCTGCCGTTTTACGGCATCAATGTCCGGGAAAAAACCAGCCCGGCAATAGGAAACCACCTTCAGTTCGCTTTTCTCCAAAATATCACCTGCCTGTCTGGCACCATGTCCCTCGATAACATCCTCCCAGATGGTGACAGCCGGTATATTGGATTCAATATATTTTTCTATCAGGGTTTCGAGACTCCAGGGCTTGTTTGTAATACTATGAATGCACAACCTGTCCATAAAATCATAAATATACTGAATACCTTCTATTATCCCAGAGTGTTACCAGGAATAAACATGGTTCAGCAGGATGCAGGCGGGCAGGAAGTATGTATACCAGTATGCTAAAACGCTTCGTGCTCAGTCCTCCTTATTATTTCATCCTGAAGATCTTTACCCAGATCATTGAAGTAATCACTGTAACCGGCTACCCTTACGATCAGGTCCCGGTACTTTTCAGGTTCTTTCTGGGCCTGGCACAAGGTATCTGCTGTGACTACATTAAACTGAATATGATGGCCATCCATCTTGAAATAACTTCTGATCAGCCGGGTCACCTTATCTATTCCCTCCTCTGAATCCAGGAAAGATGGGGTGAATTTCTGGTTTAATAACGTTCCGCCGGTACGCAGGTGATCTATCTTGGCAGCCGATTTCAGGACGGCAGTGGGACCAAAACGATCTGCCCCCTGAACAGGAGATATCCCTTCAGACAAAGGTTCTCCTGATTTCCTGCCATCTGGCAATGCCCTGATCACCTTACCAAAATAAATATGACTTGTAGTGGGTAAAAGGTTGATCCGGTAGGTAGCTCCACGGGGACTCTTCCGTCCGTCTACAGCTTCAAAATAATATTCAAAAACTTCCTTTAAAATGTCATCGGCATAATTATCGTCATTGCCATATTTTGGGGTATCATGAAGCAGGTCATACCGGAAAGATTCATGTCCCTTAAAATTATCTGCCAGCACTTGCATATATTTACCCATGGTACGGGTTTTTTGGTCGAATACATGGTATTTCAGGGCGGCAAGACTGTCTGTAACACTTCCTGTTCCGACACCCTGAATATAATTGGTATTATACCTTGCACCACCGGCATTGTAATCCCGGCCATTGGCAATACAATCGTCGATCAGGACAGACAGGAAGGGAACCGGCATTTCACTGGAAAATACCTGCTCAATGATATTGCTGCCCATAACTTTAATATCAATGAAATGTCTGAGTTGTTCATTAAAAGCACTCATCAACTGGGCAAAATCTTTAAATTTTGCCGGATCACCTGTTTCCAGGCCAATCTGTTTTCCAGTACGTGGATCCAGGCCATTATTCAGGGTTATTTCCAGGACTTTAGGCAGGTTAAAGTATCCTGTAAGAATATAACATTCAACCCCGAAAGCACCGGTTTCAACACATCCGCTTGCTCCCCCTCTGCGTGCATCCTCAAGTGATTTCCCCTGCCTGGACATTTCCTGGATGATGGCATCCGTATTGAAACAGGAGGGTTGGCCAAAACCTGTTTTAATAATATCCAATGCCTTTTTCACAAAGTCATCTGGATTTTTTCTGCTTATTTGTACCATGGAGCTGGGCTGGAGGATCCGCATTTCCTTGATCACCTCCAGGATCAGATAACTTAGATCATTCACGGCATCATCCCCTGCCTCATTCAGTCCACCGATATTTATCAGGCAAAAATCCGTATAGGTATTGCTTTCTTCAGCAGTTACACCCACTTTCGGTGGCGAGGGGTGATTATTGAATTTCACCCAGAAGGATTGAAGCAGTTCCCTGGCGGATTCCATATCCAGGCTCCCGTCATCCAAACCCTTTCGATAAAAGGGATACAGATGCTGGTCCAGCCTTCCAGGGTTAAATGAATCCCAGGGATTCAATTCAGTGATCACGCCAAGGTGAACAAACCAGTAATATTGAAGGGCCTCATGAAAAGTATCCGGCTTTTGAGCAGGTACCTTCCGGCAAATCCGTGCCATCTCCATCAATTCAGCCTTCCTCCCCTTGCTTTTCTCATTCCCGGCCATGGTTTCCAGTGCAGCGGCATGCCTTTCGGCATATGAAACGAGAGCTTTAGCTGTGATCTCCATGGCCATTAATTCTTCCCGCTTCCTGATTGCTGTGGGATCATTCATGAGATCCAGTGCAGCAATACTTGTCTCTATATCCTCGATTATATCAAACATTCCTTTGCGGTATATCTTATCCCCGAGGACAGTATGTCCCGGGGCACGCTGTTCCTGGAACTCGGTAAAAACACCTGCGGAATATGCATCATGCCATGCTACCGGCAATTGATCCATGATCCTGTCGCGGTTGCTGTTTCCTGCCCAGAAAGGGATGATCACTTCTTCGAAGGATTTTCTTGTTTGAGGATCCACACTGAAGGATACTTTTTCCCTGGCATTCAGGATATCCAGATCCTTAAGGGTATGAATACATATCTCAGGATAGGTGGGTGTAGCCTTGGGAGCCGGTCCCCGTTCACCAACGATCAATTCCCCCTCATTTATGCAGATCTCCTTGTGTCTGAGGATATATTCAAAACAACGTCCTCGCTGTATGGGCCTGGAAAGGTGCTGGATGCTGTCATCCTGGTAAAACCGGGTAAGCAATATCCCACGTTCAGCGGACAGCCTGTTCTCAGCATTCAGGCTCTGGTCTCGTAATTTTTTTATTCTGTCGTTCATATCAACCTCCGATATTAACTGCAAATCCGGCGTTTATGAGTTCATCCCTCAGGGAATTGATTTTCTCCTTTGAGGGTATTCCAAATCCGTTTTGCCTGTTTTTTTTATTAAATCTATTATATTTCTGCGTACCAAATGGATGATAAGGCAGGATGTCGACCTGATCCAGATTTTCCAAACCTTCCAGATAAGCAAGCAGCTGATTATGATCCGCAGGTTTATCATTGAATCCGGCAACCATGGGGAAACGCAGAATTACCCTGGCTTGTCCTTTCAGGGTAATCTCCAGGTTATTCAGGATCTTTTTATTGGATACGCCTGTGAACTCCTGGTGAATCTTATCATCCAATGATTTCAGATCGTAAAGGATCAGATCAGCAAGTTCTGTAGCCTGTTGAAGTATGTGTTCGGATACCAGTCCACTGGTATCCACGGCCGTATGTATGCCAGCTTCACTACATAACTTTAACAGGGCAAAAACCGCCTCATGCTGCATCAGGGGCTCACCACCAGAGAATGTCACCCCTCCACCCGATTCCTCCATGAAGATCCTGTCCTTCTCCAACTCCTCCATAAGATCATTGACCTTGATCCACCTGCCCACTGTTAGTTCCTTATTTAAAGTTATGCCGTCGAACTCGATCTCTTCTGTAAAATGCTCAATCTCAGGAGATATCCCCTCCGGGTTATGGCACCACCAGCAGTTTAGGGGGCATCCTTTGAAGAACACAGTAGTTCGGATACCGGGTCCGTCGTGAACTGCGAATCGCTTTATATCAAAAATGCAGACTGTCATGAATGGGTGGTGAATGGTTTACAGGAAAAGCGGAACTGATATTAATGATCTGGGGAGCATAATCAGGAAGCTCCCTGGTAATTAGAAAATCAGGCAGGAATAAAGGCCACGGCCAAGGCGTGTATACATTCTGGTAATGATAAAGGGTCCTTTCACCTTTCAGGAATTTCTGTAAAAATAAGGTTTAAGAGGCGAAAAATCAAGCAATAATCACCTGCAACCAGAAAAATGTTTAATAAATGTTAAAAGGCAGCTACTGTCATCGGGGTGACATTTATGGTACCTGCGGTCCGATAATTTAGCCAATATTTAATAATCACAAAATTCAAAATACCATGAAAAAAGGATTGTATTTATTAGCAGCCATTACCCTGATTACTTTTACCGCAGAGAATGCAAATGCAAAATGCGGAGATGAGGCAGCTAAGGCGGACAATACAAAACTGTACGCCCTCACCTTCCACGCAGATTACTGTGGAGCCTGCAAAAGACTGAAGCCCAATGTCATGGAATTACAAACTAAGACAGAAGGAGAGCCGGTTGAATGGGTTAAATTCGATTTTACCTCGGCAGAAAGCAAGGCAAAGTCTGAAAAGCTGGCCTCTGAATTGGGCGTTGCCGATATCTACAAAGACAACCAGGCAACAGGTTTTGTTCTGCTTGTTGATGCCGATACCAAAGAAACAGTAGGAAAGCTGACTAGCCGTCAATCCAGCGATGATATGTATAAAATAGTTAAGAATAATCTCTGATTTACTGCCAAACCCGACAGGCAAATCATTGTTGTGTTTTGTTTAATCGACGTGCCGGAGGGCACGTCGTTTTTTTACCCCAACATCAAAATCATAAGGATCAGTAAAAGGACGATAATGATCGCCAGGAAAGTAAACTGATAATTCCCTTTTTTTAGTTTATGGCGCCTGACCATTCTTAATTGGTTTGCTCAGGTAATAATATGGAATTAAATAACAGTTTGAAAGTGGCATGAGTGGATGCCCTGAAATTAGGGTTAAATCCGAACAGAACGAACTGTCCCTTCCCTTTCTTCATCCAGATCATGAGCGGTTTATTGCCCAATAGCTCCTCATTTTTAACGTATCCACTAAGGCGAATGTTTTTCTCAGGAGTAATTCCAATAACCCTTCTGTCCATGTCAAAATTAGGAACGGAAGTTTTAAAGGCAGGCTGACCACGGTAAAAGACACCAACACTCCCGGGCATGCCAAGCGTCAATGGATGGCCTTGTTTAAGGTTGATCTTCACCAGTGATCCGGGACAATCTAAACCTGCTTTTCTCATTTGGTCAGACACATCGCTGAAAGGTAACTGGAATTCTTCCTTTTCTTCTTCCTTTTTCTTGTCTTTCTTTTGGGAAATGGTCAATGTCCCTTCAAAAAGATTTGTGGATTGACCCCAGCTAATGATCAGTCCCCCTTCATCCACAAACGCCATCAATTTCTTCATGCCATCTTTGCCTATGCCTTTTGTATATTCAGGTGGATAGCTGGATACATAATAATTGTCCTTGCTGCCATATTTCCCGCTCATTAATATGGATTTTCTGGCACTTGGAAAGATTACAACATCAAACTCACCGGCGAATTCTGTTTCGCTGAATTCTCCCGGTTTCACTACCTTAAAGGGAATATGATAGCTGTCCAGGACAAACCTTGTCCACCCGGCATCCATATCATGAAAATTAGTCTCAACAAGGGCAATCCGCGGCATAGATGTGGATGTGGCAGATCCGGGCTTCTGAGCAATGTATACCGGTTCAACCGAGAGTTCGCCAAGTAATTTATTCCAGTTTTCACTTTTCGCGTCAGCCGAGATAATGAAACTGCCCCTGCCAATCATTTTGCCATCAACTTCAGTATCCGCTGTAAGTCTTTCCACGGGCAATCCCAGTTCCATGGCCCTGAAAGCTGCCTTAAAGCTTTCATTGTGGCCTACAGGAAATAATGCCATGGATTTTTTCTCGGCATCTGTACGCAGGTTATAAGCAGCATCTATTTCTTGGAGAACTGACTCCAGTTCAGGGAATCGCTTATTTACCTCCCAGCTCTTGACTCCCATATGCAGCGGGACAGACCAGGAAGTGACATCATATGGCCTGATCATTTCTCCTCCTGGAGTATAGTGACGGGCGGGAAATTCCTGGGCTTCCATGGCTTCTTTAATAAATGCACGGAAAGGTTGCGCAAGTGGAACCACTACCGCCCCTTCCGCCAGCACCTTATTGTCCAGGATCACCTCATCACCGGTCTCGTAAACACGTACTCCATGTTCCTTTAAAAGATTGACCACATGCACCAGTTCACTGGCATCACGCTGGTGGGCAGGCATGATATAGTAATAGGGAGGCTCCGTCTTCCCCTTCTCTACTTCTCTCACTGACAGGTCGTTCCGGAATTTGAGAACATCTTCCTTATGCAGGGAAGATGTTTTCAGCAGGGAGTTGGTAGATGAGATCTCATATTCCACGATATCTGATAATTTCCACCATCCACCTTCCCAAGGAAGTGGCATGTTGATGCTTTTCTTGTATTCTCCCAAACCTTTGCCAATCACCCTTAACTCATTTGGTTCAATATATACAGGTGTTGCTCCCTTCACGCTGGCTGCCTCGGTAAGCATGCCGATAACACCTTTCCAGAGGCAGGTCTCTGTCGAACCTGGCCAGTAATCATCAAACAGGTATGACTGGGAAATCCCTTGCAGTCCCTCACGGGTCATATCCTTCATCATATTGGTACCGAAGATCTTTGTCCAGTTCCAGATCCCGGCATCAATATTGACAGCAATCGGATCATGCATGGGAGGAACAAAATACCGGGTTCCGGTGGATCCCATCTGGTGTTTTTCAACCATCACCTGGGGATACCATTCCAGGTTGTAGATCCTGGCGATTACTTTTGTATCTTCTTGAGAGAGCGTTACAAAATCCCGGTTGTTGTCGTGGCCAACGTACTTGTGGTACACACGTGGCATAGAACTCCCTTCATACTTTGTTCCCTTATATTTATGATAGTGATTAATCACCATATCCATACCATCGGGATTATGGCAGGGTACCATCATATACACCACGTCTTCAAGCCATTGAAGTTTTGATGCATCATTTGTGGTCGCAAGATCATAGGCGATAAATGCAGCTGATTGCGAAGGTCCTACCTCGGTGGAATGCATGGAAAGGGTACCCAGTAAGAATACTTTACCTGCAGAGATCAGTTCCTCCTTTTCATGCTGCGGGATCTCTGTATCCAATGCGAGCCTTTTGTTGATTTCCTTAAGATTGTTCAGGTTTTCGATATTCCCGGGGGATGACAGAAAAGCAATATACATTGTTCTGCCTTCTGGAGATTTTCCAATTTCGACCATCTTCATCCTGTCAGAGACCTCATCCAGCGTTTGCAAATAACTGATCAGTTCCTCATAGGTAAAAAGATTTCGATCTGAACCGGGCTGAAAACCAAAATAATCAGCAGGTTTCTGCTGGGCCATGAGAACCGGGAAGGTCATCAGGGTAATTGTAATCATTGTGATCAGGGTCTTTGCCCGGAAAGCTGAACGATAGAAATTCATCAGGCTTGCTATTTAGATTAAAAAATTGATCTGTGAAATTAACTATTTTTTCGCAAAGCCCTCAGAAGATAATTTAATTCACTTCGATCAAAATTAGACAATCCGGCCTCATGTCATGCCCTTTAAATGATCTAAGCGGTAAATCCTTTTGATGTCATTTGAAAAAATGGTAATTTGAGATCACTTATACTATTATTCAATAATGGCATCTCATTCAGAAGTCCTGAAATATCTGAAACTCTCAGTTAGTGTTGAAAAGGAGCCCGGTCGGGATGTCAAGGAACACCTGGCCGACACCGTCCTGGGGACACCCGGAAAACTCAGGTACCGGCATACGTCCTTTTATACCAAGCTACCTTTCCTGGGCCGGGTCTACTTCCTGATCCTCAAAAAATCTGATAAATTGTTGGGCAGTATTGCTTTCAGTTTCCGGAAAACCCATTTACAACAGGAACTCATCAATTCCTGGTATATCCGCTATTTCTCCATCCGGGCTCCCCTGAGAGCTAAAACCCATAAGCGTAAAAGGAGGAGGAGGAAAGAAACAGAAAAACCACAGAGGGACAGTATTCTGAAAGCAACTGCCCAGCATTTTTTTGATGATCCCAACCAACTGGATAAGGATCTTGACATTGATCAGTCCGGATGCCTTGTTTACGCCTATGTCGAGAGAGAGAACCTGCGTAGCTGGGACTTTACAGAGATGATTGGTTTTGAGACAGTTGGAAGGATCAACACTAGCTTTTTCAGTCGTTTTAATCCCAAGAAAGATCCGCATGTGCAAAGCCTGGATGAAGTTGACAAGCAACATATCCTGACCGAGCTCAGGGAGTTTTACAAGGAATATACTTTTTTCGCCGAACAAAATATTTTCTTTGACGATAATTACCTGGTCTGGAAAGTCGATGGTGAGATTGTCGCTGGCTGTCAAGCCAATCCTGAGGTGTGGAAACTGGTAGATTACCCGGGATTTTTCAACAAACTTTTCCTTAAGGTATTGATCCGGCTCCCTATCCTGTCACGGCGTTTTGATCCAGGATACTTAAAATTCATAGCCATCGAGGGAATCTGGCATAAGGAAGGATATGAAAACTGCCTGCTTCCATTATTTGAGTCAGCCTGTTCACTGCATAATTTGTATCTGGCGATCATATGGCTGGATGAGAAGAGTCCCCTTTTCACCACCATCCACCAACTCGGTAAACTGGGAATCATCAACAGGTTCATTAAACCGGCCCAGGGAGATATCAGGGTAAAATTCATTAACTGGGGCGAGCAGGACAAGAATTACTACCATGAGCAGCCTGCTTATATTTCATGCTTTGATATGACCTGATGTCAATAGCTCTTGATGGTATCTAACTTATTCTCTATCAGGTTAACCACACCTCGTTGTGTTTCGATCTCCTGCATTTTCAGGTTCTGTTCTTCAACCTTAGCAGGAATTTCCAGTTTTGCATTATCAATGTCTGCCTCATATCCCACAATATTTTTCTTTTCCTTTTGGACGGACTTTTGCATTTTCTTCTTTTCCTTTTCAAGATCCTTCAGAATTTCTTCTATTGTTTCTCTTCGAACCGGATCCCCTCCTGCAGAGCTTAAGTTAACTTTTTCCCTGGCTATTTCTTCATTCTTGACCGCGATATCCGCCTCGAGGATACTGATCTCGTCCTCCGATACGGTGATATCATGCTGGTCCTTGCTGATGTTTTTTTCTATGCTTTCCTTATCATTTTGAAGTGTTTTAAGTTCTTTCTCAAGATCTTTCAAAATATCCTCTTCTGCTTTGACCTGTTCAGAAACGACTTCAATATATACATCCTTCCCAAAATCATGCATATATTCCTTTAGCTGATTAAATTCAGATTCATATAGTGCCTCTGTGATAAACTCGCTGCGCTTCAGTTCAATAGAAGTATTCAGTTCAACAGTAGTATCACGGGGAATTATCTGGCTGTATATATTCACCGGATCATCGCCGATGGATTTAATATAGGCGCCAAAAATGGTGATCTCTCCATGATACGCTTCTGACACATCTGATTTAGTGCCTTTTTCAAGGGCTTTTATCCACATTTTTTCTACTAATTCATATTCTGCTTCGGGAATAATTACCTGTACACCCTGGTATTCATCATTTCCGAGTTTGAAGCTAATCCCGGAAGTTTCAATTGGTTTTTGCGCATTCAACCCACAAAAGACCAACAGTAATACAATTATGCATGATGGGTTTTTCATAATTTATTGTAATATGGTTTTTAAAAATGGTTTCTAATAAAAATAAGGACTATTTCATTAAAGACAAAATACTCCTGGATTGGGTTCACTTAAAGTGCAGAACCAGTGCCTTTCAAACAATATCCAGGAGCAATAAACGAGCGCAATATCACCCGGTTAAATCAATCCTTAAACCGTTTCAACTCAAGGGTATAAAATGTCCATTCAGGTGTTTCAATTGGGTCTTCGCCCAATTTATACCATGGGGAAATCCCGGGATTCTTTCTATTGCCCAGGATCTGTATATCCTGGGCAGGCATGTAACTCTGGGCAAGCATAAATACCTTCTCGTCTGTTGCAGGGTTTTCAGCCAAATCTACCACGATGACTGCATGACCATAAGGATTCCCAGTCTGGATCAGGATATCACCTATCTGCATCTCATGGTAGGGATTAACGGGGATTAATTCCTGGCTCAGGGAACTGGTATTTGCATAGGAAAATATATAATCCATGTATTTCCGGAACCTGTCATAGGAATGGTCCCCGTCTGCAAAATCTTCATAAAACCTTGGATTACCATCTGAAACAAAGTTGAAGTGTATATCCTGATATCTTTTCTTTTCATATAGAAATTCTGATCTTAATCGCATGACGGCATCTGCACATTGTTGAAGGTCCCTGTCTCCGATGTCCATATCAACCACCGAAATATAAACATTGGGCTTGTTCTTGGGCTGCCCATTATAATATTTTACCTTCGAACCATAAGGCTTTAATTCCAGATTCCTGAGAAAAAATCCAAATAAGGAGGTATCGACATCCTCCCGTATATATCCTGGGGGAGGATTAAAGCGATCGATTATGGTTTTACCGGCCGGGTCTATTATGGTATGTTGATCAGGTATAGAAGTCGCGGCTTTACCTGCCTCCCCATGCGAACCGATGCAAGAGGTTAAAATAAACAAGAAAATATAAACCATTCCTATGCCTGGTATTGTGGCTCCCATTTCATAAACCAAAATTTAATATTTTCTGCCGGATCTTCCCAGTAATGAAAGGTTTCAAATCCATATCTTTCATATGCCACCCGGTTCCTCTCTATGGCTGTCTCCAGATAGATCGGAAGGTTTTCTTGGATGGCTTCCGCAAAAATGGCATCCCTTAGTTCAAATACCGCCCTCTCTCCGCCTGGCATAACTCCTAGAAACCAGAAATAAAGATACTCCCCTGATCCGGGCCGTTTACTTTTTCTGTATGATTCCCGTTTTAAAACTTTTGGGATACGTTTCAGTCCGATGGCTGTTAGCGCAAACCGTAACTGGTAAAGAACCTCTGTTACTGAGAATACTTTGTAGTTAAACCTGTAACAAAGCGCAACCCCCTTTTCATTGGAAGAAATATATGCTCCTTCTCTCAGAAAAGATTTAATGAAGGCATAGCTTGCCAGCCTGTGAATATTCTTTCGATGATTGCCCCCATTCTTGATAAGCCAGTTAACACCAGGATTGTTTTCAAATGTACTGGTGATTATATCAATTAC
>DAOWJB010000013.1 GCA_030640625.1 Bacteroides sp.
AGACTCCTGAATCAGGTGGCGCGTATTCAGCTGAACTTCAATCCAGAATCAAGCCTGAAGTATTCCAATATAGCCCTGGAAGCCTCCAGAACAAGGGGGAGTCTTTCGGACCAGGCAGAAGCCCTCAGGAACATTGGTGCAGCCTGGGTCTCTCTGGGAGATGTACAGGAGGCCCGGCCCTTCCTGGATGAAGCACTGGAGATCTACCGCAGCAAGCTGGCGGAAAAAGAATCAATAGCAGACAATTGCCATGCTGCCCATATTTTTACGCTTAGGCGACAATTCGACAAAGCCATCGAATACTATAACAGCGCCCTGGATATGGCAAGGGAGGATGATCCTGCAGGGATTTCATGTTGTTTGAGTGGAATGGGTGAAACTTACTGGAAAATGGGACAGTTTATCCAGTCCCTGGATTACTATATCCGGTCGCTGGAAATGCTCCGGGAGATGGAAACGGAGGCTGGGCTTGACAAGCTTCTTTTTAATATTTCTTTAAATTGCCAGCGGCTTGCCAGGTATGATGAGGCACTTCAGTACCTCCTGGAATCGCTTGTGATCTCACAGAAGGTGAGGAACCTGAATCAGACCGGCCATACTTATAAGGTCATAGGGAGTGTTTACCTGCAAATGGAGGACAGGGAGAAGGCCCTTGAATATTACCGGAAGGCCCTGGTCATTCATGAACAGATGGGTGATGTATCAGGGGTTGCCAATGCACTTGATGCAATGGCTGAAATCCATCTGGAAATGGATCAATTTGACCCTGCCATAAAGATGTACAACCGCTCATACTCCCTCCGCAGAAGAACAGGAAATAAAAGAATGATTGTGAACTCACTGATGAACCTGGGCCGTTATTTTACTTACCGGGAAAATTACCCCCTGGCATTGTCATATTACCGGGATGCACTGGCCCTGGCTGAAGAACTGCAGGAGAGATGGTCCCTGGCCAGGATCTCGGCCAATCTGGGTGAATTATATGGATTCCGGCAGGAATATTCCACCTCCCTACTGTATCTTGAAAATGCGATATCCCTGGCAGGGGACATGCAGGCAAATGACATCCTGTATGATGCCTACCTGATATTGTATGACTTTTATAAGACCAGGGGAAATTACCGGCTATCCCTGGAGTATTACCTGAAATATAATGCGATACGCGAAGCCATGTTAAATGTTGAGAGCCGGACCAGCATTGCCAATCTTGAGTCGAGGTATGACCTGGTGAACAAGGAGAAGGAAATTGAAAGGCTGGAAAAAGAAAATATCGCTAACCAGCTTGATTTACAGAAAGAAAAGAGCTTACGGAAATATATGGTATCCATCGCGATATTTCTGTTGATCCTGGGGATCATCATCGCCTACTCCCTGTTCCGGAACCGCAGAATGAACCTGATCCTCAAACAAAAAAACCATGAACTTGAGGATCTCAATATCCGGCTCACAAATTACAGTAAGGAGCTGGATGAGTTGAACCAGACCAAGAACAGGCTTATCTCCATTATTTCACATGACCTGAAGAATCCTTTTCACAGCCTGATCGGATTTTCTGACCTGCTGGTACGGGAATCTGAAAGGTTTTCAGAAGAAGAGAAACTTTCTTTCTACAAGAGTATCAATGAAACCTCGAAAAAGGCATTTGAATTGCTGCAGAACCTGTTGGACTGGACACGCCTGCAAACCTCAGAGATCCCATTCAAGCCTGCTGACCTGCATGTTACGGACATCATTCAATCAGTGCTTGGCTTGCTGAATAGTTATGCCCGGGACAAGGGTATTGCCATGCAGACAGAAGTCTCCAAAGATACCGTAGTCTATGCTGACAGCCGCATGTTTGAGACAGTACTCCGGAACATTGTTTCCAATGCAGTTAAGTACACGCCATTCGGAGGTAAGGTCAGCATTCAGGCAAAGGATAATGATGAGGTCGTTATATTCAGCGTGGTGGATACCGGTGTAGGAATGGATGAGGAGCAGGTCGCCAACTTGTTTAATGTTGATAAAAAAGCATCCCGGCCGGGGACAAATAATGAGCTGGGGACTGGATTCGGGCTCATCCTCTGCCGTGAATTTGTGAAAAAGAACGGCGGGGAGCTTACCGTGGAAAGTTCCCCCGGGAAAGGCAGCAGCTTCAGCTTTACCGTCCCCAAAAAACGTTCCACCTGATCAGGAACTTGCTTTGAATATCAGTAAATTTTCCGCTTAACGTAGGCCAGTATCTGGAAGAGTTTTTTCAGCAGATGACCGCTTTCGAATGCCTTGTCATCATTTAACAGGTTGATTAAATGCCCGTAGTGCAGAAATTGATTCTTGTAAAGGTAGGCCAGGATTTGTAATTCATTTACTGCCCTTGAGTCCAGGTTGGTTATGTTGTATTCTTTCCTCGTCCTGTAATACAGTCTCAACAGGTTTTTACCGAATTTTTTTCGCAATAAAGGCTCATAGCGTACGAAATCCTTCGACAGGAGGAGTCCCTTCAGAATATTTTCAATTCCCTGGCAGATCATCGAGAGTACCACATTTTCTTCGCTATTGTTTCTTCTTAACAGCAGAGCTGCCCGGATGAAGTTTTCTCCTTTTTTCAAGGTGGATACTGCTATTTCTTTCTCCCTCAATATGGTTTCTTCACTGATCTCCTTCTTCTGGTATTTGTGCAGAAGTCTTTTATTATACGTGTATATCTTTTTTATATAGTCCTTAGGGAGGTTCATTTCAAACAAAACTCACAATCTCTAATTTAACAATTATCATGTAAACCAGAGAAATGATTCCGGTAAAATTCAAAGGTAGGCAAATATTCGCAGGAAATAACTACTCGTAACGCAGGGCATCCGCCGGATTCGTAAGTGCTGCCCTGGCAGCCTGGTAACTTACCGTCAGGATGGCGATCAGCAGGGCGGCCAGGCTTGCGGCCAGGAAGATCCACCAGGCCATGTCTGTACGGTATTCAAAATTCTGCAGGAATAGCTTTTTCATGACAATCAGTGCAGCGGGTATAGCGATAAGGCAGGAGATTATGACGAGCCAGGAAAATTCTTTTGACAGTAAAAGCATTACCGTCCTGACCCTGGCACCCATGACCTTCCGTATCCCGATCTCCTGTGTGCGTTGTTCTGCGGTAAAGGATGCCAGTCCGAATAAACCAAGGCAGGCAATGATAATGGCCAGGATGGTGAAATATTTCAGCAGGTTTCCCAAGCGTTCCTCCGTCCGGTACATGCGATCAATTGATTCATCTACAAAATTATAATCGAAGGGGTATCCCGGCATGATGTCATTCCAAGTTTTTTCCAGGTCACCCATGGTTTTTGTAAGGTCGCCTGGCGCTATCCTGACCACTATCCAGGAAAACCATTCGGCAGGTGCGAGTAAAAACACAAGCGGTTCGATCTTCGATCTTACAGAATGGAAATGGAAGTCTTTCATCACGCCAATTACCCGGCCCTCCATGCCCCAGAAACTGAATCGTTCTCCCACTGCATTTTCTTTTTCCATTATTTTTTCCAGAACTTCATTGATCATAAAGTTTGCCGTAGAATCAGAGGCTAGGTCCGAAGTGAAATCTTTCGAAAAACTTCTGCCGTCCTTCAATTCAATTTTCACGGTTTCTAAATAATCGTAATCCACGATGTGTGTGCCGATCAGTACTGACTGTTCAGGATCCTTGCCATCCCAGTCCCCCCCTCCTGAATTGCTGCCGATATGGTGTGGCTGGTGATTGCTGGCACTTACACTCATCACCTGTGGATCCCTGAGGAATTCTTCCTTGATGGTCCGGTAATTGTCCTTAATATCCCCCCGCATCTGGAAATAGAACATGTTCTCAATATCGTATCCGAGATCCTTGCTTTTCATATAGTCCAGCTGCCGGTAAACGATCACCGTCCCGATTATGAGAAAGACTGAAAGCGTAAACTGAACCACCACCAGAACTTTCCTCAACCATCCGCTCTTCATGCCTGTGCTCAGATCACCTTTCAAAACCTTAATTGGCCGGAAAGCAGACAGGTAAAGTGCCGGATATATACCGGAAATAAGACCAGCGATAAGGGTGACCAGTATCATGGCTATGATGAATTGTGGAGTAAGCAGGCTGCTGAAATCCAGTTCCTTGCCTGAAACCTTATTGAACACTTCAAGGATGGAACCCACAATGACAAGGGCAAGAATGAGCGATATAAATGCCAGCAGGATGGATTCACCGAAGAACTGGACGATCACGGACCTTCTTCCGGCGCCGGAAACCTTCCGCAGTCCGATCTCCCTGGCCCGGGTTGAGGAACGGGCCGTGGAGAGATTCATGAAATTAATGCAGGCTATGAGCAGTACAAAAATGGCAATGGCTGAAAAGATGTAAACGAA
>DAOWJB010000102.1 GCA_030640625.1 Bacteroides sp.
GAATTCCTGGAGTTCGGTTTCAGGAGTCCGAAAGTTGTCGGGACGATAGAAGGTCCTGACATCTTTGTTGAGGTCCCCTATGGTACAGATTTCACCAGGCTTAAGGAAACCTTTAAAACTTCATCCAAATTTGCCGTTGTCACGGTCGGTGGGGTAGTACAAGTTAGCGGGAAGACAGCCAACGATTTTACCGATCCGGTCGAGTTTGTTGTCACCGCTCAAAACGGTGATAAAACTAATTACATGGCACATGTTTATTCGATTCCGGATACTGCAAAACAGATCACGGAATACAGCATCAACAATATTCCCGGTGTGTTTGATGGCAATACCATCGTGGTTACCATGCCTTCTGGCATTAATGATTTTACACAGTTAAGAGCCAAATTTGAAACAACATCTGAAAAAGCGACCGTGACTGTAAAGGGTGTCGTACAGATTAGTGGCAGCACAAGAAATGACTTTTCCGACCCGGTGGAATATGTGGTTACTGCAGAAGATGAATCCACAAATACCTATATGGTTATTGTTGAGGAGGAAATCGGGTTCCTGAGCTACGGATTTGAACAACTGGTACCACCTGTTTATGCAAGCATTTTCGGATATGATCTCACTGTCAATGTGTTACCTGGCACACCGGTTGATTCCCTGATTGCCAGTTTTGTTACCAGCGATCATAATCCCACAGTAAAGATCGGGGATGTGGTGCAGACAAGTGGGGTCACACTGAATGACTTTTCCAATCCTGTTATCTATACATTAGAAGCTGATAACAAATCAGTTGATTATACCATAACGGTAACAATTATCAAATAAATGTGTAAATTGAATGCGACAGCAATTATGATCATTAATAATCAGGGATATGAAAAGTCCAAGCCTCACCGGGACCAGATTCAATAAGCTCAGCCTCTGGGTGCTTTCCATCCTGAGAATTGCCATTGGCTGGCATTTTCTTTATGAAGGTATCGTAAAACTCACGAGTTCAGGCTGGACATCAGCCGGCTACCTGCTGGAATCCAGGTGGATGTTCGCGGGATTGTTCCACTGGATTGCGGCACATCCCGGCGTATTGCAGGCCGTGGATGTAGTGAATATCTGGGGACTCATCCTTATCGGACTTGGACTGATGTTGGGTGTGTTGACGCGCTATGCTACCATAGGGGGTATTGCCTTACTGGCTCTCTATTACATTGCCAGTCCACCATTTATTTCATCAACCGGAGCTTTTCTGGAAGGGCATTATATATGGATCGATAAGAACCTCATCGAATTGATTGCTCTCGTCGTACTATTGATTATTCCAACCGGTTATTTTATTGGATTGGATGGCCTGCTGAAAGCGATCAGGCTCAGGGCCCACAAACCCATACCTGATTCTGTACCACTTAAGGAGACTGCGGGAGGACCTGGTTCAGACCATGACCAGCGTTATGGACGCCGGGATGTGTTGAAACACCTGGCCACCTTGCCTGTCTTCGGTGCCTTTACCTATGCGGCCATACGCAAACAAAAATGGGAAAGTTTTGAAGAAAGGCTTTTACAGGCCAATACTACCCAGCCTGATGCAATTAGCGGGGCAACCATGAAGAGTTTCAGCTTCTCATCACTGAAAGACCTGAAAGGAACCCTGCCTACGGGGAAAATCGGCGACCTCGAGATCAGCAGAATGATTGCCGGGGGAAACCTGATGGGAGGATGGGCTCACTCAAGAGACCTGATCTATGTGAGGAAACTGGTCAAAGCCTATCATCATGACCAGAAGGTATTTGAAACTTTTAAAATCGCTGAAGCCTGCGGAATCAATACCATTTTGACCAATCCGCAACTCAGCAGGGTGATCAATAAGTACTGGCGGACACAGGGGGGCGACATCAAGTTCATCTCCGACTGTGGCCATCTTATGGATCCCTATAAGGGGATAGAACTTTCCATTGAAGGTGGCGCTCATGCCTGTTATGTGCAGGGAGGGATAGCAGACCGGTTTGTGCCTGACGGAAGGGTTGATGAATTGGGTGAATGCGTTGAGATAATAAGAAAGCATGGTATCCCCGGTGGTATCGGAGCCCATAAACTGGAGACCATTAAAGCATGTGTGGAAGCAGGCATTAAACCCGATTTCTGGGTAAAAACGATCCACCATGTAGATTACTGGTCAGCTAAACCCGAGGAGGAATTCGACAACATCTGGTGTACCGACCCGGAAGAAACCATGGCTTATATGGAAAGCCTTGAAGAACCCTGGATAGGATTCAAGATACTTGCTGCCGGGGCCATCCATCCGGATGTAGGCTTTCCATATGCCTTTAAGGCAGGGGCTGATTTTATCTGCGTTGGCATGTATGATTTCCAGATTGTCGAGGATGTCAACCTGGCGCTTGAAGTCCTTAACGATGAATCACTGAAAACCGGCCGTCAAAGACCCTGGAGGGCTTGATCAGATCGTGGCCCAGTACCATTACTTTGATGTATACAGCAAAAGTTTTCCTGCAGGTGAGATCGTATTGCCTGGAGCAGCGGCAGGCCAGAATAATGTGCTCAGAAATTATTTTGTTATCATTAAAAAGGCAAATTAACCATGCGTAAATTGACAGGTATTCTGCTTCCCCTAATCCTGGCAATTGTAGTTCTTCCCGGTTGCCAGCAACAAAATCATGATTATTTAATCACCATCTTCGGAGCAAGGGCTGATGGTACAACAGTCAATACCCCAGCCATACAAAATGCGATAGATGCCTGTTTTGAAGCAGGAGGTGGCAGGGTGGTAATCCCTCCGGGAGAATTTGTTACGGGAACAATCATACTTAAATCCGGCGTGAACCTCTACCTGGAACAGGGAGCCAGGCTTTTGGGCAGTCTGGATACGGCTGATTACCGGATCGGTGGCCGGAGACACGGGTTGATCTATGCCTACCAGGCAAAGGGTATTTCAATTTCCGGTGAAGGGGAGATAGACGGGAGGGGGACCAGCTTTCATATTGCTGAGAGGTCTCATATGGGTCAGGATTTTGACAGGAACGTCACACGCCAGGGAATGAATTACATGTCTGCTACACCGGTCCCATCAGATGGTCCCATTGGATATGAAACCCGTCCGGGAATGATGGTGCTGCTGCTTCAATGTGAGCAGGTAGCTATAAAGGATGTTACCTTTCGTGATTCACCCGTATGGACCTTCCGGGTCGCGGATTGTGATGATGTAATTGTTACCGGGATCTCCATCCATAATAACCTTTTGGTCCCCAACAGCGACGGTATACACTGCACTACATCAAGGAATGTAAGGATCTCAGATTGTGACATCCGTGCAGGTGATGATGCCATCATTGTAACCGGTTTTGGGACCAATGTTGAAGTTGGAGGGGACGTTAATATACGACTGGATTATACTGCAAGGGAATTTGGTAATAAAACAGGGTATGCAGAGAATGTAACAGTTACCAACTGTATCCTGCAATCACGTTCCGCCGGAATCCGGATAGGCTACGGGATCAATCCCATCAGGAATTGTGTTTTTTCCAACTTGGTGATATATGATTCGAACAGGGGGCTTGGCGTCTTTTCACGTGACGCAGGAAGCATCGAGAATATCCTGTTCAGCGATATTACCATCCGGAACCGCCTGCATTCAGGCCACTGGTGGGGCAATGGAGAGCCCATTCATGTGTCAGCCATTAAACAGGATCCTGAAATACCTGCTGGACCGGTGAAAAACATTCGTTTCAGGAACATTATTGCAGAAAGTGAAAGCGGAATAGTCATATACGGAACGGAAGAATCACCAGTCATGGATGTCCTTCTTGAGCATGTATCCATTCAGATGAAATCAGGAAAACACAGTGCTGCATACGGTGGAAATTTTGACCTGAGACCGGTTTACACCACAGACCTTGGAATATTCAAACATGATATTCCTGCCTTGTACAGCCAGCAGACTGAAGGTCTGAAAATCATGGAATTTAAAGTGAGTTGGGACAAGGATGTGCCCTTATATATGAGCCATGCAATATATTGTACCGGATTTTCAAACCTCACCATAGACGGGTTTTATGGCGCTCCTGCCGACTCCAAACTGGCAGCCATTAAACTGGTGAACGGAAAGGGGACCACCCTGAGGAATCTCAGATCAAGCGATAAAAACCTGAAACTAATTCAACAAAAAAATATCAAACAATGAGATACATTTTTCCATTCTTTGTCCTGCTGGCTATCGCAGGATCATGTTTAGATACTTCAACTACCGGGCTCATAAATCCTGTGAATCTTCGCTGTGAATACCGCATAGATCCAATAGGTATAAATACTCCGGAACCCAGGTTCTCATGGGAATTCATCTCAGATGTACGCGGACAAAACCAGACCGCTTATGAGATACTTGTTTCCGACAATATGGAAGATCTTGCCAATAATAAGGGAAACATCTGGAGCACAGGGAGGGAACGTTCGGCTGAAAACATCCAGGTCAGCTATAAAGGTAAAGCACTTCAACCCAGTACCCGCTATTATTGGAAAGTACGGGCCTGGGATAAGGATGGTCATGCTTCCGGATACAGTGAAGCGGCATTATTTGAGACTGCCCTGGGAGCGAATGACTGGCAGGCAGATTGGATTTGGGATGGCCATGCTGTCCCGGAAACAGAAGCGGAAATGTACCTTGATATCCCTGTGCCGCTTTTCAGGAAAAATTTCTCACTCGATTCCAAGATCAGCTCGGCCAGGTTATATGTATGCGGACTTGGTTATTATGAGGCATATCTGAACGGTGAGAAAGTCGGGGATCACATGCTGGATCCGGGCTGGACCAACTATGGAAAACGGGTACAATATGCCAGCTATGATATTACGGAAATGCTGGCAGAGGGTGAAAATGCAGTCGGCGTAATGCTTGGTAACGGATGGTATAATCCCCTGCCGCTTTATCTTTTTAACCGCCTGAACCTGAGGAAAGTGCTAACAATCGGACAACCCATTCTCATCGCGCAAATCAAGCTGGAGTATGAGGATGGCTCAGTGAATTGGATCAATACCGATGAAAGCTGGAAAACTGCTGCTGGACCCATCCTGAGGAACAATGTGTACCTGGGCGAGGTATATGATGCCCGGCTGGAGAAGGATGGATGGTCGGATCCGGGATTCAATAATGCTGGCTGGGAACCCGCCATGATAACAGATGGTCCGGGCGGAAAACTCGTACCACAGATCCAGCCACCCATCAAGATCACCAGGGAAATAAAACCTGTAAAGATTACCGAACCCGAAAAAGGAGTATACATTTTTGATATGGGACAAAATTTCGCTGGCGTTGCCAGGTTACGGGTGGAGGGCAAGGCCGGAACCAGGGTACAAATGCGCTATGGTGAATTGCTGCATGAGGACGGATCATTAAATGATCTGACAACCATTGCCTGCCATATCAGGGAGAACTGGTATTACCAGCCTCGTGACGGGCATCCCAGGAACGCTGATCAGAAAGATATATATATCCTCGACGGGAAGGGAGAAGAAGTGTACAACAGCCGTTTCACCTTTCATGGATTTCGCTATGTTGAGGTAACCGGGTTCCCGGGAAAACCCACACTGGAAACCCTTACCGGCCTGCGTATGAATTCTGATCTGCAGGATGCCGGTCACTTTGAATGCTCCAATGAATTGTTCAACCAGATACAGGAAAATTCGGAATGGACCTTCCTAAGTAATGTCTTCAGCATTGAGTCCGATTGTCCGGGCAGGGAAAAATTTGGTTACGGGGGAGATATTGTAACAGCCTGTGAAGCCTACATATACAACTATCATATGCCGGAATTCTATGTGAAGACCGTCCGGGACTACGAAGATGACCAACGGCCCTCCGGCGGCATGCCAGAGCTGGCACCCGATAATTCCATATATGATAAAGGCCTGACCAAGGATACCGGTCCCATCGGATGGATGCTGGCGCATCCCTTTGTCCAGGAAAGACTCTACAGGTATTATGGAGATAAACAGCTAATAAAAGAACAGTATGAAGCAACCAGCAGACTATTAGAATTTATCAGGGAACAGGCACCTGATCATATATTAAAGATTGGGATCAGCGATCATGCAACCCTGGCACCAAAACCTGAGGGAGTGACAGCCACGGCCTTTTATTACCACCATGTTGTCCTGCTGGCTGAATTTGCCAGGATCCTTGGTAAAACTGATGACCATGAAAAATACAGCGTGCTTGCTGAAGAAATCAAATCAGCCTTCATTGAAGCATTCAATAAGGAAGCAATCGTTGATATCGGCACGCAGGCAGCCCAGGCATTTGCACTATATTATGACCTTCTGGCTGAAGATCAGCAGCTTGCGGCTATGGATATCCTTGAAAACAGGATCGTTGAGAAAAATAATGGACACCTTTCCACCGGTATTTTCGGTACCAAGATGCTGTACGATGTCTTCAGGATGTATGACCGCAATGATCTTGGATACCTGATCACCGATCAAAGGGAATTCCCGGGTTATGGCTATATGATTGAAAACGGAGGCACCACCATCTGGGAACACTGGGGTGGGGGTGGAGCATCATACAACCATCCCATGTTCGGATGCGTTAGTGAATGGTTTTACAAGGCCCTGGCGGGGATATGTCCGGAAGAGGATGCTGTCGGATTCGACAGGTTCATAATCAAACCTGGGGTTGAAGGAGACCTGGACTGGGTAAAGGCATCCTATCACTCCATTAGAGGGAAAATTGAAAGCAACTGGAAAATCGTTGATGATCAACTGATACTTGATGTAGTCATCCCGGTGAATACCAATGCCACTGTATTTATCCCTTCGAAATCTGCCGATGAGGTAATGGAGAGTAACCGGAAGGCATCTTCTGCCGAAGGCATCACAACAGTGCACCAAGATGGTAAATATGCAGTATTGGAAGTCACTTCGGGCAGCTATCATTTTGTATCAAAACTGTAATTAAGGGGTGAAACGCCAGTTGCCAGGTCAGGCATATGGGATTAATCAGGACATTAATCAAGGCCAAATTCGTCAATTGTTTCCCGGTCAGCTTTTTGAATTCATTGATTAGCTTCCGGTATCTCTCCATCAGTGAGTATGCTGCCGCAGTATCATGATAAAATGCGGAGATGCCAAGAATGGTACCCGGCATTTTCTGCAGACTTAATAAATTGTGTAAATAAATGGAGCGATTGCGAACCCGCTCGATAAAACATTCAGGAGTAAGATAATTACCATGATTAGCAGGGGAATCATCCAATACTTTTTGCGGATTCGTAGAAAATCCCAATGATCTATAAGAAATTCCATTCTAGAAGAATATTAAAAAAGTTTTTCCAGATCAGTCCTGGAATAAATCTGATCTCTCCTGATCATGACGGAAGAATAGGATTGCCTGAATTCCTTTATTTTCAATGAATCCTTGCTTGCCAGTATCTGACTAAATCCAACCGGTGCAACACTCACAAAATATACAACGCTTAACACTACTCTGGATACAACATCTCCCAGATTGCTGGCAGATGATTAGAGTTTGATCAACCACACCATTTGTACAACATTATTGATCCAGAATCATTAAGAATTGAGTATAATTGTTAGATAATCAGTGAATATTACAGCGTAACCATAAATACTTTGTATAAGGTGGCTGAATATTATTTCCTGGTGGAGGCATTTGACGGCGGTACGGATTACTACAGGGAGAGCTATACCCGGACTATGGGCCGTGGTATCGAGCTGGTACTTTACAGGGATGATGAGATGCTCGAGCGGAAGATGATCTACGAGGGGAAGGATGAGTATGTTTTTGAGAACATCGCGCCGGGCCAATACCGGCTGAAGCATGCCCATGACGGAATACTCTGGAGAGGTGATCTGTCTGAAGATTATGTGATCGGTTCAGGGAAGAAGGCTACGAAATCAGAAGCTCTGTTTGAAATCGGAAAAGGAGAAGAAGTACTCGGCGAGCTTTTTGTCAAGGTACTGCCCGGGCTGGAAGCTGGAAAATTAGTCGTGGAATTCCGCTATGATAATCCATAAACCGAATGAATTTCTCGCATGAATCACCTGAATTTGAAATACTTATCTAAAAATCAATAATATTGAACCAAACTAATAATAAACTAAAAACAGAAGGCTAAATCATGAGATCAATCTTTTTGATAATTAGTAGTCTTATTATAAATATAGGTTTACAGGCACAGGATATCTCATTTCCTGCACCCCAAATAGAAGGCGGTATGCCACTGATGGAAGCATTTAGCAAAAGGCAGTCTGCACGCTCTTTCTCGGAAAAATCCCTATCAAACCAAATGCTGTCAAACCTATTGTGGGCTGCATGGGGTATTAACAGATCGGAAGACGGCAAACGAACCGCCCCTTCATCTCATAACGAACAAAATACGGTCCTATACTGTGCCCTGGTCGAGGGACTATACATCTATGACGCACAAAATCATTCTCTGGTACTGGTAACGAAAAAGGATATAAGGGCAGAGACCGGTACACAGGACTATGTGAAAAGTGCATCCCTGAATCTGGTGTATGTCGCTAAAGGGGACAGTGCAGCAAACTGGGGTGAAGCCCGGATAAATGCCGCATGTGTTAATGCGGCATTTATTGCACAGAATGTATATCTGTTTTGTGCTTCTGAGGGATTGGCTTGTGTGGTGCGGGGGTCTTTTGATGGTAAAAAACTACAGGAGATAATGCAGTTGGGGACAGACAAGGTTTCCGTATTAGCTCAATCAGTGGGCTTTCCTGCAGAATAGAATAAATAAAAATTGCCATATGTTTATTATTTATTCATACAGGGCGCAAGAGGATATTAGTATCCAGATGATCTGAAAGAATGGACCTTTGTTGTACCGGAAAATCTGCCAATTGTAAATTCTCCACCAACTGTTATCATAATAGACGACACATTTTACTTTACGATCGGTAATTTTCCAGTTGGGTATCCTCCGGATTTGTATTCGACAAAAAACCCCAGAAAAGGTGTTTGGAAAAAGGTTGCCGGCTTACAGCGTGAATACGGTGATACAGAAGGCATACAGGCAAGATCCACAGAATGATTTAGTAAAGCAGGTGCTGACAAGGCCCGGTTTTTAACCGGTCTTGAAGCAATTTCAGGCATTGGTAGTTATGCGGGGGATTAATCCAGGCCAATTTCGTCAATGTCCCCCTGGTCAAACAATTTCTTCTGTTTCTTCTTGTCAAACAGGTAATCTCCCATAACCAGGTAATCCATTTCGGTTTTCATGAAACAACGGTAGGCATCTTCAGGCGTACAGACGATCGGTTCACCCCTGACATTGAAGCTGGTATTTATGACCACCCCGTATCCGGTTATCTTTTTGAATTCATTGATCAGTTCCCAGTATCTCGCATTGGAGTTTTTATTTACTGACTGCACACGAGCAGAATAATCTATATGCGTAATGCCCGGAACATCAGACCTGATAAAATAGAGCTTTTCACGAAGCGGAAGCTGATGGTACCCCGGGGGCAAGGATTTTAACCTTTCCTTTCTGACGGGTACCACCAGGAGCATGTAGGGTGAGGGCCTGTCAAGATCAAAATATTCCTGAATATCCTCTTCCAGGACTGTAGGTGCGAAGGGACGAAATCCTTCCCTGAATTTAATCATCAGGTTCATCTTCTTCTGCATGTCAGGATCCCTGGCGTCACCCAGAATGCTCCGGTTTCCCAGTGCCCTCGGACCGAATTCCATCCTGCCCTGGAACCATCCAACTACATCCCCCTGGCTCAACTTTTCGGCAACCGTCTGGCAAAGTTCTGAATAATGCGGATAGTGAATAAAAGGAGCTTCATATTTCCTGGCAACCGACAGGATCTGGTGATCACTGAATGCAGGACCCAGGAAGCTTCCTTTCATGGCATCCGGTTCTGTTATCGGCGGCCGCTCTTGTCCTTTCCAGATATGCCAGGCTGCCAAAGCTGCCCCAATTGCACCTCCGGCATCACCGGCTGCCGGTTGGATCCAGATATCCTTGAACATGCCTGACTGTAATAGCTTTCCGTTGGCTACACTGTTGAGGGCAACGCCACCTGCCATAACCAGGGTTTCGCTTCCCGTCAGTTCTTTAGCCTTTTTTGAGAGACGGAATACGATCTCTTCCAGAATTTCCTGCACTGCCAGCGCGAGGTCCATATATTCCTGGCTGAGTTCCGATTCGGGTTTTCTGGGAGGAAAACCGAAAAGCCCTGTCCATTTCCTGTCATGGCACATACGCAAGCCTGTTGCAAAACTGAAATACTTCATGTTCAGCAGGAGTGAACCATCCGGACGAAGGTCCAGCAGCTGATCTAATATTTTCTTTTTTAATTCCTCCTTGCGCCCTGATTCCGGATCGCCATAGGGAGCCAGTCCCATTAACTTGTATTCCCCGCTGTTCACCCTGAATCCGCAGTAATAAGTAAATGCCGAATACAGCAATCCGGGTGAATGAGGAAAGTGCATTTCTTCAATTATCCTGATCTGCTTATGCTCTCCGTGACAGATGGTACTGGTTGCCCATTCGCCCACCCCATCAAGCGTAAGAATGGCTGCCTCTTCAAAGCCAGAGGGATAAAAGGCAGAGGCTGCATGCGACAAATGGTGCTCGGGGAATAGCAGCCGGGGACGGGCAGTACCGAACTTCTGCAGTTCATCCCTGATGAGTTTTTTCATGAAGATCTTTTCTTTTACCCAGACAGGGATAGCAGAGAGGAAGCTTCTTAATCCTCGGGGCACAAAAGAGTGGTAGGTTTCAATTAAACGCTCGAATTTAATAAATGGCTTGTCATAGAATGCAATGGCTTCGAGGTTGTTGAATGAGGTGCCGGATGCTTCAAGGACGTATTCAATGGCATGGACCGGAAATGAGGAATCATGCTTTTTCCGGGTGAATCTTTCCTCCTGGGCAGCCGCAATGATCTCTCCATCAGTGAGTATTGCTGCCGCACTATCGTGATAAAAAGCGGAGATGCCAAGAATGGTACCTGACATTTTCTGCAGACTTAAAAAATTGTGTAAATAAATGGAGCTATTGCGGACCCGCTCGAAAAAATGATCAGCACAGCGAAAATAATAAGGATGATTATCAGGGGAAGCATCCAGTACTTTTTCCTTGTATGCAGAAAATCCCACAAATCTCTTAGAAATTCCATTTTAGATTTTATTAAAAAGGTTTTTCAAGATCAGCCGGGGAATAAACCTGATCCCTCCTGATCATGACGGAAGAATCAGATTTTTTATAATCCCTTAGTTTCATTGAATCCTTACCTGCCAGCTTCCGTATTAATCCAACCGGAACAACAATCACAAAATATACTATACTTAAAAGTATTCTGGAGACAACATCCCCCAGCAATCCGGATAAACCAAACCATACCACAGCGAATGGATACCAGAACCTGGGTACGATCATGTTAATCACCAGTGCTGGAACAGCCAGTTGATAGAACAGGATCCTGCCTGTAAAAATTCCAATAAGAAGCAGGATCAGGCTTGCGGCCATGCCTGCATCAGTACACTGTTTACCGGATAGCTTTGTCGAGAGATATTTCATTCCAGGAGGTAAAGTAAGAAAAAAACCTGAAAATCCGGTAATTATGGAATTTAAAGCTTGAGGATACCATGATCTCAGAGAATATCCTGTAGATCGGTAATGGTAAGATCCGGTTCAACAAACATTTCAGGAGCCTCTGCTTGGTCTTTTTTTATCCATATCACAGACATTCCAATTGCCTTTGCTCCTACAACATCCCTTCTGAGGCTGTCACCGATATACACAACCCTGGATATATCGGCATCCAGCGCTTCAACTGCTTTTCTGAAAATTTTCGGAGAAGGTTTAAAGATCCCGATATCAGAAGAAAATACGATCACTTTAAACAGGTCCCTGATACCCACTTTTTCAAATTCCTGGTAAAACCGGTCACTCCTAGACCATATGTCTGAAATAATCCCCAGGCGATGGGTTGTTGCAAGTTGTTTTAGTACTGCTGTGTACCTTTCCGGGATACTGCCTATCTCATGTTCTGTAAAAACTTTTTCCAGAAGATCCAATTCATGCGCTGGCAAAAATTCTGCAGCGGGATGCTTTTTAAAATAAGCTGCCAGAGGTGGTATACGCTCACAATTCTCAGACACCTTGCAATAAGCCGAAATCTTACGGTACACATCCGTAAGGATCTGCTTTACCTCATATCCGTTCAAGTCTTTACCTCCAAAATGCTGATAGGTTTCATAAAAATCCACATCCTCACCAAATCGATCTGCGTCAAACATGAAAGTATCCCCTAAATCCAGCAGCAATACATCGAACCGGTCAATGAATCTTTCTTCCTGTTGATCTTGTCGAGTATGAGTCACTCCGGATTTTTTTCTGGGTTTTCCTGGCATCGTAATCGTAATAGGTGGACGAGGCATTCAGCAGTCTAATGTAGCTGTTCGAAAAAGAATTATCAAGTCTGGAAATAGAATCTAGTCCGAAAAGATTTGGTCCACCGAATGCTAATACAATAGTTGTCAATCAGTTGATGAGCTATTTGAAATACCATCAAGTTTTCATACATTTATTTGAGTCAAATCCAATTGTTAAAGACCAATAATTTAGTAATAAAAACTTCTAATGAAACACGAAAAAAAAATGGATCGGCGTAAATTTGTCGGTACATCTGCAACTGCAGCAGCGGCTATTACCATTGTTCCAAGGCATGTACTGGGAGGAGTGAACTACATCGCTCCCAGCGACAAGTTGAACCTGGCATACATTGGTTGCGGCACCCAGGGCATAAGGGAAATGTCAAGCCTGATTACCAATCCTGAATTACAAATTACTTCGGTGTGTGATCCCAATAAATTCAGCACCAATTATGTTGACTGGTCCAGGCACAGCATTCGTGACTGTATGCGGGAAGTGCTTGAGGATCCAGGCTGGGGAGAGGGTATCAAGGGGATCCCCGGGGGACGGGATGTCGGAAAAGAATTGGTGGAGAAATATTATGCTAAACAAAGTACTTCCGGAAAATATAAAGGTTGTGCTTCCTATAGTGATTTCAGGGAATTATTGGAAAAAGAAAAGGGTATTGATGCGGTAAAAATAATGACACCCGATCACCTCCATGCAGCAGTATCCATCGCTTCGATGAAAAAAGGGAAGCATGTGGTCATACATAAACCCATTGCGAACCGGATGCATGAAGCCAGGCTGACCATTGAAACGGCGAGGGAAACCGGGGTAAGCACACATCTGCTGGCCTGGAGCCAGAGAAATGGATATGGAATTGCCCTGGATTGGATCAAACGGGGAGCCATCGGAAAGCTTCAGGAAATCCATAACTGGTCCAACCGGCCTGTCTGGCAACAGTGGACTGCCAATCCCTCTGATACCCCTGAATTACCTGATGGATTTGACTGGGATCTGTGGCTCGGACCCGTCCCTGACCGTCCTTACCATCCCAATTATACACATGCAGTATTCCGGGGATGGTATGATTTCGGAGGTGGAAGTATTGCTGATATGGGGCATTATAGTTTATGGCCTCTCTTCCTCGAATTCGGGATCAATACGGCGCCAACCAGTGCACAGGCCTATGGCACTACGACTAGTATTACAGATAATCATGTTAGCCGGCGTGAAAATAACAATGTGGCCTACCCGTATTCCTGTATCGTAAAGTTTGCTTTCCCGGAACAGGAACAGTTGCCACCATTCAAACTTTTCTGGTATGACGGCGGGATGAGACCGGAAATACCCGATGAACTGGATGCCGAAGATAAGGAGCTGTCACCCGAGGGAATGATGTTTGTGGGCGATGAGGGAAAAATCCTGGCCAAATTTCATGGTGGGAATCCAAGGATCCTTGACAAGCAGAAGATGATAGATATCACCGGCTCCACTGAACCGCCGGAGGAGATCATGGACCGTAGCGAAAATACCTGGGTGAATGCGTTCATAAAAGGTGAGGAGTCCCCCGGAAGCTTCCTTAAGGCCGGCCCTGTAACGGAAACCATCCTGCTGGGTGCCGTCGCGTTGCGTGCAGGTAACAAAGTGCATTATGATTCGAAAAATATGAAAATCACAAACATACCTGATGCCGATCAATATTTATACCGGGAATACCGGGAAGGCTGGGAACTTTAAATAAACAAAAACCAGATTAATCATGGACCGCAGAAATTTTTTAGAAAAAACATTGGTTCTTGGAGCAGCCGGAATGGTTTCACCTTCACTCACAGGATTTGTTACAGCTCAGGCTGAACCAGCCATCATGAAAGACGATATATCCATTGCCCAATGGGCCCTTGTACAGGAGATCCGGGACGGAAAATGGAAGACATTGGATTTCCCCCGAATTGCCCGCGAAGATTTTGATATCAACGGAATTGAATTTGTCAATACCCTTTTTGAGGTGCCCCATATGGATTACCTGAACCAGTTGAAAGCAAACGCAAATGCAAATGGGGTGACCATGATCCTGATCATGGTGGATGCCGAAGGTGACCCCTGTTCCCCGGATAAAAAGGTCAGGCGGCAGTTTGATATCAACCACCGGAAATGGATTGATATAGCCAATTACCTGGGATGTCATTCCATCCGTACCAATTGCCGGGGGAGCGAAGGGGACAGTGAAGAAGACGGATTGAAATGGGCTGCAGATGCCTATAATATGCTGCTTGAATATGCTGTGCCAGCTAATATCAATGTGTTAATCGAAAACCACGGAGGTTTTTCCAATGATGCAGACTGGATGGTGGCACTTATGGAAGCAGTTGATAATAAGTACTTTGGGACTTATCCGGACTGGCGTGAGCCGAGTGATTCCTTTGACAATGTTGAGTACCTGAAAAAGACTCTTCCTTTCGCAAAGGGAATGTCATACCGGAATCAGCCAACAGAGGAACTTTCGGCAAAAATGATCAGGTTAAGCAAAGACATGGGCTACAGCGGATGGTATGGTATCGAGTCATCGGGTCGTGATGCCATCCGGAAAGGCAAGGAGATCCTTACGAAATATCTTTTTTAATTAAGCTGAACGAAATGAAAAAACCATATTTGTTAATTATTCTGCTGATAATGGGCAGCAGTGGCATGGCCCAGGAAATCGGGGTAGCTGAGTTGAGTACTGGCCATGGTTTTATCGAATCTAACTGGTATACCGAAACCGAGGATCTTGAACTTCTGAAACTTTATAATGGACTCAGGGTGGCTGATGTTTCGGATGGCATGGATATGGTAGGTTTGCCTAATGTGGGACTGGTGGATCATACCATCCATCCCTC
>DAOWJB010000207.1 GCA_030640625.1 Bacteroides sp.
AAGACATCTACCTGTCACTTGAAAAGAATATGTCTTGTGGACTGGGGAAATGCGGACATTGCATGATGGGTAACTACTATGTTTGTAAAGACGGTCCCGTCTTTCGTTACGATGAAGTAAAAGAGCTCCCGGATCTGTGGCAATAAGAACAACTAAAGTTAAGCTTACCACGTTTGCGGTGGAGTGAGTTAAAACATATAAGAACCGTGGAAAAAGACATTGATCAATTGAAAAAACTGAAATTCTTCAGTGAATTTGATGATCCGGTAGCGGAAAAGATAATTCACAGCTGTGAACTCAAGGAGTTCAGGGTAAAAGATGTGATCATCGAGGAGTACCAGGAACTATCAGAACTCTATATCCTGATTGAGGGTAGAGTTGTGCTGGGAGTCGATATTCCCAAGAAGGGGAGGATTAACCTGGATACCATTCATCCGGGACAGATCTTTTCCTGGTCGGCCATGTTCCCGCCGTATATCTCGACAGCCTATGCCATTGCCACTCAACCTGTAAAATTACTAGCCATTGAGTCAACAAAGCTTATGCAAATGATAGAGGACAATTGTGCTTTCGGGTATAAGTTCATGAATATCATAAGCCATACCCTCTCACAAAGATTGGCAGACACACGTTTACATTTAGTAAACATTATCTCCATATAATGCAGTCCGACAAACAGTATCAGATGGCGAAAAAAATACTGATCGATATGGTAAAATTGAGGGATTACCAGGAATGTAAGTCCGATGGTATTTTAAAAGATCCTGAATTCAATACGGATTTTAAATCCATCAGGGAGCTGGCCACTTTTCTTATTACATGCAGGAAGTGCAAAGAGGCACCCTGCATCAGTGTTTGTCCTTCTGAAGCACTGGAAAAATCAGAAAATGAAATAGTTATACGTGCAATTAATTTATGCGTCCGGTGTAAATCATGCATTGCCATATGTCCCTTTGGAACATTGATGGATGATTTATTCGAGAAAAAAGACAGGACAAACTTTTTTGACCTTAGCGATGAAGGGGAACTGGACCGGTTTGTGGAGGCATCACCTGACCAAACCATAAGCTTTTATGAAGGAGAGGAAGATCCTGACCATCATATCTATCAATTAACCGACAGCATCCTGGTAAAGGATTATCTGTGGAACCAATAAATATAAAGGGGTATGTTACAAAACCTTTTTCATTTCCTGATCTATCCCGGCTTGCTGTTCGTTACGGTGATAGGAGGATTGTTATCCTGGTTTGACAGAAAGGTTACTGCCATGGTCCAGTTTCGTAAAGGTCCCCCGATCCTTCAACCATTCTATGACTTTCTGAAACTTCTTCTTGTCAAGGAAACCATACTTCCGGCACAAGGATCAAAAATCACCTTCCTGATGGCTCCTGTTTGCGCCCTGTGCGCTGCCATCTTATCCGGACTATTCATCCTTTTCCCCCTGCTCGGGATCAAGGCGGGATTCTCAGGTGACCTGATTGTTTTGTTTTACCTTCTGTCTATCCCTTCGCTTGCTTATATGATCGGTGGACTCGCATCAGGGAATCCGCTTGCTTCTGTGGGTGCCTCCAGGGAGATGAAACTAATGATAAGTTATGAGCTGACCTTTCTGCTGGTGATTGCAGGGATCATCTTGAAAGCCGGTATGAATATCAGACTTTTCGATGTTCTCCAGGTGCAAAATGATACGGGGGCCTTCATTGGCAGTATTTCGGGTGTCCTGCTGTTCATAGCATCCATCTTCTGCCTGCAGGCAAAACTCGGACTGGTTCCCTTTGACATGGCGGAGGCCGAGACCGAAATTATGCATGGACATTTTATTGAGTATTCAGGTTTGCCCTATGCACTGATTAAGCTGACAAAGTATATTATGTTGTTCATCCTGCCGGCATTTTTGGTTGCCATATTCATGGGTGGATTTAAATGGCAGGGAATCCATATCCTGTGGTCTGTACTGAAAATCCTTGTGGTAGTGCTGCTGTTGACCCTGATCCGGAATACAAATCCCAGGATCAAAATAAACCAGGCCATGAGGTTTTTTTTCCTCTGGATGAACCTGCTGGCAATTATTGCTATTGTATTGATATTTTTTGGATTGTAAATAAATGATCATTGGCTTTTAAGGACTTCATATTTAAAAAATCATTGTGGCTGTTCCATTTTGGCGGTGCCTCCTGCAACAATTGTGACATTGAGATCCTGGATTGCCTGACACCCAGGTATGATGTGGAAAGATTCGGCATGCAGCTGGTCGGGAGCATCCGCCATGCCGATGTTCTATTGGTAAACGGATCCATCAACAAGAAGGACAAAGTTAGGCTGCTGGAAATCTATCACCAGGCCCCCAAACCCATCCTGGTGGTTGCCATAGGAGCCTGCGGTTGTACCGGAGGGATTTTTGCCGAAGGAAATACTTTTGCCGGACCGGTAGATAAGATCATACCTGTAGATGTATACATACCTGGTTGTCCGCCGAAACCCGAGGCTATTATTGGGGGAATTGTCAACCTTATTAACAAACAGCCTGCATGATGGGGAAACCTGAAGACATAATAAAAGACCTGAAAGGAATATTCAGCATTGACATTCTGGATGATTCCATCAAGAGTGAAACAAGAGCCAGCATTCAGATCGCGGAGAAGGCATTGCCTGAAATCAGTAAATATTTTCATGAGGATCTGCATTTTCGCTTCATTATTGCATCTGCCCTGGAATCGAAAAGAGGTTTTGAGATCTATTATCATTTCTCAGATGATCAGACCGGATGTGTCATTAACCTGCATGTCATTCTACCAACAGAAAATCCGGAGATCGAATCTCTTACAGCCCTTTTTGAGGCGGCGAACTGGATGGAAAGAGAGATGCATGAATTGCTCGGGATCAATTTTTTAAATCATCCCAACCTGGAGAAATTAATTTCGGAAGGGAACTGGGCAGAAGGTGTGTATCCTTACAGAAAAAATTATGAGTAAACCAACAATCATACCGATCGGTCCCTATCATCCCCTGCAGGAGGAACCCGAGCTTTTTAAGCTCTATTGCGACGGGGAGATTGTCCGGGATATCAAATGGGAAACCGGGTACAACCATCGCGGTATTGAAAAGCTGAGTGAGTCGAAAACCTTCGACCAGGTCTTTTTCCTGGTGGAACGTGTATGCGGCATCTGCTCTACATCCCATCCCTTTGCATTCGCCAACTGCATGGAAGAAATAGCCGGGGTGGAAGTTCCTGACAGGGCCAAATATATCCGGACCATCATCGGGGAGATGGAGAGGATCCACAGCCACCTTTTGTGGGTGGGACTCGCAGGTCATTTCCTGGGATACAACACCGTTTTCATGTGGAGCTGGAAATACCGGGAACCCGTCCTTGATCTTTTCGAGATGATCACCGGTAACCGCAACAGCTATGCCATGTTCAAAATCGGAGGCGTGCGCAGAGATATACCTGACAACATGATACCGGTCATGCAGAAGGAGCTTGACGCATTGAAACTCAAATTAAACCTTTTGACAGGAGCCGTTATGGATGACCCGGTCATTCATGCCCGGACAAAAGGAGTGGGGATCCTCACCAGGGAGGATATCATAGATTTTGCCGCAGTCGGTCCCACGGCGAGGGCATCGGGTGTGGCCATCGATGTCAGGAAAGACGATCCTTATGCTGCCTACCCCTTGGTTAACTGGAAAGTAATCACCTCCGAAGCCGGGGATGTATTTGCCAAGACCGAAGTGAGATTGCTTGAAATGTATGAATCAGTTTCCATCATCGAACAATGTCTTGAAAAGCTTAAGAAAGAAAAGGAGGGAGGCATCGATGTCAGGGTGAAAAATGTCCCGGAAGGAATCGGGACAGGTCGTGCAGAGGCACCGCGGGGAGAAGTTTTTCATTTTGTGATAACCGACGGGGGGTATACCCCAGTCAGGCATAAGATCAGGGCACCCAGCTATGTGAACATTGCCACTTTTAAGAAATCCTGTGTAGGCCAGTCGATCTCCGATGCAACGATATCACTGGCTGCTGTGGATCCCTGCTATTGCTGTACCGAAAGGATGGCTATGGCTTATGATTACCATACCAGGATAGCCATGATGGGTACAGCAGACCTTTTACGCATGTCCCGTGAAAAGACGGATAATATAAGATCCTCATTATGAGTGAATTGTATTATATAATTTTTCTGCCCCTCTTAGCCGGGATCATCCTGTTCGCCTTCCCAGAAAGGATCAGGATGATCAAGGGAATAGTGGCACTGATCATTTCCGGGATTTCTTTTTTCTTTGCCATCAGACTCTTTTCTTACTCTCCGCAATTGGTGAATCTTGACCTCTTTTCGTTCCTGTTCAGTCAAAATTCCATCGCATATAAGGTTCTGCAGGGAGCCAGTGAGTTCTCCTCATACAATATTGATAACCTTGGTAAATTCATAACACTGGGCATTTGTTTTTTTAGTATGCTGATTCTATTGTACTCACTGGCATACCTGGATAAAAATAGGAGTCCGCATAATTATTATCCTTACTTCTTAATTACCATGGGACTGTCGGCAGGGGCAGCGCTCACGGATAACCTGTTGCTTTTCATTGCTTTCTGGGGTTTTCTCGGACTCACCCTTTATAAACTGATCAAAGCTGATAATGACCAGAGCTCATCTGCAGCCAAAAAGACACTGATCCTGGTCGGATCGTCTGACGCGATCATGATCCTCGGGATAGGAATTATCTGGCAGGTTTACGGCACATTTGCCATTTCGGAACTCGATATACCCACTACCTCACCCATCCTTGTCATTGCTTTCCTAAGCCTTTTAATTGGAAGTTTCACCAAGGCCGGCGCCTTCCCCTTCCATACCTGGATTCCCGATTATGCCCAGCATGCACCTGCCTCATCTTCCGCCTGCCTCCCTGCTTCACTTGACAAGCTGCTGGGAATTTATTTCCTGACAAGGATCTGTGTCGATATGTTCAGCCTCAGCCAGTGGCTGACCTTTTTACTACTGCTCCTGGGAGTAATGACCATCATCTTTGCGGTAATGATGGCATTGGTACAGCATAATTTCAAAAGGTTGCTGGGTTACCATGCCGTCTCCCAGGTGGGATATATGGTTGTTGGACTCGGACTAGGAACACCTCTTGGAATTGCCGGGGGACTCTTCCATATGATCAACCATGCATTGTATAAATCCGGCCTGTTCCTTGCTGCCGGTAACATTGAAGCTCAAACAGGAAAGAAAAACCTGGATGAACTGGGCGGATTGTCCAGGATCATGCCGGTTACATTCATATCGGCCCTGATCTTTGCACTGGCAATTTCAGGAGTGCCCCCGTTCAACGGGTTTGCATCGAAATGGTTAATCTACCAGGGGATCATTGATTTTGGAAGAGAACCCGGACTGGCAAATAACCTGTGGATCCTGTGGCTGGGCCTGGCCGTTCTGGGCTCTGCCCTGACACTTGCCAGTTTCATAAAATTCATATCCGGTATTTTCCTGGGACGCATGTCAGATAAACTGTCAAAAGTAAGAGAGGCCAGCATCTTAATGTGGTTGCCCTGCCTTGTCCTGGCACTTATCTGTACCTTCTTTGGGATCATGGCTTCGCAAACAGTCATTCCAAAGATGATCATGCCCCTGATCGGGGATTTCGAATACCCGGGTATCTGGGATTCAACTGTTGTATCCATTTTAATACTCGTTTCCATAATTCTGGGAGGCATCATATACCTGGCTGCAAACATGAAGCGGTTCAGGAGCGAGGACAGTTTTATCGGGGGAGAGAAAATCGGGGAGGAAAACAGCTTTTCGGTTGTGGAATTCTATAAAACCATCAGGGAATTCAAATTACTCTCAATCATTTATGATTGGGCAGAACAGAAGTGGTTCGATCTTTATGATCTGCTGAAGAAGGTCACCCTTAGCTTCAGTAAATGGCTCAGCATGGCCCACACAGGTACGCTTACATTTTATGCTGTGTGGATCCTTGCCGGATTAATAATTATGTTTATTGTAATGTTATAATATATTATTGTTCCCCAATGGAAACAATCATCTCGGTCATCCTGATTTTTATGATTCTGGGAGCCATCTATGCCCTTCACGCGAGGGACCTCCTCTCAGCACTGATTTCCTGCGGACTGGTGGGATACGGACTGGTCATATGCTTCCTGCTGCTCAGGGCGCCGGATGTGGCTATCGTCCAGATTGTGATAGAAACCATTACATTGATCATCATGGTTTCCGTTGTGCTTGCCAGTACCCGCCATGAGATTGAAGCTGACGCCGGGCAAACAGGAAAAACAAGTATTTACAAAATTTGGGGAAGTATGGCGATGGTCATGATTATTATGCTTGTTATGTTTTTTACCTTCCGCCTGGCAATTATCCATCTCGATCCTTTCGGGGATCATACACTGAGGATGTCCCGGGCTTACCTGGAAGGGGCAGCCGAAAGAACCGGCAGTGCCAACCTGGTTACCGGGGTTCTTTTCGATTTCAGGGGATACGATACATTTGGCGAGGCTACGATCCTGTTTACTGCGGTAATCGGTGTGCTGACCGTTTTACGCCTTAGAGGAAAAAAATAATATCCGGGACTTATGCAAGGAATGTCAATCATAGTAAAAAAAGTAAGCCAGCTGATAACTGCACTGATTTTTATGTATGGAATTTACATCATTACACACGGTCATCTCACACCTGGAGGGGGATTTGCAGGAGGAGCCATACTGGCCGGCGCCTTTATCCTGCTGGTCCTGGCCAACGGAAGCGAACTTCTGAAACTGAAACAGAAGGAAGAAGGGTCATCACTTACGGAAAGTCTGGCAATCCTGGCTTTCCTGTTACTGGCAACCCTGACCCTCTTCTTTGGTACATACGTCTTTTTTAATAATTATTTGCCCGGGGGAACGGTAGGAAATCTGATCAGTGCGGGAATCATACCGATCTATAATATTGTTATCGGAATCGAGGTCGGTGCCGCACTTTTCACTATTTTCCTGGCATTGGCCATATATAAGGAGGAAATGATAAAATGAATGTATACCTCTTATGCTTCATCCTGTTTTTGGTCGGACTTTACGGAGTACTGACCCGCAGGAATGTAATCAAGATCATCATCGGTCTGTCATTTATGGAATTCAGCATATTCCTTTTTCTGATACTCATTGGCTATATAGAAGGAGGTGCAGCTCCAATTCTCAGTAAAACCGTGGTAACCACCAGGTTTGTCGATCCACTGCCACAGGCGATGGTGCTCACGGCCATTGTCATTGCCATGGCAGCCAATGCAATGCTGCTGGCCATTGCAGTGAGGCTTTATAAGAGGTATGGGACTTTTGATATCCGGAAAATAAATGAATTAAAAGGTTAGGAAGTATGTATGCTATGATACCATTATTTGTGATCCTTCCCTTGGCTGCCGCCTTCCTTATCCCGGTAATCGGAAGGTTTGTCAATGGATTTCAGAAAGTCACGTCCACCACTGTTTTCCTGTTCCTTTCTTTGCTGTCACTGTATTTTATGTTTGCCCGTGACCAGGTATCATACAGCTATATGATTGGTGGGTGGGAACCTGTCAGAGGAATACCCATAGCCATATATTTTACCCTTGACGGCCTGACTGTTTTCATGCTGGCAATCATCAACCTCATAGCATTTTTCGCTACCTTTTATGCCATTTCCTATATAAAAAGATACACAGCAGAAAATAATTTCTACGCACTGTTATGCCTGATGGTAGGCGGAATGAACGGAGTGGTCATGACAGGTGACCTGTTCAACCTTTTCGTGTTCCTGGAGATAGCCGTCATTGCCTCTTATGCCCTGGTAGCTTTCGGAGTTGAGAAAAATGAGTTGGAAGCATCATTCAAATACCAGGTACTGGGTGGAATTGCATCCATGCTGATCCTGTTCGGGATAGGAATGATATACTGGAAGACAAAAACACTGAATATGGCAGATGTATCTTACATACTGTCAAATACCCGGCAGGACACCTACCTGCTTTTCACACAAGTGATCTTCATTGCCGGGTTCGGACTGAAGGCAGCCCTGATCCCTTTTCATGCCTGGCTGCCTGATGCGCATTCATCCGCACCATCACCCATATCAGCCATGTTATCGGGTGTATTGATCAAGGCTGTGGGCATTTATGTTATCATCCGGCTTTTCTTCAATATGTTCTCCCTGTCACCCCAGGTATCGACCCTCATCATTATCCTGGGAACGGTGTCCATGGTTTTGGGTGTTTTTCTTGCCGTGGGACAATGGGATATAAAAAGACTGCTGGCCTACCATAGCATCAGCCAGATGGGTTATGTGATCATTGGCATAGGTATCGGGATGCTGATCCTGTCCAATAACGGGAGCCGATCCATAGCCGCTCTCTCCATTGCAGGCGGTTTGTTTCATCTTGTTAATCATGCAGTTTTCAAGGGACTCCTCTTCCTGAATGCCGGTGCGATTGAATATGTGACCGGGACAAGGAACCTGAAGGAGATGGGGGGACTGTCAAATCTGATGCCTGTCACCTATTCCACATCCCTGGGAGCTTCGATGGCCATCTCGGGGATTCCGCCTTTTAATGGTTTCTTCAGCAAACTGATCATTATCCTGGCAGCCATCAGCGGAGGATTCTACCTGCTGGCTTCACTTGCCATCCTGGTCAGCATCATTACCCTGGCATCATTCCTGAAATTTCAAAAGTTCTCCTTCTTTGGCAAACTCAGGGATCCCGGTAATAATAATATCAGGGAAGTGCCATTTTTCATGTGTTTTTCCATGGTCGCCCTTGCCCTTTTATGTCTGGGCTTGAGCCTGCTTATTTTTCCCGGTATCCGGGAGGCCGTATTAAATCCGGCAGTGGATGCCCTGATGAATACAACTGCCTATAGTTCATTGATACTGAAATGATCATATGAGATACCTGACGCTATTCATAATCCTTTTTCTGTTCTGGCTGTTGCTGACATTTGAACTGAGTCCGGAAAACCTTATTACAGGCGCAGTTGCAGCCGTTATAACCACCCTGTTTTTCGGAAGGTTCTTTGTAAGAGGTGTAAAAAAATTCTTTCAGCCGGCCAGGTACTTCTGGTTGCTTGTTTATCTATTCATATTTATCTGGGAATGTCTGAAAGCCAATTTTGATGTTGCCTACCGTGTCCTCCATCCTGCAATGCCCATTAAACCGGGAATTGTAAAGGTTAAATTGAACCTGGAGAGCAATATTGGCCGGACTTTCCTGGCAATGTCAATCACCATGACCCCGGGCACCATCGCCGTGGATATCATTGATGACCATATATTTATTCACTGGATATTTATCAGCAGCACAGACCCTGAAGTTTACAGTAAAAAAATATCCGGAAGATTTGAAAAACACCTGAAAAGAATATTTGAATGAATATGATCCTGCAGATACTGCTGTATGCTCAAATCGCCTTATGTTTTTGCTGCCTTTACAGGGTGGTAAGGGGACCAACCATCGCCGACAGGATGGTCGGCATTGATATATTCGGGATCCTTGTGGTTGGCATCTGCGTGATCATCGCCATTATTACAGACCGCATGTTTATCATTGACATCGGTATAGCATGGATCATCTTAAGCTTTATAGGAACATTAACCCTGGCCAAATATCTCAGCAAAAAGAAATTGAATGAGTAATATCATTGGTGTCATACTGCTTTGCATTGGTATCCTGTTCAACCTGTTCGGATGTCTCGGGTTGATCCGGTTACCAGATGTTTACAACCGCCTGCAATCAGCCACAAAATGTGTTACCCTGGGCACCTGCAGCATACTGATCAGTCTATTGTTCTTTTTTGGATTTTCCGAAATCGGGATCAAAGCGCTGGTAGCCATTCCTTTGCTGTTTTTCAGCACAACGGTAGCCGCTCATGCCCTGGCCAGGGGTGCATACATCTCTGGCATCGGCCTTGATAAAAGGAGCATAAAGGATGATTATAAAGGCCAGGTCATTGAAGACCAAGGTGATATGGAACAGTGATTTTTTACCATAAATAAATTCTTGTGAAGTATCCAAAATTAAGAGAATTAAGGGAAGCGATCTATTCACTGGTGACACCGGCATATACAACCGAATTCCCGGCAAAGCCTCATACACCTCCTGAAAACTACCGTGGTAAACCTGTTGTAGATGATCAGCATTGTGTCGGATGTGAAACCTGTGCCAATGTTTGTCCCTCAGGAGTCATTACGTTTACCGATGATAAGGAAAAGAAAATACGCATTACCACGCGCGATTATGGCCTATGTATTTTCTGCGGACAGTGCCAGGAGCATTGCATCACCGGGAAAGGAGTAAGGTTATCCGACCAGATCTATGAAATGTCTGTTTTTGACAGGAAGGAACTCATCGAAAGACAGGAAAAAGAACTGCTGGTATGCGAAAACTGCGGAGCGGTGATTACCACAAAGGACCATCTGCAATTCATGCACCGGAAACTTGGCCCCAAAGCTTTTGCATCCATATTGAACCTCAATGTCCTCAATGAAACCCTCAGGCTAGCTTCCAAAGAAGATACCCATGTGGAGATCAAGGATGACCTGAAACGCAAGGATCTTTTTAATGTCATCTGTCCCAATTGCCTGAGGAAGGTCCTCATCAACACTTCCTGGTAAATGCTGGACAAACTGCATAAATTACTGGATGGTCCTGATAAAAAAATTCTTTTTGCCGGTATAGGAAATGTATTGCGTTCTGATGACGGAGCAGGTGTTTACATTTGCAAAAACCTCAAACCATCCCGATCATATTCAATTCTGATGGTTGAAGTAAGTAT
>DAOWJB010000190.1 GCA_030640625.1 Bacteroides sp.
ATCAGGAACATACCTCAAAGATTGCCATGCCAATAGGCGGCATTGGGACCGGTACCATTTCTCTGAGCGGGCGTGGGGAACTTATCGACTGGGAGATCATGGGCCGGCCTGCCAAGGGGGTCAATCCCTCGATTGAGGGGGGCAATGCACCCTTTTTTGCCCTGTATACAAAAATTAAGGACCAGTCCCCTGTATCACGGGCATTAATGGGACCCATGGACGAAGCACAATATGAAGGATCACTTGGCAGTCCTGCACCCAATCACGGATTGCCAAGGTTCAGTGAATGTTCCTTCGATGCAGCTTATCCCTTCGGCCAGGTCAGTCTCTCCGATAAGGACCTGCCGGTAGACGTCAGGTTGAAAGCATTTAATCCCCTGATACCGGCAGATCCTGATGCAAGCGGAATACCGGTAGCTATCCTGAAATATGAAGTATCCAGCAAGGTGGATGATACGGTAGACATTTCAATCTGTGGAAGCATGCATAACTTCATCGGGGTAAATGGATCCCAGGTAAACAGGACCTGGAGTGGTGAGTGGCATCCCACCGGATCAGATCATAATGTGAACAAGTACCGCTCATCCGAACAGGTAAATGGCATATTCATGACATCCGAGGGGGTACCACAAACCTCGGAGGCATGGGGATCCATCCTTCTGGCCACTACTGCAAAGGAAGGGATCTCCTATCAAACAGGAACAGGCCCCATGGGATGGGGATCACATAAATTAAGGTTCTGGGATGATTTCAGCAGGGATGGCATGCTGGATCCAATGGAATATAAATCCCAAGAATACATGCCCAGATCAGCCCTTGCTGTGTCTTCCACCCTTCCTCCCGGTGAAACAAAAGAGATGGTCTTTCTGATCACCTGGCATTTTCCGAACCGGCCTGCCTGGGGTAGCTGGGAAAGCGAAGACAACGTCCAAATCCTGAATAACTACTACACCACTCAATACAATGATGCCTGGGATGTAGCAGAAAAGATTATTCCGGAATTAAATGAATTGGAAGCAAGGACCCTGTCATTCGTAAATGCATTCTGTGCAAGCGATTATCCACCGGAAGTTAAAGAAGCCGCATTGTTCAACATAAGTACACTCAGGACGCAAACCTGTTTCCGGACCGATGATGGAAATTTCTATGGCTGGGAAGGCTGCCACAACAGCCGCGGTTGTTGTCCAGGATCCTGTACCCATGTCTGGAATTATGAGCAGGCGACCGCCTTTCTGTTTGGCGACCTTGCAAAAAAAATGAGGTATGTGGAATTTGCACATGCAACAGATCCGAAAGGATTAATGAGTTTCAGGGTGCTCCTGCCGCTTGAAAAGGCTCAGCAATGGAGCAGTGCGGCAGCGGATGGACAGATGGGATGTGTTATGAAAATATACCGGGACTGGCAATTATCAGGTGATGATCAATTCCTCCACACATTATGGCCAGGTGTCAAGCGGGCTTTGGAGTTTTGCTGGATAGAAGGTGGTTGGGATGCCAATAAAGATGGTGTCATGGAAGGAATTCAGCATAATACCATGGACGTGGAATATTATGGACCCAATCCACAGATGGAATTCTGGTACCTGGGAGCACTTAAGGCTGCTGGAAAGATGGCTGCTTATCTGGATGATATGGATTTTGCTTCGACATGCGAAAGATTGTTTGAGCAGGGCAGCAAATGGACCGATGAAAACCTTTTTAACGGCGAATATTATATCCATAAAATTGAACTGCCTGATACTGGTTCCGGAGCTGAAGGACTTATTACCGGTGGCCATATTAAGAATAAACAGGATCCGGAATACCAGCTGGGTGAAGGTTGCCTGGTTGACCAGCTGGTGGGACAGTTTATGGCGCATGTCTGCGGCCTGGGCTATCTGGCGGATCCCGAAAATATACAGACGACATTGAGCAGTATCTTAAAGTATAACTACAGGGAATCACTTCAGGATCATTTTAACTGCATGCGCTCATTTGCCCTGGGTGAGGAGTCTGCCCTTTTGATGGCAAGCTTTCCCAATGGAAGGCCTGAAATTCCCTTTCCATACTTCAGCGAAGTTATGACCGGTTTTGAGTATGCTGCTGCCATTGGCATGTTGTACGAAAACCAGACAGACGAAGGATTGCTCTGTATAAGGAACATCCGCGACAGGTATGACGGAAAAAAAAGAAGTCCGTTTAACGAAGCCGAATGCGGCAGCCATTATGCCCGTGCCATGGCCAGCTGGGGTGCCATCCTGGCATTATCGGGATTTCATTACGCTGCCGTGGATCAAACCCTGTCATTTGACAGTACGCCGGGATCTTATTTCTGGTCAAATGGTCATGCATTCGGCACGATTTCAATCGAAAGATCAAAAGGGAGGGTTGACATGAATATAGAGCTTATTGAAGGCCAGATCATTCTGGGTAAAATTATCATAAATGAATTCGGAGATCTTGTTCCGCAGGAGCCGGCAAAGATTGTTGGCGGTGGATCAGCCGGGTTTATCATTGAACAAAACATCTAACGAAACAATGAATATTCGACAAATTTTTTCATGGGGCTTTCTATTTTTGTTAATAATTACCGCAAGCAATGGTTGCCGGAATAATGAAAGTGGAAGCATTATTAAGGTATATCCGGATTCGGTACTCGCAGATGTTTCCCATCATCCGGTGGGGATTAATCTGGATTATTTCACGGATGATGACAATTACCTGAAACCCGGGAGAAGGACAGCGGATGCACTGAAAGCCATGGGCGTGAAATACCTCAGGTATCCCGGTGGAAACAAGTCCGATTTTTATTTTTTCTCTATGCCTCCCTATGAGGAATCTATTCCGACACTGGCACGGACCGGCAAGGAAGCCGTCGGAGGCCGCCACAGGATGTTAAAGGATTACGCTGAATTTGCAGTTGATGTACTTGACTTTGATGAATTCATTGAAATGTGCCGGGAGATTAATGCTGAACCTATTGTCACGGTTGCAGCAGATGAGTACCTGGTGGATTACCCGGAAGGCTGCACCTGGGCAACTCATGAGGAATTAATTGAACATGCCGTCGAATGGGTACGGTATTCAAATATCAAGAAGGGTTATGACATTAAATACTGGATGATCGGGAACGAAAGCTGGCATAAACAGAATGAGAATTCAACTGCTGAGATCTACGCAAGGGATGTAGTTGCTTTTTCCAGAGCCATGAAAGCAGTCGATCCGTCAATTCAGATTATACCCAATGGAAATTCACAAGCATTTTGTGAAACTGTCCTTGATATTGCAGGAGATCATATAGATTATTTCTGCATCAGCAATTATCCTGTTTGGGAGTACAGGGCAGGTTATGCTACCTACCGGGATACGCTGCAGGACCTGATGCATCCGGTAAATCGGGCACTTACTGCGATTAAGAATACAGGCCTGGAAAATGACCTGAAGATAATCATTGCCGAATACGGTCCCTTCGACTGGAGCAATTACTGGCCTTTTATCAATGACATGGGACATGCCCTGTGCAATTTTGAAATGACCGGCAGGCAACTTCAGGTGCCTCAGATTGAATTCTCACAGTTCTGTAATACCCTATGGATTAACAACGATTCCATTGAAAACAGTGTCTTCGATGCCCTGGATAAGCAGGGAGACTTCAATGCCAATGGATATACCATGATGATCTGGGGTAATTTCCTGGGGGACCAGATGGTAAAATCTACCTCCTCTGTGCACCTGAGATCCTTTGCCAGTTATGTACCAGAGGAAAATAGACTTTATGTTTACCTGATGAATATGCTTGAGGAACCACAATCCATGTCACTGAATCTTGATGGCTATGACGTTGAATCCATTTTACAGGCCTGGGAGCTTGTCGGGGACGGACCCGATGACGTGGAACCGGTATGGCAGAAATGTACCAGGTGGTCAGAGCCTATGAATGTCAGGGTTAGCGGGACCAGTATTACGGTCCTGGAATACCGGCTAAAAGAACACTTAAACCGTTGATTAATATGAGAATACATCATCTTTTTCTTGCTGGATTACTGATCCTTG
>DAOWJB010000090.1 GCA_030640625.1 Bacteroides sp.
CACATTTTGTGTTTGGCATATCCCTATAAATAACAATTTACCAGACAAAAAAAGGCTGGTTCAATCTGATTTGAGCCAGCCTTTTTTCATTACGGATTTTTATTAAGGATATTAAAGAAGGAGTCTAGATTTTGTGCTTGCACAAAATTCAACGACGATTTAATATCCTTGGAAAAATCCCCCTACCATTTACCAGTCTTTGCCATACTCGGTTTGGGCAGATCTGCCAAAGGTTCTGTATATTTTAAGATATCTTCCTCCGGAAGTGCATAGTTGGTTAATTCTCCTTTCAGGAACTTCTCATACCCTACCAGGTCCATAAGGCCATGTCCGCTTAGGTTGAACAGGATCACTTTCTCTTTTCCTTCCTCTTTGGCTTTCATGGCTTCCTGGATAGTGACTGCAACTGCATGGCTGGTTTCAGGAGCAACAACTATACCTTCAGTTTTGGCGAACAAAATAGCTGATTCATAACATTCCAACTGGTGGAGAGCCCTGGGATTTAACAATCCTTCCACCGTTGCTGCACAAACCAAGGGTGACATTCCATGATAGCGAAGTCCACCGGCATGAATGGGCGGAGGAATGAACTCATGTCCAAGCGAATACATTGGAAGCAGGGGTGTCATCTTAGCCACATCACCATGGTCATAAAGGAAGGGGGCCCGGGTTAATGTGGGACAGGAAGCCGGTTCTACCGGGATGATATCAATATCAGCTCCATTAATCTTATCCACTACGAACGGAAATGCGATGCCGGCGAAATTACTTCCACCCCCTGCACAAGCTATCACTATGTCCGGGGGTTTTTCGCCAAAAATCTCCAGTTGTTTTTTCACTTCCTGGCCTATGATTGTCTGGTGGAGCATGACATGGTTTAACACAGATCCCAAACTGTAGCGGGTCTGCCCGGATTCATCCGTAACAGCCGCTTCGATGGCCTCGGAAATAGCTATTCCCAGGCTGCCGGGAGTATCCGGAAGCTTTTCAAGGATGGCTTGGCCTATCTTGGTTTCTGTGCTGGGACTGGCGACACAATCGGCACCCCAGGCCCCCATCAGCATTTTCCGGAAGGGCTTCTGGTCAAAACTTACACGTACCATAAAAACCTTACATTCGAGTCCGAGTAAGGAACAGGCATATGCCAGTGCAGAGCCCCATTGTCCGGCACCTGTTTCGGTAGTCAGCCGCTTGATCCCAAATTCCTTGTTATACCATGCCTGGGCCACGGCTGTATTTGGCTTATGGCTTCCTGCCGGGGATACGCTTTCATTTTTGTAGTAAATCTTCGCGGGTGTTCCCAATGCCTTTTCCAATGCGTAGGCCCTGTGGAGAGGAGTTGGCCGCCAGCGGTACAGCAGCTCCAGAACTCCTTCCGGGATATCTATCCACCTTTCCTGGCTGACCTCCTGCTCGATCAGGTTCATCGGGAATACGGGCGCCAGCATTTCTGGTCCGATAGGATTACCGTCCGGTCCAAGGGGTGGTTGCAGAGGCGTTGGCAGATCTGCCGCAAGGTTATACCATTGTTTCGGCATCTCCTTTTCTGATAAAAAAACTTTAGAATTTTTGCTCATGACTTTTCAGTTTAATGGTTTATGAAAATTTGCTATTCGTTGTTGACAAGCGGATACAAAAAGGGCACGTTGTAACCAACATGCCCTTTATAATATTTTTATTGTTTTACATATTGCTTACAACATCGTCTGGAAGCTTTGCCAGCGCCACCGCCAAATCCTTGTTGAAGTATTTGTAAAACAACTCATTTGCTTTCAATTTGGTTTCTAAAATAGTAATTATATTATTAACTGCAATACCGTTCAAGCGATTTTAGAAAAAATCTAAATTTCTCATCACCATCGGACTGGAATAATGTATCTTTATATTCAAAGCAATGAACCCCCTGAAATGAGATTCCTGATCAGCACACTGCTCATATTTCTCATTATCTCATGTGATCCAAGTGTAGTTTTCAGAGAACCCCAACCTGCCGGTTCGACAGATCTTAAGGCATTCCCTTCAAAGGTACATGGGACTTACCTGGAAACCCTGGATGACAGCTCGGTTTATGTGGTTACATCAACCTATATATTTCAGAAGTATGTGGAAGAACTGGGCCGTTCTGAAGAGGAGATCATGGAGGATATAGAGGTTGAATTAAAGGGTGATACTCTATTTCTCCAAGAGATCGGCATGGCATTCCCGGTCATCCGCAGGAATGACTCAATTTTTGGAACAATCACCGTTTTTGATACTATTTTTGATATTTCCGACAATTATAAGCTCAGGAAATTCAAAAAGAATTACTTCCTGAATTTTCCTCACGATACCCTGTGGATGGTATACAAACTGCAATTTGGGAAAGGACACAGAGCCTATCTTTTCGATATCAATGAAGACAAAGAAGCAAAAATATTTGAAAAACATTCAAAGGTGGATGTGATCCGCAACACCGAGGGTAAGCCCAAAAAATATATCATGAATCCCAGCAGGAAAGAAATGATAACCCTGCTAAAGCTTGAAACCTTCACCGATACCACCGAATTTATCCGGATCTCAAAATAACACTTCCGCAGGTATCATGGGAGTCTTTATCCTCACGAGAGGAACTTATGAATATTTTCAGCTGCCTGCCGGCCTGAGTAGATGGCTGTTACCACAAGGCTGGCTCCATTCCGGGCATCCCCGGCTGCAAAGACTTTCGGGTGGCTGGTCTGGAAATGATTATCCGTAACAATGTTTTTACGGTTGTTTACATTCAGTTCCAGCTTATCGATTATCCCCTTTTGTACGGGATTTAAAAAGCCAAGGGATAACAGTACCAATTCTGCCTCAAGGATTTTTTCCGTACCCGGGATCTCTTTCATGTCCATTCTTCCGGATTCATCCTTCACCCATTCAACTTCCACCAGTTCGAGTCCGGTTACGGCCCTCATTTCCCCGAGGAATTTACGGGTTGAAAAGCTCCAGAGCCGTTCACATCCTTCTTCATGTGAAGTTGTGGTTTTCAGCACCTTTCCCATATAAGGCCATTCGGGATTCTCTTTTCCATTCACTACCCGGGGTTTGGGCAGGATCTCTATCTGGGTTATGGATTTAGCTCCCTGCCTTACCGCAGTTCCGACACAATCGGAGCCCGTATCACCACCTCCCAGAACAACCACATTTTTGTCCCTGGCATGGATAAGGTAATCATAGGCAATATCCTGTCCCTGGTTTGTCTTGTTCTGTTGTCTGAGATAGTCCATGGCAAAATGGATGCCTTCCAGTTCCCGACCATTCACTGGCAGGTCACGTGGATCTTCCGCACCGATGGCAATGCAAACTGCATCATAATGTTCAACCAGTTCCTTAATGTTCAGGTTGTTACCCACTTCCATTCCTGTCTGAAAATCAATTCCTTCTTCGATCAAAACCTGCAGGCGCCTGTCGACAAGATCCTTGTTAAGCTTGAAATCAGGGATCCCATAACGCAGCAGGCCCCCAATTGCATCCTCCTTTTCGTACACGGTAACCAGATGGCCTTCCTTGTTTAGCTGATCTGCACATGCAAGTCCAGCCGGACCTGACCCGATCACAGCCACCATCTTCCCTGTTCTTCTTACCGGAGGCTGAGGCTTAATATAGCCCTCCCGGAAGGCCATTTCGGTGATGGCGGCCTCATTTTCCCTGATGGTAACCGGTGATTTATCAATGGTAAGCACACAGGCATATTCACAGGGGGCCGGACAGATCCTTCCGGTGAACTCCGGAAAGTTATTGGTGCTATGGAGTAGATCGATGGCTTTTTTCCACTCACCTTTATGTAATTCATCCTGCCACTCGGGAATGACATTTATCACCGGACAGGCCCAGTGACAAAAAGGTATCCCGCAATCCATACAACGTCCTGCCTGTAACTTCCTGTCCGCTGAATTTAGGGTTTGTTCAACCTCCCCAAAATCATGTATACGGTCCTGTAAGGGCCTGTTGCCAGCCTCTTTTCTTTCAATATTTAAAAATCCCCTTGGGTCTCCCATCTCGCTGATGATTTTGTTCTATCTATGCTATAAATACCCGTCTTCCTGGTTCTCCACGTCTGTTTCCACGGCTTCGATTTTCTTACGAAGGGCATCCAGCTTTTCTTCCTCAAGTACCCGCTTATACTCGTAGGGTATGATCTTAATAAATTTAGGCAGGTACATCTCCCAATCATCAAGGATCGTGCTGGCCCGTTGACTGCCAGTATGTTCCTGATGCCTGCTGATCAACTCCTTTAATTCGCGTATATCGTGAAGTTCTTCAACCAGGGAGATCTCAACCATACCCATGTTGCAGTAATAATCAAAATTATATTCTTCATCGAGTACATAAGCGATCCCTCCGCTCATGCCAGCTGCGAAATTCCTTCCTGTTTGTCCAAGAACAATCGTACGGCCACCGGTCATATACTCACAACAATGGTCACCGGTTCCTTCCACAACTGCAACAGCCCCTGAATTACGAACGCAGAATCTTTCACCTGCAATTCCATTTACAAAGATTTCTCCACTGGTTGCCCCATACAGAACTGTGTTCCCAATGATAACATTTTCCTCGGGTGCAAAACCTGAACCCTCAGGAGCAACTACAACGATTTTACCTCCTGATAGTCCTTTTCCAAGATAATCGTTGGCATCACCCTCCAGTCTTAACGTGACCCCCCGGGTAAGAAAAGCCCCGAAACTCTGTCCAGCTGAACCTTTAAAGTTAACCTGAACGGAATTCTCCGGCAGCCCTTTCAAACCATGCAGCTCGGAGACGCGCCCAGACAACATGGCACCCACTGCGCGATCCGTATTTTTTATGTCCATCCGTATTTCAACCTTTTTATTCTGTTCCAGTGCAGGAAGGCACTTTTCGATCAGCTGAAGATCCAGCACCTTGCCTGGCAATTCACGTTTGGGACTGATAAAACGTCTTTCAAATTTTGACGCTTCTTCCGGGACATATATGAGTGGCGATACATCGACCTTAGATGCTTTCCAGTGATCTTCCGGCATCTCTATATCCAGGAGATCTGCCCGGCCAATCAGATCATCCATCTTCGTTAAACCAAGCTCCGCCAACAATTCACGGACCTCCCGGGCCAGAAATGTAAAATAATTCACCAGGTAATCAGCCTTCCCATTGTATCTTTTCCTGAGTTCCTTGTCCTGTGTGGCAATTCCAACCGGACAGGTATTCAAATGACACTTTCTCATCATGATGCATCCAAGTGTGATCAATGCTCCTGTTGAAAAGCCAAATTCCTCAGCTCCCAGCATGGCGGTCATGATGATATCGAGTCCCGTTTTCATCTGTCCGTCCGTCTGCAATATCACACTGCGCCTCAGGTTATTCATGATAAGGATCTGTTGTGTCTCAGAAAGTCCTATTTCAAGTGGTAATCCTGCGTGTTTGATTGAGCTTGAGGGACTCGCGCCTGTGCCTCCTTCTGACCCACTGATGGTAATGATATCTGCGCCGGCCTTGGCTACACCGGCAGCAATGGTGCCAACCCCTGAAGCTGAAACGAGCTTGACGCTTACTTTTGCCCTGGGATTGACATTTTTCAGGTCAAAGATCAGCTGGGCCAGATCTTCAATAGAATATATATCGTGGTGAGGAGGGGGAGAAATAAGTGTGATCCCCGGCATGGCATACCGGGTTTTAGCGATGATCTTATCCACTTTATGTCCGGGTAACTGTCCACCTTCACCCGGCTTTGCTCCCTGCGCGATCTTGATCTGTATTTCATCCGCATTGACCAGGTAATAATTGGTAACTCCAAACCGTCCGGAAGCAATTTGTTTGATCGCACTTCGTGCACTGGTGCCGTCGGATCGTGGATTGAAACGATCGGGGTCCTCTCCCCCTTCCCCTGTATTGCTGCGGCCGCCAATCCTGTTCATCGCAACCGCCAGGGCCTCATGAGCCTCCCTTGAAATGGATCCGTAAGACATAGCGCCGGTCACAAACCGTTTAAAGATCACCTCAACCGGCTCCACCTTATCTATATCAATGGGATTCTTTTTCAACCGTAAATATCCCCGTAAGAATGCAGGTTTCTGATTCTGCTCATTTACCAGGCTGGAAAACACCTTAAACCTCTCATAATCATTTGTTTTAACGGCCCATTGCAAATGTGTGATAGTCTCCGGATTCCAGGCATGATGTTCTCCATTGATCCGATAATGGTAATTACCCGTACTGTGAATGAAAATTTCCTCACAGGGTTTACTAAAAGCTTCCCCGTGGGGGATGAGTGCTTCCTGGGCCAGGTCCTCCATGCCAATACCACCTATCCTGCTAATGGTACCTTCAAAATATTTTTCAACCAAGTCATGGCTGAGACCAACCGTTTCAAATATCTGGGCAGAACGGTAAGACCTGAGAACGGATATGCCCATTTTGGACATGATCTTCAGTAATCCCTTATTGATGGATGTTATATAATTCTCCTCTGCACGCAAATAATCCACCTGTATGTCTTTTTGCTTCACCAACCTTTCAATCACGGCAAAAGCCATGTAGGGATTGATCACACTGGCACCATAGCCAAATAAGAGGGCGAAATGGTGGACTTCCCTTGCTTCCGCTGTTTCCAGAATGATATCAATCTGCATCCTCTTCCTTTTATTGATCAGGTGATGATGCACGGCAGAAACGGCCAGTAATGAAGGTATGGGAGCCAGTTCAGGCGTGATCCCCCGGTCAGAGAGGATAATATAGTTCTTGCCCTCATCCACTGCACGTTCAGCCAGCTGGCATACATTATCCACTGCCCTCGTGAATCCTTTTCTTCCTTGACTTACACGAAAATGCAGAGGAATGGTTCTTGTACTGAAGCCTTTGTATCTCAGGTTCTTAATCACCTGAAAATAGGTATTGTTCACAATGGGAATCTGCAGCTTGACCATCTTACTATGCTCAGGACCCTCGTGCAGCAAGTTGTCCTGAAAGGACCCAATATAACCAACAAGGCTCATTACCAGTTCCTCTCTGATAGGATCAATGGCCGGATTGGTTACCTGTGCAAACAACTGCCTGAAATAACTGAACAAGCGCTGTGGCTTATCAGAAAGAACTGCCAGCGGCGTATCGTTCCCCATACTGCCAACAGGCTCATGGCCTTTTTCCGCCATTCCCGAAACGATGAATTCAATATCTTCTTTACAGTACCCGAAGGCTTGAAGGTAGCAGTTATGCATTTCTCCCATGTCCGGAGAGACCCGCCTGCCGACTTCGATATCCTCCAGGTTAACCATGTTCTGAGCTAACCAATCCCTGTATGGATTATGATTTGCTAACTCGGTTTTCAGCTCAGGATCATAATGTATCTTCCCTTCCCTGGTGTCTATGAGCAACATTTTCCCAGGCCTGAGCCTGCCCTTTTCAATGATCTCCTGTGGTGGAAAATATTTCACCCCTACTTCTGATCCCATTACCATTATATCCGTATTGGTGATAATATACCTCGACGGCCTTAACCCGTTGCGGTCCAGTGTACCGCCAATAAACCGGCCATCTGAAAAAATAAGTGAGGCCGGACCGTCCCAGGGTTCCAGAAAGGTGGAATGATATTCATAAAATGCCCTCAATTCCTCCGAGATAGGATTTTTTGTATTCCATGATTCAGGTACCAGGATAGAGACGGCATGAGGCAGGGATTTGCCTGTCAGGTACATGAACTCCAGGATATTGTCAAGGCTGGCTGAATCCGATTTATTGGGTTCTATCAAAGGATAGATCCGGCTGATATCTTCCCCGAGGTAATGCGAACTAAGGAGAGACTCCCGGGCCTCCATCCAGAACCTGTTCCCCTTAATGGTATTGATCTCCCCATTATGTGCCAGCAAGCGGAAGGGCTGTGCCAGGTCCCAGGACGGGAAGGTGTTGGTTGAAAAACGGGAATGAACCAGGGCAATGGCACTCATCAGGCGCGAATCTTTGAGATCAAGGTAATATTCTCCCAGTTGCTCTGAGGTAAGCATACCTTTGTAAATAAGGACACGGGATGAAAGACTGGGTATGTAAAAATGTTCCTTCTGAGGGATGTCTGACTTCAGGATGGCATTTTCTGTCCTCTTCCTTACCACATAAAGCCTGCGCTCAAGATCCAATTGATCCAGGTCTGCTCCGCAGAGTACCTGTTTCATCTCTGGCTCGACAGCCCGGGACAATTCTCCGATTACCTCAGGGTTTCTGGGAACTTCCCTGTAATCAATGATATTGATTCCTTCCTCTACCATCATCCTTTCGAATATGTCCAGACATAGCTGTGCCTGTTCCTCATCTTTGGGAAGAAACAATATGCCTGTCCCAAACTGCCCTTCCGGAGGAACATTGAACCCCTGGATCAGGTAGAAATCTCTGGGCACCTGGATCAGGATCCCGGCCCCGTCCCCTGTTTTACTGTCAGCCCCTTCAGCCCCCCGGTGGGTCATATTCTCCAGAACTTCCAGTCCCATTTTAATAATCTCATGCGATTTCCGGCCACGAATATGCGTTACAAATCCAATTCCGCAACCGTCATGCTCAAATTCCGGGCTGTATAATCCCTGTTGTCGGGGTCTGTTATTCATCTTTTTTCCTTCCATTGGCTTCCCGGCAATGATCCAAAAAAAAACCGCTCCCTTTTATCCCGAGAACGGCTTACTTTTGCATTTTTTGGTTTACCGGTATACCATTCTCAACAGATTTGATATTCTTTATCTAAATATTCTGTTAGTCCTGTAAGCTCCTTAATTATGTAACTCATTAACCTCATAGCCGACAAATATATTTAATATAAATTATAATTCAAAAGCAAAATGACCATTAAAGACAGGCTGATATAAGACCTCATACTATGGCAATAAAGGTTTTAAATAATCAAATATAGGATTTAAGCCCGGCAGCTGCAAAACTATAACCCGGGTATCAGATACGGGGTATTTTAGTACATTTAATGATTCAACATCTCAAATGCCAACCATTATGAAAAATCACATCACAAGATTCTTTTTTGTTATAACATTGCTGTATTTCGGACTGCTGGCCAATGCACAGGTTGATGCTCGCATGCTACGCTCTCCTGACGTTTCGGAGACCCATATCACCTTTGTTTATGCAGGTGATATCTGGGTGGTCACCAAGGAGGGTGGAATGGCCCAGAGATTAAGCTCCCCGCTTGGTGAAGAATCAAAACCAAGGTTTTCTCCCGATGGATCAAAGATTGCCTATTCCGCTATGTATGACGGAAACCCGGAGATCTATGTAATCCCGACAATGGGCGGGTCACCGGAAAGGATTACCTACCATCCGATGCTAGACGGGCTTGTGGATTGGTACCCTGACAGCCAGCACTTGCTAATTTCATCTTCCAGGGAAAGCGGCAGGCAGCGGTACCGCCAGTTTTATCAGATCAGTTCTAAGGGTGGACTTGCAGAAAAGCTACCGGTGCCTTATGGCGAAAATGGAAGCCTCTCTGCTGATATGGTAAAGATTGCATACACCCCTGAAGGAGAAGCCAAGCTGAACTGGAAACGATATGAGGGCGGTAATGCTCCTGATATCTGGATATTTGACCTGAACAGCCGGGAGTCAAAGAATATTTCAGACCATCCGGCTTCTGACGCAGATCCCATGTGGCAAGGTGACAAAATCTATTTCCTCTCAGACAGAGGAGAGGAGAAGAGACAGAATATCTGGGTTTACAATACAGGTGATGCTACTTTAAGACAGATTACGGAATTCAAGGAATCTGATATTTATTATCCTTCCATTGGCCCCAAGGACCTGGTTTTTCAATCGGACGGTAAACTCTACCTACTGAACCTGGAAACCGAGGAGTCCATAGAAGTCAAGGTTAGTATATCAACTGATCTTGCATCGGTTCAGCCACGCCTGAGAAAGGTATCAGACAATATCCAATCCTGGAATATTTCCCCGGATGGTAAAAGAGCATTGTTTGAGGCCAGGGGTGATGTTTTCACCGTGCCCGCGGAGCATGGTTATATCCGGAATCTGACCCGGACCTCCGGGATCGCTGAACGGTTTCCTGCCTGGTCACCCGATGGGAAAAACGTGGCTTACTGGAGCGACCGTTCAGGAGAATATGAATTATGCCTCAGGTCCGGTGACGGAAGCGGTGAAGAAAAGAAGCTGACTACCCTTGGTGCCGGTTTCAGGTATCAATTGTACTGGTCTCCCGACAGTAAAAAGCTGGTATATATGGACAATACCCAGACCTTTCGGATTTATGATGTGGATCAAAATGTTCTTACGGATGTGGACCGCTGTCCTTATCTGGCTCATTATAGCATGGCTTCATTCCGGATCAGCTGGTCAGATGATTCTGAATGGCTTGCCTACACAAAACAGGTACCAAACCGCAACTCCGCCATTTTCCTTTACCATGTAAAAGACAGAGCCATTCATCAGGTTACTTCCGGGTACTATGAGGACTTCCTTCCGGAATTCGACCCGGAAGGCAAATACCTCTATTTCATGACCAACCGCTCATTCAGTTCCATTTCCAGTGATCTGGACCAAACCTGGATCTATCCCAATGCCACACAGATCGTTGCAGCCTCCCTGCGGGCTGATGTTCCCTCCCCCCTGGCAGCCAGGAATGATGAAGTGGAAATAAAAACAGAGGAGGAGAAAGATATAAAAGAGGATGATGATCAAAAGGATGAAGGCAAAAAAGACGATAAGAAAAATGAGGAGGAGGAAGACGAAACCAAGGAAAAAGAATCCCTCAAGATCGACCTGGATGGTTTCGAGTCAAGGGTGGTTGTACTGCCAATGAAACCAGGCAACTATAACAACCTGAATGCGCTCAAGGGCCAGATCCTCTTTACAAGATATCCGAGAAGCGGTACTGCCAACGGCAAGAGCGCGATTATCAGCTATAACCTGAAAGACAGGGAGGAAAAGACCATCATGGAAGATGCCGGGAGATATGCACTTTCTGCTGACAGAAAAAAGATCATGGTGGCTCAAAAAAGAAATTTTGGTATCGTTGATCCCAAACCCAACCAGAAAATAAAGACGAATTTACGTACAAACGAGCTGGAAGCCATGATCGATCCAAGGGCTGAATGGCATCAGATCCTGGTTGAGGTATGGAGAAAATACCGTGATTATTTTTATGATGAGCGTATGCACGAGGTGGACTGGAACGAGATCAGGGCAAAATATGATGCTTTGGTTGACCAGTGCCTCACACGCTGGGATCTGAATGTAGTCCTCAAAGAAATGGTCGGGGAACTCAATTCATCGCATACTTATATCTACGGTCCCCCTCATGAGCGTCCTCCCAGCCAGCGTTTTGGAATGCTCGGCGTAAACTGGAAGCTGGATAACGGTGCATTTATGATTGATCATATTGTGGACGGGGGTGACTGGGACAGTGAAGAAAGATCCCCCCTGACGGTCACCGGTATGAAAGTGAATAAAGGTGATTATGTACTGGCTGTAAACGGGATCCCGCTGGATGCGGAAAAAGAGCCCTGGGCAGCTTTCCAGGGATTGGCAGACAGGACAGTGGAACTGACCGTGAACGATAAACCATCGATGGAAGGATCCAGGAAAGTGATCCTCAAGACCATGTCCACTGAAACCAGGCTTCGTAACCTGCAGTGGATGGAAGAAAACCGAAAATATGTAGAAGAGAAATCCGGAGGGAAGATCGGCTACATATACATGCCCAATACCGGTACCCTGGGACAACTGCAGTTGGTCAGGCAGTTTTATGCCCAGCTTGATAAGGAGGGAATTATAGTCGATGAACGGTTTAACAGCGGGGGACAGTTATCGGATCGTTTTCTTGAATTGTTGACCCGTCCCAGGATTGGTTATATCTATTCACGAAATGGTGATCTGGAGGACTGGCCGGCGAAAGCAAACTACGGTCCGAAAGCACTGCTCATTAATGGATTCAGCGGATCAGGCGGGGATGCCCTGCCCTGGGCTTTCAAGGAGTTGAAGGCTGGTCCTATCGTGGGTACCCGGACACTTGGGGCATTGATCGGTCCAACTACAGGACATTCCGTCATTGATGGAGGCGGGCATACTGTCCCACACGGACGGCTCATGTATAATGATGGCAGATGGTTTGATGAGGGTCATGGCGTGGAACCTGACTACAAGGTTGTTGCCGATCCTACAAAACTGGCCAATGGCATTGATCCCCAAATGGATAAGGCCATTGAACTTATATTGACAGAACTGGAGCAGGATCCTCCAAAAAAGATGGAACCTCCGCCATTTCAAAAAAGATAAAGCTTAATGCCAAAATAAATGGAAAATGAGCTGGGAAAAACGTGATTATCTGATGGTACAGATTGAGCAGATGGGACAGGTGCTTGGCCAGATGCTGGCCTACCTGTTGGGCATTAAAGGGGCCGGATCAGCAAGCCTCAGCCTGGATGAGATAAAGCAGACCTACAAAGATGAACTTGATCTGCCGCTTGATCTGATATTGGAAGCCCGGGGGGAAGAAATCATTCAATTACTTACAGGTAAAGTTAAATATATGGATCATCATCTGGAGAAAATGGGCGATATCCTGAGTGAGACAGGTGAGCTGTATGAAGATGCCGGGGACAGCGATACAGCCAGGAATCTGAGACAGAAAGCACTGATCATTTATGAACATTTGCAGGATACCGCCAAGGCTTTCTCCATGGAAAGGATGCAGAAGATCTCCAGACTCAGGGACAGTCTTTAATTTTGCAGTTCCAGCTTAAACTTTTGCCATTCTGTCTATCAGAACATTAACTACATTTAAACAATCATCCACTACTGCATGAAAAGGGCCCGGAGGTTACTTTTACCAGGGATTGTGCCTTTGTTTTCACTGATACGGGACTGGATAAAAATAATTTCAGGGTACGATTTCGGTGGTTCAGGCCTGATAATATGAATCAACCTAAATCTGAAAATGAAAAGAATATTTTTTATTATGGGACTTCTGCTTCTCTTAGTTGGGCCATATCTGAAAGCCCAGAAATCAGGCATTCAAAGCTTGTGGCATGGTGAAAATATTAATCAGTTAACCATCCTCAATTACCAGCAAGATAAAAATATCTTCTACCTGGTCTCGAATAACCAGGAATATATTTATCTGAACCTGGTGGTTCCGAGAAGTAATGACCAGAAAAAGATACTTTTACTCGGACTGACTGTATATGTTGATCCCAGCGGGAAATCAAAAAAGGACCTTGCCATCATGTATCCCTATCGCTGGACCGGAAGGAGGTACCGGCCTGATAATCCTACTGAAAGTGATTCCATAGATGACCGGGAACTGCCCTTCTGGACAGGAATGGATCCCAGAAGCACCGGTGATATAAACAGACAGGGTATGCGTAATCCCGGAGCACGGAACCTGGCCAACTTTGATCTGGTTAAATATTCCCTGGCGGAAATGTCCCGCAGAATTGGTCTGAAAGGGTATACAAATACCTCCGATGTCATCGCCATACCCTCTACCAATCCGCTGGAAGTTCATGGCTGGATAGTATTTGATTCTACTGGAGTACTATATTATTCATTGGCGATACCATTTGTAAAAGTGCCCGTAAAAGAGAACATGGGCAAAAATGGATTCAGCATCGGAATTGAAACAGGTTTCATCAGCCAGGAAGCAATGATGGCCAACCGACCCGGAGGGGGTCAACCAGGTGGAATGGGCGGCAGGCCAGGTGGTGGCATGGGCCGGTCTGGTGGTGGGGCTCGAGGTGGTATGGGCGCTGGTGCACAGGGCGGTCCAGGTGGTGGTACAAGTAGGAACCCAGCACAAATGCAGGCCATGATGGAACAAAGGCAGGCTCTGAGTTCACCAACCAAGTTCTGGATAAAAAAAATATCGCTGTCTGAAAAAGAATAAACAGAAGGGTGTTTATCGTCAACAAGTGTATTAGGTCCCACGGTAATAAATAAGCGTAAGTAAGGAAAACACTGAAAGTGAAGTAAAAATCAGAAAAGGGAACCAGAAGTAATGTCCCCTGATAAACAGGGCGTCATTATGGATGACCAGGAACAGGACCAACATGACAGGGATGGTTATCACCAGGGTTATAAAACCTGCCCGGTATACATCCCTGCTTTGTTTCTCATCGTACCATTCCCCAATCTTCTCATTAATTTTCAGGAAGAACCAGTATAAAACCACAAGGCCATATGGCAGAATGATCATAATGCTGGTAAAAAGCATATGGTAATAGCTAACCTCAAAACGCTGGCTGAGCACCAATGCAAACACTGTCCACACAAGACCGATGAACCCACATATTAGTCCTACGTATTGCTCCACTGTAAACACCATCTCTTCTTTCTGCCCTCTTGGTTTCTCAGTGGCGCTTTCTTTTAATCTGCGCAGGGTCCCGGCAGACATCCCCGTCATCAACAGGAGGAAAACTGCATGAATACCCAGTAATATGTAGAGTATGGTCCACTCCCCGGAAGTATCCCAACCCATCTCAAATTCCTTTCCGATATCTCCCAGGATGGCCCAATCGCTGAAGACCGCAAGAAATGAAGTTATTCCCAGAATAACTATCACGATGTTGATTGGGCGAATTTTCCTGAAATACCTCAAATGAAGCAATACAGTAATGCCTGCAATAACATGAACCATGAACATAAACAGGAAACTCAGCCAAACAAATCCAGCCAGTACCTCCAGCCTGCCGAGTTCACCAAAACTGAGTATGACAGGTTTCAACTGCTTGTAGAGTACATAATCATAGATCAGCCATAAAAGGGATATTATCCCAAGTATTAATGTAGTAAACGTGAACAGCCGGACAATTTTTTTATTAAATCTGAACATATCTATCTGGTTTATTATTCCGCGATAAAGAAAAATACCTGGTCAACAGGAGTTTTAAAAAACAAGGCAATTTTAAAGGCAAGCAATGCTGAGGGGACAAACTTGCCTTTTTCGATGGAATGAATGGTCTGGCGGGTAACCCCTACCCCGTTTGCCAACATCTCCTGGGAAATGTCTCCCTGGTCAAATCGTAATCGCCTGATATTGTTTCCAAGCTTCATAATGTAAAGTTTACAGCAACAAATGTAATGTATATTTTACATTATGTCAAGTTTATTTTACATTTTTTGTATGAAATATTTAATAATATCCTCCCGAATCTGGAGAAAGTTGCATAATTTCATATAAAATAAACTATCAATCATGAAACATATCTTGCTGTTTATCTGTTCATTTCTACTTACCGGCTGGGGTATAGCACACCTCTTCCCTACCAAAAATGTAGTAAAGAATTTCGGCGACATTTCTGCCGATAATAAAAACATCATTGCCATGGAATGGGTAAATGAAGGAGCCACATTGATCTTTCTCGGCTTACTTGTGCTGACAATCACCCTGGCGGACCCTTCTCAGTACATATCAAGGTTGGTACTCTGGAGTGTTTTCGGATTCTTGAATATCTTATCCCTGATCTCGATTTTTACCGGCTTCAGGGTAAAGTTTCTTCCCTTTAAACTGTGCCCGGTCATATTCACCGGATCATCCATCCTGATTCTTCTGGGAGGTATCATCTAGTTTAATTTCAAGCAGGTAATTATCAATGATCTCACATAATTGCTCCGGTTGATTAATCACCATTTTATGTGTGCCACCTTCCACGAAAATTGCATTCTTAATATACCTTGCTGGCAGTACCTGGCCGGCCTGTTTGCGGAAGAAAACCTGGTTACGAAAGAAGAATTGCAGGATTGGGTAGAAAAGGCTTACTGGTATATGCTTTATGAATATACCATTCCCTGGCTGGTTGGTCAGGTGCTGTCTTTATCTTCTTCTTCCTGGTCCTCTTTAGTCAACATTTCGTACATTTCCCGGATTTCCTCACGCCTGCTTTCACTGTCCCATGCATGGTCGCTTTCATGAAGTGCATGGTCTTTTTCTGCGAGAAGGATATTGTCAAGCTGCTGGCTGAAACGCCTTACTTCATTGATATATTTCCGCTTGTCTTCATGCCACAGGTGTTGCAGTTCTTTCATCATGATCTCATCATGGTAGCGGAATGAGCGTGCAGCCCGGCTGGCCTGGTAACGGTTAAACCCGAGTTCACCCAGCACATTCACCGCCAGGTCGACCGATGAATCATAGGTTTCCCTGCGATAACCGGCAACCTCCAAATCCTCAAGCTCAAATGAATGCCTGACATCCACCGCCCTGGCATATATCTTCAGGTGAGGATACTTTCGCCGGACCTGTTCTACGATATGATTGATCTGTTCCCGGTCATCAACAGCCACGATCATCACTCTGGCTTTTGCTGCCCCGGCCGCCTCCAGCAAGTCTGAACGGTTGGCATCTCCATAATACACTTTGAAACCAAATTTGCGAAGGAAGCGGATATTATCAGGGTTGGTATCCAGCACAGTTGCACCAATACCATTGGCACGGAGAAACCGCCCGATCACCACGCCGAACCTGCCGAAACCGGCAATTATAACCGGGTTGTCCTGTTCAGCAATCTCATCGGGTTCATGATCCTTTTGTGCTCTGATAAACAGGGGCTGTACCAGTCTGTCATTGATGATCAGCAGCAAGGGTGTGACCAGCATGGAGAGGGCTACAACGATCAGCATGATCCCGGAAATATGTTCAGGTAAAATGGCATTCTGGCCGGAGAAGGATATCAGGACAAAGGCAAATTCCCCTGTCTGTGCAAGGGCAAATGAAAAGAGTATATCCTGTCCGGACCGTAACCGGAAAAACCTGCCTAAAAACAGGAGAATGACAAATTTAATCAGGATTAAAATACCAAGGATACCCAGAACCGTACCCAGCTGATCCGTAAAGAGTTTGAAGTCAATACTTGATCCCACGGCAATAAAGAACAAGCCAAGTAACAATCCTTTGAAAGGTTCAATGTTCGCTTCTAGTTCATGGCGGTATTCATTATCGGCCAGGACGACCCCGGCCAGGAAAGTACCGAGTGCGGGGGAAAGACCTACCCTGTCCATGGCCACTGCAATGCCTATTACCAGTAAAAGAGCCGTTGCGGTAAATATTTCACGCAGTCCGGTCTGGGCGATAAATCGAAAGATATAACGTGCCAGAAAACGACCACCAAAAATGATCAATGCGACCAATCCCACAATTAACAATACCTGCTGCCAGCCTGGAAGGGCAGATACTGCGGTTTCATTTATCACGGGTTCATGAAGATTTACAGACCTTGTCTGAACCTGGTTAGCCATCAATGGCAGAATGGCCAGGATTGGTATGACGGCAATATCCTGGAACAGCAGTACAGAAAAACTTCCCTGTCCCGCCTGGGTCTTCATCAAACCTTTCTCGGCCAGGGTTTGCAATACAATGGCTGTAGATGACATGGAAAAGATCAAACCGATGGTAATGGCCTGCAGGACATTCAGTCCGAAAAACATACTGATTCCCCCTATGGCTATAGTTGTGATCAACATCTGGAGTCCCCCGAGTCCAAAAATAGATCTCCTCATACTCCATAGAAGGGCGGGTTTCACCTCCAGTCCGATCAGGAACAACATCATGACCACCCCAAACTCGGCGAAATGCATGATATCTGTCCCTTCCTCACCGACCAGTCTTAAAAAATACGGCCCGATCAGCACACCTGCGAGCAGGTAACCAAGTGCTGATCCAAGTCCCAGGCGCTTCGCCACAGGAACAGAAATAACCGCTGCCGACAGAAAAATAATTGCCTGGTAAAAGAAATCCTGGCTATGCATAGGCTGTTACTTTTTGGATAATTCGAGCAGGTCGTTGAGATAGGTACAACGCCATATTTCTTCCTCGCTGAAAATCTGATCTCGCAGGGATATCAGGATTTTACGGTAATCTGTTGCCGCGGTAAGGATCTCCTCTTCTGACAGCAGGTGGGTACCATGAACAACGAAGGGAGGAAGGTACACCATGTTGCAGAGGCGGGCTGTCTGCTGAAAAGGGGCCAGGAATTGTGGAATGGTGAAATTATTCATACTTCCCTCCTGGTAAACCTCCCTTCGGCCCCCGGTTGAGATTGCTGAGAATATCTGCTTTCCCTTCAGGGCCGTACCTGTCCGGCCATAAGCAAACCCATGCTTCAGTACCAGGTCTATCCATTCCTTGATGATAGATGGAGAACTATACCAGTAAAAAGGATGCTGCCAGACATAGATATCATGTGCCAGCAGCAGATCCTGCTCGCGTTTTACATCGATGTGAAAATCCGGATACTCCTCGTAGAGGTTATGGAATGTAAGGTCCTCAATATCATCTATGGCACTTATTAGTTGCTGGTTGACCCTGGATTTATGCAAGGCAGGATGGGCAAAAAGTACCAAAAGCTTTTTTCTCTCATTCATTGTGGAAATATATAAAAATGAGCTGGCAGCTTTACACAATCCCGAAAGGATAACAACTTTTTAACGCTTGTTAATCAGAAAAACTTAAGATTAGATAAGCAGATTCAACAAGAAAAGTGGCAGGTGCCTATTTACCAGGATAAACCGGTTGCCGCCATTCAGGGAGTGGTTTATATTTACTTTTGCTTGCCCAGCGTATCCCACGCTGCATGATCTCCAGGGCCTCCGGCACCTCAAAATCAGCCGCCACATGTCCCAGGGATGAGTAAAAAACACGGCCCTTCCCATAGACCTTTTTCCAGACAACCGGCATGGTACAGCCGTCTATCCACTCCGCATGATCACCTGTGAACGTTGTTGTAGCCAGTACTTTCACGTTGGGATCAACATGCATATAGTATTGTTCGGAGTGCATTTTGAATGCTTTCAATCCTGTTGTTACATTGTCTTTTGCGTCTGTGATGTTCACCTCATAATCAATCACGCCACCCGGATGTGCAACCCATTGCCCTCCGACCATAAACTGGTAAGCTACATTATTCCGGAAAGAATCTCCCAGACCACCATGCCATCCTGCTATCCCAACCCCTCCCCTAACAGCATCCAGCAACCCTTGTTCCTGTTCCTTGCTGATCTCTCCCATGGTCCATATCTGGACAACCAGGTCCAGGCTGTCCATTAATTCCTTATCGGTGTATATATCCAGGTTATCTGAAACGGTAACGACAGCTCCCTCCTTCTCCAGCCAAGGGACAAAAATATCCCGGCATTGCTCAGGTTCATGACCTTTCCAGCCACCCCAGGTGAACAATACCTTCTTGTCCTTGAGTGCTTCAGACTTAGCTCTTCCGAATGCTGTATTAGGCATTAGTCCCGGAATTAATATCGCACCTGCGCCAGCCATGGCAGTTTGCTTAAGAAATGTCCGGCGTGCTAAGGTTTGTTGGTCCATTATGTGTAATTTTATTTGACAATAGCTTGGCTATAAAGTTAATTAAAAAAGTTTCAACCTGATTTATTAATAATGAACGACATATGAACAGCCAGGAACATCAGATCCTTCCAATAAAACTTGGGATAACGAATTGTTACCTGATCCGGGGAGGGGATGACTACATCCTGGTGGATGCCGGTCCACCAAAATCCATTTCAACTTTCATACAAAAGCTGAAGCAGCTGATGATAGATCCAACAAGAATAAAACTGATCTTTATCACACATGCTCACTTTGATCATATGGGGTCCCTTGCGGAGATCAGCGCATTAACGGGTGGAATATCGGCCATGCATCATCAAGATAAAGAATTGGTTGAAAAGGGAATGGTCATTATGCCAGGAGGAATTGGATTATGGGGGTCCTTCCTTACGGTATTCTTATGGGCCATGAAATCCCAGGTTAAAAAAAATATTAAGCCAACCCTGGTCGACCGTGCCCTGGAAGAAAAACCCTTCTCACTGGAATCATTCCAGATCAATGGAAAGATCCTGCCCACACCTGGACATACAGCAGGTTCCATGTCCCTGGTCCTCAACAGCGGTGAAGCATTTGTGGGCGATACAGCCATGAGTGGATTTCCCAGACTTACAGGTCCGGGTCCTTTCGTATTGGGTGATGACCTGAAGGCCATGAAAAGAAGCTGGCAATTGCTGCTTGATCATGGAGCCAGGTGGATCTATCCATCACATGGAAAACCTTTTGATGCAGAGTTTTTCAGGAAATATCTTGGATCCTGAATTATGAGTTCGGCTGAAATCATCATCTTAATCACACTAACCATTGCCAATGGTTGGTTTTCCTGGGTGGTTTCCATAAAAGACAAGAGATATCACGGGATTTTCAGGTTTATCTCATTTGAAAGCATAATCATCCTTGTGCTGCTGAACTACCCGGTATGGTTTAAAGATCCGCTTGCCTGGTACCAGGTAATTTCCTGGATTCTGCTGGCAGGATCAATTCTGGTGGCATTTTTTGGATTCTACCTGTTTTACCATTACGGGAAACCGGACGACGGGATGGAAGAAACCACCGTCCTGATCACAACCGGATTATATCGATATATCCGTCATCCCCTGTACCTTTCTCTTATCCTGGGCGGATTCGGGGTCCTGATGAAAGATTTGCACAGGTTCCAGATCATATTCTCGTTGGTTAATTTGTCAGCCCTTTATCTTACTGCCAGGGTAGAGGAAAAGGAAATGCTCAGAAAGTTCGGCAGGGAATACGAAAATTATATGAAGGGGACTAAAATGTTCATTCCATTTATCCTTTAAAATCTATTGAACTTTAACCAGGGAGATACCGTATAAAGGTCAAAATTCAGGTTAATGAAATCTCTAATAAAATACCTGGTTTTGCTGTCCATGACAATGCTGGTAACGGGGTGTGAGCAGCTGGACCAGAAAACCGATGCGGTCCGTGAGTTTTTCCGTCCTCCACCCGTTTTACCCATGCTTGAGGTTATTCAAACCTCTGTACCAACAGGATTCTGTGCAGTAATGGCAATGGCTGACCAGTTGGGACATCCCATCCCGGGTGCAGAAATATACCAGTATGGTGGCAACGCTGTAATCCATCTGAAAAACAACCATGAATACCCTTTATCACTCCTGCCCATATCCTGTGATGACATCTATATACTTCGATTACAGACAGACGAGGATATTTGCATCATCAGCTCATTTTTTGTTGCAAAGGATCATTCTCCAGGCCAGCACAAGGTTTATCATATCGGCCCTGTTCCCGTCCTGGTTGATGATGATCATGTCAAGGTAATTTTTGCAAGCAATAATGTGTATGTCGAGGATGATTTGAACCTCGAATTGAATATGAGCCAGGGAGAAATAAAAGTAATTATAGAAAGGCTGGCAATGCCCACACCTGACAATGTCTCGGTTGCCGTGGAACAGAACGCCTGGATCATTGGTATAGATCCGGCAGGAACCTGGAATATTTTCAGCGATGACAAATATACGATTACAGGTGGGGAACAGGATGTATCAATTGTTTCGGATCCGGAGGGAGATGCAGCCAGTGTACTGCAAATGGCCATGATCGGAATAATGATAGATCCTGAGTGCCTGAGGAATCCCTTATCGGGGTTTGCAGTCCTCCGTGAAATCAAAGTAGAGACGGGTGCTGACAGCCAATTGGAAGATTTATTACTGGGAACCATTCTCTATACTTTTAATGAATCCTGTACCGGTACGATCAAAGTAACGGTAGCCACAGGCAGTTTCCTGCTCTCCCTGGGCAAGGAAATTGAATTTAACATGATGGACAAATAATATGGATTTCAACGAAAAAACCACACTGGGAAGAACTGGACTTCAGGTGGGCAGACTGGGAATTTCCTCCAGTTATGGTGCCCCTGCTGAAGCTTTTGAGGAAGCATTCGAGAGAGGATGCAATTACTTTAACATGGGTAGTTTCATTAAGGGGCGGTCTAAAGAGATGATAAGAGCCATCAGGAACATCACTGCAAAGGGGAAACGGAATGAACTGGTGGTCGCCATGTACGATTATACCCACAGCAGCCTGATCGGACAACGTCATTTTATGAAAGGCCTGCGGAGCATGGGACTTGAATATGTGGATGAACTGCTGCTGGGATATTATTCGAGCCCGCCCCGAAGGTCAGTCCTGAACTGGGCGATCCGGCTTAAAGAGCAGGGATTTGTCCGGCATCTTGGGGTATCCAGTCATAACCGGAAGGTATTTAACGGATTTTCCAGGGAAGGCCTGATTGATGTTTACCATGTCAGGTATAATGCAGTTAACAGCGGAGCGGAACAGGATGTGTTCCCTCATCTTCCACTGGAAAACAAACCAGGAATAGTGGCATACACTGCCACACGCTGGGGACAATTACTGAAGGAGAAAAAAATGCCCCCGGGTGAAAAACCACTTTCAGCACCTGAATGTTACCGCTTTGTTTTAAGCAATCCATCGGTTGATCTGTGCATGATGGGTGCAAGAAACCATGATATGATGCGAGAGAACCTGGAGACCCTCAGGCAGGGACCAATGACTGAAGATGAAATGACCAGAATACGCCTGATTGGTGATTTTATTTACGGGAAGAAGCGGAACTGAAGCCTGCTTACAGAGAAAAAATAATCCAGACAACCACGAGGCCAAATGCAAGCCACATGGGCACAATGAAATGATAGAACAGGGGACCGACCCTCCCCTTCTCTTGCCTTGTCAGCTCATTATATTGTGAGATATATTTAAAAATAAAGAGCTTGAGCAGGAAAAAATTGATCCTGGTCCCACTTTTCTCTACCTTGCTTATAATCAACACCATTGATGTAATTGCCCATGCAAGGCAAACCATCACCAGAATCATTACTATGTCAACTATACCAACCATTTTTTCATGACAGTGTTGAACGGTGGAATAAAAATACCTAATTTTCCGACAAAATAACCAAAACTTTTCAACGAACCATGACAAATGATGCTGCACACAAGCTTTTTAACAAAGGATTAAATTGTGCTCAATCCGTATTGGCCGCCAAGTCAGATCTTACCGGCATTTCAGTTACAGACTCTTTGAAAATTGCTACAGGTTTCGGAGCTGGAATGGCAAAAATGCAGCAAACATGCGGCGCTGTCACCGGTGCCTATATGGTAATTGGTGCGCTCCATGGCAGGGTTAATCCGGATGATGAGGCATCGAGGGATAAAACCTATGGACTTATCGAGAAATTCAACAGGCGCTTCATCGAGCTTCATAGCAGCCTGAATTGCCGGGAACTGCTTGGTGTCGATCTGAATTCGCAGGAAGGGATAGAAGAGGCTGAAAGAAAGGGATATTTTGACTCCAGATGCGTAAAGTTCGTACAAGATGCTGAAAATATCCTCGATGAAATCCTGAAATAATGGGCCAAAAGGCACAGCATATTTACCGGTCCAGGATCAAAACATTTGAAACAGAAGTCGAGCGGATAAAAAAAAGAAACAACTGGTATTCCCTGATCCGGCTAATTTCCTTTGTTCTTGCTATTTTCTTGCTGATTAAGCTCTTACCTGTGAATTTGTACCTGGCAATCGGTATGGCAGTTGTTGCTTTCAGCATCTTGCTTCTTTTTGTGAACCGCAGTTCAAAGATCTCGGCCCGCAGGAAACTCCTGGAAGAACTACTTGAAATTAATAAGTCCGAAACAAAGGCCCTCAAATGGGATTTTGAGGATTTTGAC
>DAOWJB010000138.1 GCA_030640625.1 Bacteroides sp.
CATCTATCCAGACAAGATCTAGCTGACCTTTCATCAATGGCAAAGGATAGCGTATCACGCATACTTAAAGAATTTGAGAATGATAATGTTATTAAACAAAATAACAATAGAATGGAAATTATCTCTGCTGATAAATTAATTGAAATATCATTGAAAGGATAAACGCTAGTTGTGATTATGGGAAGTTTGATTGGGGAAAAATTAACAAACTTCATGATGATACAAAGAAATATGGTGAATTCGCTTTATTAAACAAACTTAGAAAAAAATTATACCGTAATCTTGGAGCTTGCTTATCTCCCGGAAACGCTTTTCTTCAAACCCTGGGACTTGAAACTTTAACTTTAAGAGCAGATAAAGCATGTAATAATACGATTCTTATTGCCGAAATGCTTGAGAAACACCCTAAAGTTCAAAAGGTTAATTATCCTGGATTAAAAAGTTACAAATACCATGACATTGCTAAAAAACAATTTAATAACCTGTGTGGAATACAATGAAACATACAAAAGAAATGAATAAGTTAGATGACTTAAGATCAATGCTGAATCAATACCACTCAGCTGTGATAGCATTTTCAGGTGGTGTAGACAGTACTTTTCTAGCCAGGGTTGCAAAAGAAAGCATCAATGGAAACCTTTTGCTGGTTACAGCAACTTCCTCAACATATCCTTTCTATGAATTGGATGATGCAAAAAAGATCGCTGCATTATTAAAAATAAAACATAAGATAATAGTCTCTGAAGAAATCGAGATACCAGGATTCTCAAATAATCCTCCCGACAGATGTTATTATTGTAAAAGTGAGCTCTTCAGAAAAATAAAATACATTGCCGAGCAGGAAAACTATGATGTTGTGTTTGATGGGAGTAATGCAGATGATTTAAATGATTTCCGGCCTGGCAGAAAGGCCCTTAAGGAAAAAGGGATTTTATCACCTCTTGTTGAGGTTGGATTAAATAAGGAAGAGATCAGGGAGTTGTCAAGGGAATTTAATTTACCTACTGCCGATAAGCCAGCATATGCATGTCTCGCTTCAAGATTTCCTTATGGAGAAAAAATAACAAAAGAGAAGCTCGATAGAGTTGCCCTTGCAGAGAAAGAAATCAGGAGCCTGGGATTTAAAACATTCAGGGTACGGAGTCATGAAAACCTGGCACGGTTAGAATTTGACCATAACGAAATGGATGAAGCCTGGATTGTAAGGAATAAACTCATATCTGTCTGTGAAGAGGCTGGCTTTGTTTTTATTACAATGGATTTAAAGGGATTTAAATCGGGTTCAATGAATATAATATTGAAAGATCAAAATTCTGCTAACAAGCCCGGATCAGTGTATCAGAGGTACAATCAAGAATGATTGACCATGAAAAACAAGACTTTACCCATAATTGTCTGTTTCATACTCTGCATTTCTTGTGATACCAGAGATTCGAAACCTTTTAGCTCTGAGCTGATGTCCTATTGCCAGTCGCTGCCAGATGAGTTTGTAAATGTCCCTGATTCCACTGCTAAAATATTAAAAGAGGCAGGGAAATATATTATAAATCAATTGAATAATGGACGGGAAGCCAGTATCTGCTTTGTCTGTCAACATAATTCAAGGAAAAGTCATTTGGGTCAGATCTGGACACAAATGGCAAGTCTGTATTATGGAATAAATAACGTGAAATGTTATTCGGGTGGTACAACACCTACATATGTAAATCCGAGAATTATTAAAGCACTTAATAACACCGGGTTTCATATTTCAAAGAAGGATGATGCCAGTAACGGGCCGGGATACTATTTAAACTTCGGGAAAACCTCAGTTGATTTTGAACTCTTCTCGAAAAGATATGATCATCCAATGAATCCTGATTCAGGTTATATTGCCATTTCACTTTGTTATAATCCGGATGAGTGTTGCCCTATATCTTTCGGCGCAGACGAACAGCTAACAATTCCATACGATGATCTTCAAAAGTATGACAATTCTTCTCTTGAATCGGTGATGTATGATGAACAATGCCGAAGAATTGCCAGGGATATGTTTTATATGATGGATTTTGTAAATGGTAAGGATTACAGTCACATGCACATAGATTCTTGCAGATCTATGCTTATGCTTTCCCCTGTACCGCAGAAAACTTATTCGGAATTAATAAATATGTATTACCTCAAAATACAGAAGGTGGTATGAGGAAAATTTAGCATTTTTGTATGAACTACCAGGAGGATGGATCATGGATTGGTACGCTGAAGATTTTTTCTGTCATGACCTGCCTACACAACCCAGGCCGGAATTAGGCATCGTGCTGGTCACCGGGGCAACGGGATATATAGGCGGAAGGCTGGTGGCTGAATTACAGGAACGGGGATACAGGGTACGGATCATGGTTCGAAGCTCCTCTCCTGTACATGAAGAACGATGGCCCGATGCCGAGATTTTTGTAGCGGATGCATTGAATGTCGGGGATCTGAAGAAGGCTCTAACAGGCGTAAGTGTTGCTTACTATCTCATTCATTCCATGTTACTTGGTAAAAAGGAATTTGAGTATGCGGATATTCAGGCTGTGACAAATTTCAGGTTCGTCGCCGAGGAGATAAACCTGAAGAGGATCATCTATCTCGGGGGACTCGGAAGGTATCACCCGAATCTGTCAAACCACTTGAAAAGCAGGCTGAACGTGGCAGAGATCCTGATCCGAAGCAAGGTTCCCTGTACCATACTCAGAGCCGCCATTATCATAGGTTCTGGCTCTGCTTCCTACGAGATCATCAATAACCTGGTCAGAAACTGGCCGGTGTATGTCATCCCTGCCTGGACCGAAACCCTCTGCCAGCCCATAAGCATCCGTGATGTGGTCAAATACCTGGTGGGTGCGCTTGAACTGGATGAGACTTCCGGTATATCCTATGAGATTTGCGGAGATGACGTTCTCAGTTACAAGGAGATGATCCGGACCCTGGCTAAGATTCTCAAAAAACGAAGGCTGTTCCTGAACTCCCCTATATCGAGCATTAAGCTATACAGCTATTTCACAAGCCTTTTAACCCCTGTACCTGCATCCATCATCCATTGCCTTATGGAAGGAGTCAAAACTGAGGTAATCTGCGGTGACAGTGAGATCAAAAAGTTGATACCTTTCAAAACCATAAATTACAAAGTTTCTCTCCTCAGGGCCCTTTCAAGGGAAGATCACGATGCTATATATACTCGCTGGGCCGATGCCTACCCACCTGCCAACGAACTGGCTATGAAACTGACAGACCTGGAGAAACCACCACGCTTTATAAGCTCCTATTCCATTCTCACTGAAAAATCCACCCAAAACCTGTTCCGTTCCATTTGCAGGATAGGTGGCAAGGAAGGCTGGTTCCACACCAACTGGATGTGGAGGCTGAGGGGATTCATTGACAGGATATTGTTGGGGGTGGGAACATCCCGTGGCAGAAGAAGTGAGTCGGAACTGCGGATCAATGATGTAATCGATTTCTGGAGAGTCGAGGATCTTGTTCCGGACAATAAACTGCTTCTCAGGGCTGAAATGATATTGCCGGGAAAGGCATGGCTTGAATTCAGGATCCGCCCGGAGGACAAACAGGCGAACAGGTTGTCGGTACATGCTTATTTCCAGCCCAGGGGGATCCCCGGAAGACTGTACTGGTACAACTTCCTTCCGTTCCATTTTATCATCTTCAAGGATCTGCTGAAACAGCTTGCGATACGCAGTTAACAGGTATTTTCATGTCAGGGGAGGATCATTCGTAGACGTACCATTCAGGGGCAAGGTAAAACAGAATTTTGATCCAGTACCTTCACTACTTTCAACCCATATCCTGCCCCCGTGGGTCTGAACGATCTTTTTTGAGATCGCCAATCCCAGTCCGGTCCCCTCGCTGGTGGCCCTGGTTTTACTTCCCCTGTAAAATTCTTCAAATACCAGTTCCTGCTCCTGCGCCGGAATTCCCTGACCATGATCCTGTATCTCAATCAGGACCTGCTTATTCCAGGCTTTGACCTTCAGGTATACATCACTTTCATGATCTGAATACTGAATGGCGTTACCCAGCAAGTTGGTGATGAGTTCTTCAATGGATAACTGTAACCCAGCTATTTGATCCACGGAATCATCTATATCCACATGGATCCGGATTGATTTTTTTTTAGCCTGTAATTCCAGATGAGCCACTGTTTTCTGAATGGAATCACGGATGGAAAAATGACTGGTCCTGAATTCGTTGCTCAGCTTTAGTTTGGTTATGTAAAGAAGATCTTTCACGAAGCTGATCAAGGTGGATGTACGCATTGAGGCCATATCCAGGAACTCTTTGAAGTCCTGACGGATGGTTCCTTCAGGTTTGCTGTGCAGTACGTCCAGGGAACTTTGAATGGCAGCCAGGTGGCCTTTGATATCATGGGTAATGCGGAGTACATATTCGTTCTTGATTTCATCTTTTTTCTCAAGTTCCCTGTTGGCTTTCATATACGCTTCTTCATGCCTGCGCGATTGCATCACGATGGAATTGGTGATGTACACTACCAGAAAAGATGTGCTGATAAATACCAATCCGGTCCCGAAAAGATATATCCTGCTCTCAAATAGTCCTGGTGTAACAAAGCCCTCCAGAGGATGATGCTGAATTATACCCAAATACTCAAGAATGGCGAGCAGTATCACGAGGCTCCAGGCAAAGCCGGCCTGAAGATAACTTTCCCGTGGGGACAGGACGATACTGGCCATAATCATATGAAATATAAAATAAACAATGAATGGATTCTCAATTCCTCCTGAAAAGTGAAGTAGCAGGGTCAGGACAATAAAATCAGTGGAGATCTGGAAGTTCGTTAACAACCTGAGTGGCCGGGCAGGGTCCCTGTCCTTATGTCGCTTAATTTTCATCAGCCACAGGCGGTGCAGGATGTTCAGCATTAGAAAGGCGGCTGAAACTATATACAAACTGTGCTCACGGACAGATATTTCCAGGATCCGGCTGGAAACAAAAGTGACCAGAACGATACCCAGAACACCCAGCCACCTCAACCTGATCAACCAGAGGGCAAAGCGATAAAGCTTATTACTTTGGGGAGCTATTGAATTCACCGGAATATCACTCCTCCAGGGTACCTGCAATCATTTGTTCCATCCTGGAAAGTAGTTCTTCCGTTTCAAAAGGTTTATCCAGCATAACAACGTTTGGCAGGTCATCAATGCCCTCGAAAGCATCTCTGATATTCACTCCCATCGTATCCATCATCCCCGTGATAACCAGGATAGGAAGATCCTTGTTATTCGGATCACTCTTGATTGTATGTGCAAGTTTGTGACCTTCCAGCTCTGAAGCCATCATGACATCAAGGATCAGCAGATCCGGCTTGCGGGCATTAAACTTAGCCATGCCGGTTTCCGTATCATTGGCAACATCAACATTATAATCGTGTTCCTTAAGTATGGCCTGCATGGATCTGGTCAGATCCTTGTCATCATCGATAATTAGAATGTCTCGGGTTTCCATGATCAATTCGGTTTAGGTATAGGCAATTTACTCCAATAATGTTGAAATATCAATTTCAGAGTTAGAAAGTTTATTATTTTTCCCGTGCATTTTACATCAATCATATTAACAATGTATTAACAACACTATAATTGATGTCTATGATAACCTGTTGTCCATGGAAACACCCACATCAAGGCACTCGGTGTGAGCTACAATCGTTAGATCCGTATTGTCCTGAATGCTACTTCTTGAAGGTATGTATAAAGTTCACTATATACCAGAGGTCTTCGTCAGAAATCTTGTTTTCGAACTTGGGCATTTCATTCCGGCCGAATTTGGACTTGTAAAAATGCTCTCCATCCGTCTGGCCCAGGTAGGCATCACTTGTGAAATCACCAGGGAAGGTATCAAGTGATCGAGCTTTAGTACCATCACCGAGGCCGGTTTTGCCATGACAGGAGGCACAATTCTTTGAATATTGCATTTTTCCCACTTTAAGTGATTCATCATCTGCAGTGGTGGGGTTTTCCATGCTCTTGAATTTCGCAGGTACTTTCCATGGTTCTGAAGCTTCCTGAAAGGTTAAGGTCGTTGAGATAAACGTTACTGATAAAAATAACGTAACCAGTATTGCCAGGGTTTTGTTTTTCTTATTCATAATAGCTCTCTCCATATAGTTTTGTGAATACTTAACAAATTATTAAATCATACCAAGTTTATATGTTTTTCCCGGACAAATATAACACAAAAATACTCGGATCTGATACCTGAAAATGGTGCCACATGACTGGTTGAAGGATCCCTGGATTTGAACATTATACAACCTGCATGACGGATTGATCTTTTCAGAAAGGTACAATGGCTATGAAAATATAACACTGTCGACAGATCATTTACCAACTGGGGTCTATTTGAATTGGTACATCCATTCTACCTTTAAGGATTTCTTAGCCTTGCTTTCTTCTGGTCTACTATCTCTTTTATACGCTTTCATCCACCCAGTAGAGTACTGATTCATGGTACTGCATTTTAAATAAAATAATGCTTGTCAAAGCAAGTCCGGTTTGCCGGAATCCAAGAATTGGTATGGGTTTCGAGTGATTCATCCCCCCGACATTCTTTCTGCCATTCTAAATAAGATCTAAATAAGCCAGGCTGAATTTCTGACTACAGTAGGCCTACATTATAGCTGTATCACATAATCGATATTTCACATTACAATTTAGACTAATTCAATTGTCAAATAGTCGTTTGACAGTTTATGGTGTAATAGCTACATTAAAAAAAATAAAAAATATTTCGCATAACAGGCCATATAATATGAAGTCTTCAAAAAAAAGTAAGAAATCGGACCGCAGGGATTTTCTCAGGAACGGATTGGCCCTTGGAACTACTGTACTTGTCGGTTCTGGTTGTGCAGGAGGGTGTTCAACGCCTGAAAACGAAGCTTCCGGAGAAAAAGTAAAATTGCTGACCACTGAAGGTAAACTGGTGGAGGTGGATAAAAACCAGTTACATCATTTGGCAGGTGACCCGGCATCAAGGAGCGCAGCACGGCAGGGCATTCCAGGGAAGAAGTTCGTACTTGTTGTTGACCTTTCCAGGTGTAAAAATGCAAGACAGTGCAAAATTGCATGTGATGAACATCATAATCTTACGCCTGACCGTCCATTTATTAAAATCCTGAAAATGCAGGACAATCCGAAATCTGCACCTTACTGGATGCCGAAAAAGTGTTTTCAGTGTGACAATCCACCCTGTGTTAAGGTATGTCCTGTGGGCGCAACCTATAAACGTACCGACGGGATTGTTCTGGTTGATAACATCCGCTGTATCGGCTGCCGCTTTTGCATGGCCGCATGTCCTTATTCAGCAAGGGTATTTAACTGGGGAAAGCCCAAACCCCCTGTGGAAAAACATGGCGAGGTCTATTCCCCGGAAACCAGTTCACCAAGTTTAATCGGGACCGTTGAAAAATGTGACTTTTGCCCGGATTCCATCAGGAAGGGTGAATTACCGCCATGTATACCTGCCTGTCCCAATGGGGCACTATATTTTGGAGATGAGATAGATGATGCAGTTACCAACGGGTTTGAAACAGTCAGGTTTACTGAATTGCTCAGAGAGAAAGCCGGATACAGGTATATGGAGGAGTTGGGGACTGAACCCAGGGTGTATTATTTACCTCAGGCCAACCGCTTATTCCCATTTGAGGATGATCCATCTATCGAATCAGGCTGATAAAAAATAACATTTACGTTTAGAATATGGATAATTCAGTAAATACCCAGGTGGGTGCAGGATACCTGGAAGAAATCAAAGGTGATTTGTTCCAAACACTTTCCTGGAAACCGCGACGGTTTAAACTATGGCTCGCTGCATTGTGTTTAATCATTTTGATCGGCATATTCGCCTATTACCGGCAAGTGAGATTTGGACTGATCGTGACGGCCATGAGGGACTACACTTCATGGGGTATATATATCTCCAATTTTGTGTTTTTCGTGGCTGTAAGTTTAATCGGGTCCCTTGTAAGTTCAATTCTTAAATTATCGAATGCAAAATGGAGCACCCCGCTTACAAGGATTTCCGAAATTATTGCGGTTGCATCCATCATCTGCGCATCCATCATAATCATTGTAGATATGGGGCGTCCTGACCGCTTTTTCAATGTTATTTTACATGGAAGGATTCAATCACCGATAATCTGGGATGTGATAGTTATCTTTACGTATTTGATAATCAGCCTGCTGCTCTTATACCTTCCACTAATTCCTGACATTGCTCTGTGCAGGGATCATTTAACTTCAGCACCCGGATGGAGGAGAAAGGTTTACAGGATATTAGCCGCAGGATGGAAGAGCAAGCCCGGGCAATACAGCATCATTCTAAAGTCCATCAGAATTCTGGGCATAATGATTATACCCGTTGCATTTGCAATTCATACCATCACTTCCTGGTTATTTGCTACCACCTGGCGGCCTGGCTGGGACAGCACTAACCTGGGACCCTATTTTGTGTCAGGGGCATTCATGGTCGGATCGGGAGTTATTATTGTTGCCATGTACTTTATCCGAAAATCCATGCACCTTGAAAAGTATATCACCGAGAAACATTTTGACCATATGGGCAAACTGCTTGTTCTGTTATCCCTCGTCTACCTTTATTTTAATATCAATGAATACCTGGGACCGGCTTTTAAAATGGTTGGGGTAGAAGGGGAGCACATAACAGAACTATTTATCGGGAAATATGCTCCGATGTACTGGATGGTACAGA
>DAOWJB010000015.1 GCA_030640625.1 Bacteroides sp.
ATCCCCGCCTGCCCGGCGGTTATTGTATTCTTGGTTGTTGAATACTTATGTAAGGTACAAAAAAAATTGCTTATATCCACTCCCTGAAGGAAGTGGTTTTACGCATAGTATGGATAAATATCAGGCTCACCGAAAGTTGCTAGATCAAACTCTAAAAACTTCTTTAGCTCGGGATCACTGTTTAACCATTCAATGAATTCAGCATCCGCGTTCTCCAAGACATATTCTTTCTGGACTAACAGGTCATGATAATCAAGCTTATGAATGACTGTTTTGGCTCCAGGGAACCTGTCACGGATATCAGGTATGCCAATAATATGATCAGGGTGGTTATGCGTACATAGAAAGTATTTCAGATCCGGTTCATTCTGGTCTATATAATCTATTAATGTATCGATAGGTCCACCCACGTCAACCAGCGCAGCATCGCGCTGGTTTTACTATCAAATATCAAATAGCAATTTGTTTCAATCGGTCCGGTTACCTGGTGCACGATCTTCAACTCGGGCTCTGTGGTAGAGCAGGAAAGGATGATGGCAAACAGTAAGGCAATCAAGTTGGGTTTAGGGTGTTTCATAATACAGGATCATTCATACAATGGGTATTACCAACCTCTTGAGCGTAGATTTTACCGGTATTTTTGTTCATTTTCTATTACATCAATTACTTGTTGTGATAATTCAGAAATCTTATTTATGATTACATCCCAAATAATTGAGTAATTTATCCCCATATTATCATGAATCAAACGATCTCTTATACCAGCCAGAGGGTCTTTAGACATATAATACTTCGTTTAAAATGCTTGGACCAATATACGGACTTAATCCATTTTTAGTAACTATTTCAACTTTCTCATTCTTAAAGAGTTCTTCAAAATAGTCATATACAGCCATGTAATTATTAAAACTCTCTTTATCCGGCTCAAAATCTATTATAATATCAATATCACTTTTAGCCGATTGTTCTTCTCTGGCATATGATCCAAACAATCCAATATCTTTAATGCCAAACTGTGATGGTTCAGATTTATGTGTCCTGATTGTGCTTATGATGAAGTCTTTAGTTGTCATAACCGTTTCATTTGATCAAAAGTATAAATCTTTTTTTTGATAAGATTTTCTTTTCTCAAAATTACCGGTAACATAATCAGAGAAAAGCAAGTTATGCTTGGTTTTTATTGTTACCAGTCTTAAAACTCCGCGTTCTTGGGGGTTCTGGGGAATGGGATGACATCACGGATGTTGCTCATGCCGGTGATGAACAGTACGAGGCGTTCGAAACCGAGTCCGAATCCACTGTGGGGTGCAGTTCCGAATTTGCGGGTTTCAAGATACCACCAGAGATCTTCTGTGGGAATTTCCAACTCCTCGATCCGCTGATTGAGCTTATCATAGTTTTCCTCCCGCTGTGATCCGCCAATGACCTCACCAATTTTCGGGAAAAGCACATCCAGGGCCCTGACGGTTTTTCCGTCATCATTTTGTTTCATATAAAAGGCCTTGATATCTCTGGGGTAATCCGTGATGATCACTGGTTTCTTGTAATGCTTTTCCACCAGGTAACGCTCATGTTCCGACTGCAGGTCCTTTCCCCATCCAACCGGGAATTCAAATTTCTGACCGGATTTTTCAAGAATATCCACAGCTTCGGTATATACGATGCGTTTAAAATCATGTTCCAGTACAAAGTTCAGTCTTTCAAGGAGCTCAGCATCATACATTTTCTGGAGGAACTCAAGATCCGAAAGGCAGTTATCCAGGATATAGCCTACATGATTTTTAAGAGAATCCTCGGCCAGGTCCATGTTATCGTCGATCTCATAAAAAGCCATTTCCGGCTCGATCATCCAGAATTCAGCCAGGTGGCGGGGGGTGTTGGAGTTTTCGGCCCTGAATGTGGGACCGAAAGTATATATCTTCGACAATGCCAGCGCTCCCAATTCTCCTTCCAGCTGACCCGATACCGTCAGGTTGGTCTCCTTCCCGAAAAAATCCTTCAGGTAATCGACTTCCTGCTTGTCAGTCAGGGGAGGAGACTTCGGATCAAGGGTGGAAACACGGAACATCTCACCGGCACCTTCTGCATCTGAACCCGTAATAATGGGGGTGTGCATGTAAAAGAAACCATTGTCATTATAATATTTATGGATGGCATAGGACAGGTGATGCCGTATCCTGAATATGGCGCTGAAAGTATTGGTACGGGGGCGCAGATGAGCGATCTCCCGAAGGAATTCCATGGAATGCCCTTTTTTCTGCAAAGGGTAGGTTTCGGGATCAGCCGCGCCGTAAACTTCCACCTCTTTAGCCTGGATCTCAACGGTTTGTCCCTTACCCATTGATTCTACCAGCGTTCCGGTTACGGCAATAGAGGCCCCGGTGGTGATCTGGTTGACCATCTCCTCGTCATAATTGGGTACATCCAGGACTACCTGCATGTTATTGATGGTGCTGCCATCATTCACTGCCACAAAGGCAATCTTGTTGTTTCCCCTTTTCGTACGTACCCATCCCTTTAACTGGTAATCCTTTCCAATTTCACCTGCATCCAGGATGTCTTTTATCCTAGGCCTGTCTGCTTCTTTCATTGATCTGCGCTGATATAAATTGAAATACAAAAATAGTTTTTTTTCATTATTAAATTTTGATGTAATTTTATATTAGTTTGAATTGACCTTTTTATGGAAAAAAGCCGGAATACACTTCTCGTTACCTGGGATAACACCGAAATGTCAGAAAATGCACTGTTGCATGCCCTTCGGATAGGGAAGCAGGTAAATAATAATATCAGGTTGGTTCATATAATCGAGGCCTCAAAGGCTAAAAATAACCTGGAGAAGATTGAAAATGAGTTCCAGGGAAAGGTTGAACAACTCAGTAAATTATATGAATATGAACTGCAGGGGGTAGTCCTCACAGGCAGTATTTTCAAACGGATTGCTAAATATGCAAATGAAACGGATGCGTTGATGGTGATCATGGGTACGCATGGGATCAAGGGTATTCAGAAATATACCGGCAGCTGGGCGCTGAAAGTGATCGTTGGTTCATCCGTCCCTTTCCTTGTAATACAGGACAAACCAAGTTCGAAGGACCGGTTCAACAGCATCGTTTTTCCCATTGATTTTAAGGCCGAAAATAAAGAGAAACTTAAATGGGCCATTTACCTGGGAAAGTATTTCAACAGCAAAGTTTATCTTTTCAAGGCACCCGTCACGGATAAAGGCCTGCTGAAAAAAGTTAACAGGAACCTAACCTTTGCCGTTAAATTCCTGATACAGAATAACCTGGATTACGAAATTCACACAGCCAAAAAATCCTCAAAGTTTGCCAGGGAAACCCTGGATTTTGCATCGCAAAAAAAAACAGACCTGATCCTGATTACCACCACAAAGAATATCAGCATCGCAGACTATTTATTGGGGGCATCTGAGCAGTATATTATCGCCAATAGTAACCGGATTCCTGTGATGTGTGTGAATCCCCGTGCAGCCTATGTTAATGTTGGGCAATTCATGTGGGGATCAAGGACATATTAGTACCTGCTTTTAATCCTTTCCTGTTATTGCGAAAATTTGTATCTTTTACTCAGTATTTACAGGTAATTTGCGGATTTATGCTTAAGCAGAGATTATCACTGAAGTTAGTACAGAAACTGTCCCCGCAGCAGATCCAGATGATTAAGCTGTTAGAGGTCCCTACAATGCAGCTCGAACAGCGAATCAAAAAGGAGATGGAGGAAAATCCTGTGCTGGAGGAAGGTGCAGAGGATCAGCAGCAGGCAGAGCAGGAAGGACTGGAAGAGGAAGTCAATCAGGAGAAAGACCAGGACCAGGAAGAATTTTCCCTAGATGACTACCTGAATGATGAGGATATTCCCAGCTACCGGCTTGCCACGAAGAATTATTCAAAGGATGACAAGAAGGAAGAGATCCCGTTTTCGGTGGGAACTTCCTTTCATGAGCACCTGGAAGCACAGCTTGGATTGAGAAACCTGACCGAGGAACAGGAATCCCTTGCCCAGTACATCCTGGGGAATATTGATGAAGACGGTTACCTGAGACGCAAACTCAATGCCATCGTTGATGATCTGGCGTTTTCCCAGAATATCACTACCACAGAAGAAGAATTACATGAGATACTGAAGGTGATCCAGGATTTCGATCCCATTGGAGTGGGTGCGAGAGACCTGCAGGAATGCCTGCTTTTACAGATGGAGGTGAAAGATATGGAGGATCCGGTGATTGCGCTGGCGCGGAAGATCCTGAAATACTACTTCGATGAGTTCACCAAGAAACACTATGAAAAAATTATTACCCGGCTAAATATTGCTGAAAAGCAGCTTAAGGAGGCACTTGAAGAGATCCTGAAACTGAATCCCAAACCTGGAAGCTCATTCAGCGATCCACAGAATAAAAACGTTATGCATATTGTCCCGGATTTCATCCTCGACAATGATGAAGGGGAACTGCAGCTTAGCCTGAACGCCAGGAACGTGCCTGAACTGAGGATCAGCCAGACTTACAGCGAAATGCTGCAGAGCTACAGCGCCAGCAAGAAAAATGCTTCAAAAGAACAAAAAGATGCTGTTTCCTTTGTCAAGCAGAAGCTGGATTCTGCAAAATGGTTCATTGATGCCATCCGGCAGCGACAGAATACCCTGATGCTGACAATGAATGCCATCATCAATTACCAGCATCGATATTTCATTGAAGGGGATGAGAAGTTGCTGAGACCAATGATCCTGAAAGATATAGCCGATATCACCGGATTGGACATCTCCACCATATCCAGGGTGGCAAACAGTAAATATATCCAGACCAATTTTGGCATTTTTCCGCTGAAGTATTTCTTTTCCGAAGGACTCCAGACCGAGAGTGGGGAGGAGGTTTCCACCCGGGAGATCAAAAAGATCCTGGAAGAATGTATTGAAGGGGAGGATAAACGGAAACCCGTTACCGATGAGAAACTGGCGGAGATCCTTCAGGAGAAAGGGTACCTTATTGCACGCCGGACCGTCGCCAAATACCGTGAACAACTGAACATCCCGGTAGCCCGCCTCAGAAAGGAATTAGATTAGTTTTTGATTTATTCATGTTAGAGAAATTTTCCAAAATTATATCCCATATTTTTCATCCCCTGCTGATCCCTACAGTAGGCTTCCTTGTACTATTTAATTCAGGCACCTACCTCTCATACCTCCCATTTAATCTTAAGGCCTGGATCACTGCCATCGTATTTGTCTGTACCTTTTTTATTCCCCTTATGTTCATCCTGTTCCTTCGATACCAGGAAATCATCAATAATATCCAGATGAAGGAGAGAAAGGAGAGGCATGTTCCTGTCATCATCACTTTTTTTCTGTTTGTCTTCTGTTATTATCTAATCAGACGCATTGACATACCCAGTATGTTTTATGCTTATATGCTCGGAGGACTTATCACCCTTTTGATCACCCTTTTGATCACCATCCGTTTTAAGATCAGTATACATATGGTGGGAATGGGGGGCCTTCTGGCGCTTATTTTATTTATCTCCTATTACCTGAAAGTAAATCTATCATTCTACCTGATCCTGGCGGTCCTTATTGCTGGAATAACCGGTACAGCCCGCCTGCAGTTAAAAGCCCATACTCCGGTGGAAGTTTACAGCGGATTCATGACAGGCTTTGCGGTGGTGATGCTGACGATGGTGCTTTACTGAGCTTTTCCTGTGTGCAGGAAAGGAACATTCCTTCTGGAAACAGCCAGAAACAGGGTTTACCGGAAGGTCAACTATGAGATGGTACTGGCTTACTGGCAGTTAGGAAATGCAGTAGTGGAAGAAGAACAGATAGGCAAAACAAGAGCAGAATATGGCAAGCATCTTTTGAAAAATCTGGCTGGTAGGCTGACAATGGATTTTGGAAAAGGTTTTGATGAATTAATCTGCGGAATATGAGAAAGTTTTATTTGATTTTTCCAAAACGTGACGCACTGCGTCCTGAATTATCCTGGACTCATTACCGGATATTGATGCGTGTTGAAAATAATGATGCCCGTAGGTTTTATATGCAGGAATCAGAGGACAAAAAAGAAGAAATGCAGCCGTCACATATTATCAAGGATCCGCATGTGCTTGAATTCCTTGATATGAAGGCCAATCCGAATTTTATGTAAGGTTCTTTGGTATTCGATGTTCTAGCTTGGGTGTTGCACTAAGGGAAACAGGAGCTTTTGCGATTTAACTCGTGACCCTTTCTGGACCAACAATCATTTCAGATTCACGGCAAACGGTAGATTTCTTATCAAAGATCTACCAGTTGTTTCATTAAATAATCCTCTCCGGGGAAATTGAATGCCGGTTGGAATTTGTTCAGTCTTTGAATAGCAGTTGACAGCTCAAGTTTTTGCTGTGTACTGAAAAGGAACATTCCTTTCTCTTCCAGGTAATCTGCCAGGTATTCCTGCTCAGTCTGGCCAGGAGTGGGGATGATCATGGCCTTTTTCTTCATTTCAGCCAGGTCCATAATGCTGGTGTAGCCGGACCGGCAAATGATATACCGGGCATTTTGAATCAATTGTTTAATTGTTGCAGCCGGCAGATGCGAGACCAGGGTGTGGTTTGAACTGATTTCCTTAACTTCCAATTTTCCGGGCAATCCTTGCAGAATGATGGTGCTGGTTGGCAAGGCCTGGATTTGTTTTAATATGATCTTTTCCAATCTTGTCCGTTGCGGTTCCGGGCCTGAGAGCAGGATCAACAACTCAGCTTCCTGAAGTTGTGCCCCTGAGACATGGACAGTTTGATTCTCTGGGACTGAGAATCTTGAAAGCGGACCGATAAACACGGCATTACTGGGCAGGGGAAAACGATGGGACAGATCCCCGGAAAGGTTCTGTGGGCCAGGATAATCCGGGATCCAGCAAATATCAAATCCTTCGATCAATAGCCTTATCAAAAGCGCTGCCGGGTATTCCAGGAATTTCAAAAAGCCTGGCAATTTGATACTGCATTGGTGGGTGATCAGGATGCTTTTTACATTTTCTGACCATAACCCATAACGGTTGTCTGAAATAACTATATCAGGACGGATTCTTCGGATGATCTTTTTCAACCTGTAACGCTCGATAATGAAATCGTACAGGAGGAAAGGGGATAGTATGAAAATTTTCAGCCAGGCTGGAAGGTGTTTGAAGTAGGTGATCCGTACCATGGGTGGCAGATGGATGCTTTCCAACTGTGGAAATTCTGTTTGCAATATTTTAAGCGACTCACCATCACCTGCGAGGATAACTTTATGTCCAAGTTCGAGCAGTTTCTGCACAATCAGCACATCACGGCTTGCGTGGCCCAGTCCCCAGTTTAAGGGACAGATTAAGATCCTCATTGGATTGTAAGATTAGCTATTATATATTTATGGGAAAACAGAATTTTTAATTCCCAGCTCTTTAATCTTTGCTGCGATGCTTTCCAGGTCGCTGAGTGGTACTTTATTCAGAGTACTGATGGGAGTATCCCGGGCAGTGGTATAAACCTGCACTTCATCCGGACTGATCTCCCAGTATAATTCGAGCAAGGCGGGTTCTCCATTCCCTGCATAGGTCAGGGCATCAGGCAGGATCCCTCCGTTTCTTAATTCAGCCACTTTTTTCCGAAGGCTTTCTGCTATAAGCTCCCGTGAAGGAAATCCATCTGATGGGAGATGCCTGTCGCTGGTCCACCCACACTCACAATAAATACAGTTAAAAGTACAGACCTTGCGGTTCACAGGTACCAGGTTGATGCCCAGTGATACCCCCAGCCGCCTGCTGTTTACGGGTCCAAAAATTATATCCTCGAATAAAAATGTAGCCATGAAATAAAAATCCGGGTCAAAGATAGAGATATTTTAAGTTTGGGGGCTGTCCGATAATTAATAACAGTGAACCGAGGATTGGTCCTGGGCTGAAGTTAGTAATGGGCCGATAGGGATAAGAAAATGACCTCCCCCTGAAAAATAAGGAGAGGTTAAAGGTATATACAGTGTAAGCATGCGATACTATTTGATCAATTTATCAATTTGTTCTCTAAGTCTGGGAATATCTTTTAATATTATTCCCCATATAATGATATCGTCTACTTTATCATATCTATGTATCACCCAATTCCTTAAATCCACAATTCTCCTGGAATCCGGAATCTCAATACTGCTGTCAATTTTTAAAATCCTATTAGTAGCTTCACCAATAATTTCTAATTCCCTCTCAACGCCGCGTCGTAATAATTTATTAGTTTTGTATTCTTTGAAATCCCTGTTATCTCCAAGGTATTCATAAATTGAATCTATTGATTCTTTGATATCGTGCAAGTGTTTTAAAATCTCATGCTGCATATAACAATTGCTTGGTTTCTTCTATACTCTTAATAAGGTATGGATTTGAGAGTGAATTTTCAGTAAGTAGATCTATCTTTCGACCGAATAACTGTTCAAGTTTATAATGTAATTCGAAATAATTATCGGTATATTTTTCAATCGAGATATCTTTAAAGTCCACAAGGATATCAATATCACTGTTTTTATTAAATTTATTAGTGCACGCAGACCCAAAAACATACATTGACTTCACATCGTATGTTTTACATATCTCTCTAAGCTTGTGTATTTTATCTTCAATAAATCGTTGCATTGTTCAAATATTTTACCAAAGATACTAAAATTGCCTGTTTGCTTAATTGAAATCATATACGCCTTGCGCCTAATTGTTACACGCCGGATTTATTCATTTTTCGTAAGTAGCATAAGCATCCGCGATATTATTCAATGTCGTCAATTCTATTATGATCATCAAGCTGCTCTTTAACCCATTCAATATAACGTAGATCTTTAAATTCGAACCATCGTTGTCGATATTCACCCGAATTATCTATCTGCCATTTGAAGTTTCTGAACGGTTTTGACCTGTTTAAAGCATTAAACAGCCTATCTTGTAAGCCAGAATTGTCAACACTTTCGGCAAAATCAACCAATAATTGGAAGGCTTCTCTTGATGGCATTTTCTCAAATTCGATAAGATCACCCCAATGCTCATCAATTTCCTTTATTTCTTCTTCCCAAAGTTCTTCATCAGCACCATCCCAATTGTCAAAGTCCAGTAATAACTTAATCTCCCCGGTACGTTTATTGTAAAAGCATTTCATCCCACCGTCAAGGTTGTCAGCAATCTCTTTTATTTGTTGGTCTGTCAGTTTAATCATGGTGTTGCAGCATCCTGGTCAATTTCTTGACCGTATAATATCAATGTCAGTGTAGCAATTCAATGAACGTTTATCACTATAAAAGATAGTTGTTATTTTCTCTTAATTGCTTTGAGCTGATGACACTGGCATTTTTATACTTAGCCTTTTATTCAACAGCAACGGATCTGCTTAGCAAAAGGCAAATTTCACACTACCCGAAAGTTATTAACAAATGAAACAAGGTAACGAGATATTTTGCATGATTTTTTCCATGTTTGTTAAATTTACAATTTTATAATATCAGAACAAATGAACATTCTTTATTACCGGGATTTAAACTACACGAAAGTAAAGAAACAGTTTGATAAGACAGTCGGATATCTGAAAGCAGGGAATTTTTCTTCAGCCGAAGTAAAAAAATTAGCCATCAACGGGTATTACCGGGCAAAACTTGATTACGAGAACAGATTGCTATTCAAATTTGCATGGTATAATGATCAGTATTACCTGTTGCTGCTTGAAGTGATCTACAATCACGAATATGAAAAGTCCCGTTTCCTGCGTGGGGCGAAAATAAACGAAAGTAAGCTGGAATTGCTCCTGACAGCTGATGAGGTTGGTGAGTCAGACCGTGACAAGCTGGTTTATGCAAATCCCGGTTCAGTGCATTTTCACCTGCTCGATAAAGTCATCTCTTTCGATAAGGAACAGGAAAGGCTCTTCAGGTTAAAGCCTCCGGTTATCATTATCGGATCGGCAGGAAGCGGCAAGACAGTACTTACCCTGGAAAAGCTTAAAACCCTCAAAGGCGATGTGTTATATGTTACACTCTCTCCATTTCTGGTAGAAAACGCGGCTTCCCTGTATTATGCCAACCATTATGAAAATGATAAGCAGGAAATAGATTTTCTTTCCTATAAGGAATTCCTGGAAACCCTCCGGATCATTAAAGGCCGTGAGCTTGATTACCAGGCTTTTGAAAAATGGCTGCAACCGAGAAGCCATTCATTTGGAATAAAGGACCCGCACAAACTATTTGAAGAGTTCCGAGGAGTCCTGACCGGGAGGGATATCACCAAAGAGCACCTGAGCTTGGAAGACTACCTGGGCCTGGGGATCAAACAGTCCATCTTCTTATCGGAGGAACGTCAAAAAGTATATGCTGCCTTCCAGAAGTACTGTGATTTTCTCTTGGAAAATGGTATGTATGACCTGAATATGGTTAGTTTCCACTGGCTGGAGTACTGTAAACCCAGATATGATTTTATGGTTATCGATGAAGTTCAGGATTTTACCAATATTCAGTTGTATATCCTGCTTAAGTCACTGAGAAATGAGGACAATTTCATTCTTTGTGGCGATTCAAACCAGAATGTCCATCCGAATTTTTTCTCATGGACAAATGTAAAAACTATGTTTTACAAACATGACCTCGGTGGAAACGAGATACAGATCCTCAGGTCCAATTACAGGAATTCACCCGGTATTACCGATATCGCCAATAAACTGCTGAAGATTAAAAATGCACGATTCGGGTCCATTGACAAGGAAAGCACCTACCTGGTAGAATCGGTTGCCGGTACTAAGGGGGAGGTCCACCTGTTGACAGACAATGCTAAGATAAGGCAGCAATTAAATGACAGTACCATGCGGTCAACGCATTATGCCGTACTGGTAATGAAACCGGAAGACAAAACCAAAGCAAGAAAAATCTTCAAAACCCCCCTGGTATTTTCTATCCAGGAGGCAAAGGGACTGGAGTACCAGAACATAATTATCCTGAACTTTATTAGCGGCAGCAACAGGGAATTTCGTGAGATAACAAGGGGGGTCAGCGCCGAACAGATCCGGGATGATTCCCTTGCCTACTCAAGGGGGAAAGATAAATCTGATAAATCCCCGGAGGCTTACAAGATATTCATAAACTCCTTGTATGTGGCGATCACCCGGGCAATAGAAAATCTGTATATCCTGGAGGCCTCCGAGAAACATGAGATCCTCGGACTTATGGGATTGGCGAAAATCGGAGATAAAGTCAAGCTGCAGGAAGAAGTATCCTCCATGGATGATTGGAAAAATGAAGCCAGGAAACTGGAAATGCAGGGAAAAAAGGAACAGGCAGAAGAGATCAGGAAATCCATCCTTGAGGTGCGTGAGCCCGAATGGAAGCCACTTACACTGGCCAATATTGAGGAACTGAAGAAAGAGGCCCTTGATCCGGATCTTTTTAATAAAAAAGCCAAAGACCTGCTGTTTCACTATTCGCTCATTTATAGTGACTTTGACTGCATCAACAAACTATCTGAACTGAAGTACAGAAAGGCAGACCGATACGAGTCGGAGCGGAAACAGATTCACAAAAAATATTACAGCCAGTATGAGAAGGACGATGTGAAATTAATTGAACAAAACATCAAAAAATATGGTGTGAATTACCCAGATCAGTTCAATTTAACACCGCTGATTGCCGCTGTTCAATCAGGCAGTAAAAAAATCCTGGATTTTCTTGTCCAATTTGATGCGGATCCTTCCCTTGCGGACAGCATAGGAAGAATTCCCCTGCAAATCGCATTGTACCAATCCTCCCTGACGTATGAGAACCAGCAGAAACTCTGCCCTTTCTTAGATTATCTGGTTACCGATCACATAAAGATCAAGGTTGACGAGCGGCTGATAAAAATTGACAATCACAAAATAGAGTACTTTTTACTGAATTTCTTTATTTCCCTGCAAGCTGAAATTGTTGATCAATGTGGCGACTTTTACCTGGCATACAGGGGTGTGCAGGCCGGTGATATCCATCGTGCGGTAAAGGAGTATCCGGATATATTCCTGCCGGCATTCAGAAAAAAGCGCACTTACCTGTCTGCCAATCTGTCAAAGCATGAAATCAACAGTAAAAATCTTTACAACAAGAAGCTTTTTAAACGGCTTTACAGGGGATACTATGAGCTAAATCCCGACCTGGCTGTATGGGTCAACGATGAATGGAAAAACGTCTATGAGATCATGCTATCGGATGAAGTCAAGGTCCCGACTCAGGAGGAGAAAGAACGATTCCTTGAAGAATATAAAAAACAGCAATGGGAAGAAAAGGGTTGGTTTAATGATGAGTTTGGAGATGACTGGCATGAGGACCCAGATGAAGATGCTGATAACGAATATTTCGATAAGATGGTTGATGATAGTAAGATCGCGAGAGAAAATACACTCAGAAAGCCAGCGGCAGATTCCAAGGAAAGACAAACAAATATACAATACAGATTACCATTTGAAGACAGCTGAACCGGCATCCGGTGCCTGCCAGGCAGGGTATGATATATATCATTGGTCAGGGTCATGCCAGGGTCTATTTTTGTTTGAATGGATTTGGCAAATACCCGGAACGACATGGACGGAAAATATACCTGGAAAGCGGATTACAATACAGGCATCAAATTCATTGATGAACAGCAGCAGTATTTTTTCAATATTGTCAGCACGCTGAAAGAAAATCTGAGTACAGGTGTTTGCAAGGAATCGGCTTCAAAGATATTTTTCAGCCTGGCCCATTATGCCGAGCATTATCTGATCCAGGAAGAGATCTACTTCAAGGATTATCATTTTCCCACCATTAAACAGCATAAGGATCTGCATAAGGAATTTATCAGGAGGGTGATACAATTCCAGGTCGACTACGAAACAGATGTTGTTGAGACCTGTCGTACCATGCTGGATTACCTGGAGGAATGGTTTGATAACCACATCCTGAAGTACGACAAGAAGGCCATGGACTACCTCAAGGAAAAGGGACTCTAAATCACTGGATTGTACTAACGAGGATTCCTAAACTAAAACCCTGAGCGTACTGTTTTCTTTTAACCTGAAAGTTCCAGGTTCTGTATTCGAAAGCAGGTTTAAGCCAGGTGTTTTACCCGGTTCGATACTTCCCAAGATATCATCTTCAAAAATGGCTTCTGCAGCACTCAATGTATATTCCTGAAGGACTTCCTGAAGGGTCCGTTCTGGTATGGATTCCGGTGACCGTACCAGTGACAAACCCTGCAATGCCAGCATGATTTTCAGCATGTTGAAGTCTTTATCCGGCCGCAGTGTATGATAGGTAGCGAAAGTTTCTGCAAGATCCTGGACCTCAGCAGGCAGCTGTTTTTCCATATCATGTACCAGCAATAGACGGGCATTCAGTTTTATGCCTGATGAAGGTTCTTCTGATACGCGTCCCATGTGTTGTTTCAGACGGGATAATTGATCAGACAATGCCCATTGCTGCGTATTTTCCAGGGGGATAAGCAGCTGATGGGTGGCTGCATATTCCAGGATATACTCCATGATACCGGTTTCCATCAGGGATGAAGTACAACAACTGACAGAGCATGGTTGATCATAATCATTCCAGGCCTCTGAGATGACTTCTATCCCAAGCTGGTAAACCTCAAATTCATCCTGGTTTTTTCCGGGACATAATTCCAGGATGGTATGATAGAAAACGGCGCTTTCCTTTTTTTCAGTAAAATGGCCGACTGTTCTTTCCACGATCCCGATACCTTTTATCCCTCGCTGCAACAGCCTGTTGTCAAGGTCCTTAAATTCAGCTCCGGACAAGGTGTCAGCCATTCCCGAAAAGGTATTTTCCTTGCCCCCGGGCCTGTACCAGGGGAGGACAAAACCCGGGATGATGATGCCATTATAAAATTCAAGATTGCTGCTTTCCCTGAGTTTCCCTCCCGTATCAATCACTTCCAGGATGCTGCCATCATCTTCAAGGACCACGATCCCGTTTCTTAAGGGCGGGGAAGAAACAGGCATGATATAATTGGCAGCAATTTTTCTCATAAAACAGACTATCCGGACTAGGGTTCCTCGTCTCCGCCAAGCGAGTCCTGCATTTGCGTAAGGTTCATTACCACTTCATCGTATATTTTCGTGAATCGCTCGGGATGACGGGAGTACCAGGCAATAGAGGAATCGAATACTACTTTTTGAACTCCGTATTTGTCAAAAATGTATGAATGAGTATTCACTGAGTCAATAGTCAGAGAGAGTTTCCTGAATTCCGCGGAGGACTGAATAGCATAAACCAGGTGAAGGTCGATCAGTAGGGGAACTAATTCATCCTTTTTAAGCAGGTCCTTGTGCGGCTTGTCTTTTTGACATGATATCATGAAAAAGACAGGGATCAGTAAAATAAAGATGATAAGCCGATTCATGCCGGGCATTTTATCATTAAAACGTACAAATTTACAGTTTATTTATAAGCCGTGCATCATTCAGGCTGGGA
>DAOWJB010000279.1 GCA_030640625.1 Bacteroides sp.
CGATAATGGCAAATAATGCCAGGAGATTTGCAAAAAAATAGGCCTTCATAAGGTAGAACGGGATCGTGATCGCAAGTATGATTAAGGCAATGGTATACCCTTTTTTCTTATTGGGTTTGCTATCATATTCTGTTCCCCCGACACGGATGAATGTTGCCGAAATTACCGGGATGATCACAAGTGCCACAAACAGCGAAGAGGTAAGCACAATAATCAGGGTGATCGGCAGGGCTTTCATGAATTCTCCCGTTATGCCTCCCCAGAAGGCCAGGGGAACAAAGGCAGCAAGCGTAGTCGCCGTTGAGGCGATAATGGGCACCGCTATCTCCCCAACGGCCTGTTTGGCCGCTTCGAAGGGCTTATACCCCCGGCTTACAAACCGGTATATATTCTCCACGACAACAATACCATTATCAACCAGCATCCCGAGTGCGAGTATAAGGGAGAACAGAACGATCATATTCAGTTTATACCCGATTATGTTCAGGACCACAAATGAGGTGAACATGGACATCGGAATGGCCAGTCCAACAAAAAGTGCATTCCTCGTCCCCAGAAAATAAAACAGCACCAGTACAACAAAGATCACTCCCATGATCATGCTGTTTTCCAGGTTGTGCAGCTGTATCCTGACCATATCCGACTGGTCATTGGTCAGGGTCAGGTTCAAATCTGCCGGAATACGACCTGATTCCTTGGCCCGGTAAAGGGTCTCAAAGATTTGATCGGTGGCGGCCAACAGGTTTTCCCCTCCTTTTTTAATAACCTGCACAGATACCACAGGTTGCCTGTCAAGCCTGGCATAACTATCCGGGTCTGCATAACCGTCAATTACATCGGCCACATCTTTCAGGTATACTATTCTGCCAAATTCCCTTTTAACTATGATGTCTTCGATCTCTTTAACGGATTTGAATTCACCTATGGTACGAATAGATCGACGGGCAGATCCCAGTTTAATCTCTCCACCGGAAATAGAAACATTTTCTGCAGTCACAGCCATTTCAATGTCAAAGAAAGACAATTCCAGTGCCTCCATTTTATGCAGATCCACATTGATAAGGATCTCACGCTCATTCAATCCCTCCATCTCAACCTTTGAGATCTCGCTTATGCTTTCAATTTCATCCTCCAGGTATTCAGCGTAATCCCTCAGTTCCTCCAGGCTGAAATCTCCTGACAGGTTGATATTGATAATGGGAAATTCTGACAGATCAATATCCATGACAAGCGGGTCAAACAACAGGTCATTGGGCAATTCACTCTTGGCCTTATCAACAGCATCTTTCACATCCGTAAGGGCATCATCAATATTCACATTGGTGTTGAATTCCACGAATATCATGGATGCATCCTGTGCGGAAGTGGAAGACAATTCCTTGATCCCGTTGATACCATCAATTTCTTTCTCCAGCGGTCTGGTGATCAGGTTTTCAATATCGATAGGTGCATTCCCGGGATAGGTGGTCTGCACCATTATGGTTGGGATGACTATATCAGGAAATAACTCTTTCGGCAGGTTTTTGTAGGATATGCCTCCGAAAAGCAGGATGACAAATGCCAGCAGGAAAACGGTATTCCTGTTTTTCAGTGCCAGGGTGGTTAATTTAAATTCCCTGATGACGCTGTCTTTGATTTCTTTTGCACTCATGTTGATAGATGATTTAGTCTGTCCCAGGGTTTACTTTACAACAACAGTGACGCCGTCGGATACCTGTGCAAATCCTTTTACAATTATTTTTTCCCCTTGGGAAATCCCTTGCCGGATCATTGTCTGATCCTTGTATGAGAGTCCCGTTTCAATGTATCTCTTCCTGGCTTTAAGTTCACCTTCTTCCTGGGAGGCTACATAAAGGTAGTTCCCCTTGATATCCTGCTTGATGGATACTGATGGGACCACAAATGCAGAGGCGGTTTTAAAATCATTCACCTGTATGGTGGAATACATATTTGGTTTCAGGGTTTTTTGCCTGTTGTTGATTTTCATCTCGATGCGGAATGTCCTGCTTGCATTATCAATAACATTTCCTACACGGTGGATGGGGACCTTCACGTTGAGTCCTTCTACATCGGGGAAATTAACGATTACAATATCTCCTTTTTTAATGCTGGTCATGTAACGTTCTGATATGTTGCCATACAGCTTCAGGTTATTCAGGCCTACCATCTGGATTACCTGCATACCCGGTACGGCCAGCTCTCCTTCTTTCAGCATAATGGTTTCAACAACACCGGAGAAAGGAGCCCTGACCCGGGCCATATCCAGTTGAGCTTCGAGTGTGGCCAGGCGGGCTTCGGCTTGTTCCATGGCATTTTTAGATTCCAGGTATTGCAGTTCGGATCCTATTTTCTGATCCCAGAGTTCTTTTTGTTTTTCATAAATCATGATAGCCAGTTCAAGTCCAGTTTTAACCTCCTGGATACTGCTCTCCGTAATACTTGTATTCAGTGAAACCAGGAGTTGTCCTTTGCTAACAGATTGCCCTTCTTTCACAAGGATCTTTTCGATCTGGCCACTCATTTCCGGACTGATGAAAGCATCTGCTTCGGCTTCCAGCTTGCCGGTGATTTCAATATAATGTTCAAAGGGCTCTGGATCCATTGCTTTGACGGTAACGGGGACCAGAAAGGTGGTGGTCTCTTCACCGGGATTCTGTGCCAGCTGTTCATCCAAGCTGGCAATCTGGTCGTTTAATTCGCGGACCTGGTCCTTTTTCTTTTTAAGCTGCTGCTCTAACATTTCGGGACTGTTCATATTACAGGCGCTTGCCAGAACAATCATGCTTATGACAATCAGTAAATTTTTCATTTCTCTTATTTGTGTTTTTAGATTTGTTCTCATTTATATATTTCCCAGCGCTTTGTCCAGCCTAAGTTTGGTGTTGAGTAGTTCCACCATTGCCTGGATAATTCCCGTCTGGGCTCCAGTCAGCTGTTCAGTGGCAATGGTCAGTTCCAGGCTGCTTACCATGCCATTTTGATACTTAGTGGATGTACGGTCATAAATTTTTTGGGCCAGTTCAATATTGTTCCTTTCATTCAGGTATTTCTGGTAGGCTGTCCTAAAATCAATCCCTGCCTGTTGCACCTGAAGCTCAAGGGCATTTGCGAGATCTTTTTTTGAATTTTGTGTTTTTTCCAGGTTAATCTTGGCCTGCCCGATCCTGGCTTTTCGCTGACCTGAACTAAAAACGGGAATACTCAGATTAAAGCCCAGCATGGTTGCCGGATACCAATCTCCCTGTGCATTGAAAAAGCTGAATTCATTTCTCATAGCCATCTGTTGATGTGACAGATAGGCTGTCAATGTCGGGAGGTATTCAGCTTTATATCTCTTGAGATCGATAGCTGCCAGTTTTTCCTGTGTTACTACGATTCTGTAATCATAATTTTTATTAACATTGAATTCCTGATCAATAAGATCGCGGGTCAAACCAGCAATAATTTCCTGAAGGGCTTCAGTGATCACAATATTCGAATCCAGGCCATAACCCATATTGTAGACCAGGAACCTGTACGAAACATCAACCATCTGTTTGGCAGCGATATATTCGTTCTCAATGTTGGAAGCGGCAATCTGCAACTGGTCAACATCCGTTTCTTCCAGGAAGCCGGTCTGATACATTACCTTGGTTTCTTCCAGCCTGGAGTTCATTGATTCCAGGTTCTTAGCGAAGGCATCCCTTCCGGCTTCAGCCAGCAGTATGGCATAATAACTCTGGGCTACTGCTTCTTTAATATCTGCTTCAGATTTATCAAGGGTTTTATTCATCAGATCCTTATAGGTGCTGGCACCCTGCAAGGCAGCTATCCATGGACCGTTAAACAGCATCTGGTTGGCGATGATGCTGGCAGAGCCATTATGCTGGGTTCCGAATTTTACCGGCACATAGGTACCCGGTTCACCGCCCATGAATTCAGCAGGGATAAGGGTAGTCATCAGCTGGAGATTATTGGTATAGGACAGGTCCCCGGAGACTTGCGGGAGCCCCAATGCTACATTTTCCCGAATAAGCTGTCGGGCAGATTCAATATCCAGCCTGGCATTTTCTACGTTAAGGTTTTTCTCCATGGCATATGCCTGTGCCTCAGCCAGGGTGAATGCTGTTTTTTTCGGTTCAACAGCCGTGGTTTGTGCAGCTGCAGTAAATGCGGTCAGCACAAACATGGCACTCATTAATATGGCGGGTAGTTTCATTTTCATATTCTTTATAAACCAGTGGATTTCTATAATGTTCAATATAAATGTGATATGGTATTATTAATGTTCTTTGAGTGAGGCCAGTTTATCGATATTATCATTGAGTATCTCCAGGCCTTTTTCTGTTGCCAGTCCATGTATATGGTAGACGAAGACCTCCCTGAAAAATTTTTGGGAATGCATTTCCTCTTCTTTGAAAATCTCAGTTGTCTGCATATTTTCAATTCTCAGCAGGTGAAGTTTCGCTATGATCGTTTCATCCAGGTCCATGCGATAAACGCCCTCCTTCTTCCCTTTCCTGATGTTTGAGATCATGGATTCATACATCAGCTTTCTGCGGGCCGACATCAGGCTCCGGTAGATATCGGGATAATATTTCTTCAGGTCGTATTCGTATGCGGGACTATGATCCTTCATGACGGTGTTTACATGCTGGCTTACCTCTATCAACTCCTCTATGGCGTTCAGGTCTGTCCCTTCCTTCCTTCTCATTGAGCTGAAATTACATTGGCGGACATGTTCAACCACCTGTTGCACCAATTCTGTTTTATCTGTTACAAACTGGTACAAGGTTTTTTTTGATATTCCAAGCTCATGAGCTACATCATCCATGGTCACACTTTTGATGCCGTATTTGCGGTACAGTGCTGATACTTTCGTTAATAAGTCTTCAAATTCTTTATTCATGGCCGCAAATGTATAAAAAAAACTATGGAAACTACAATAGTTAACAAAGTTTCCGAAGTTTTTATTGTGTCCATCTTCTCTGGAGTGCTAAATTGCTGTAAATTCTCCTTTTGAGGCAGGTATTTTAGGTAAAACAAGGATTTATAACGGCGAATACATGATTGGTAAAGGTTATTGGGCACCAATGAACTGATATGAGGAAAATATGGAAACACATATGAAAATATATCGTAAATAGGATTATTAACGTTATTTTTAATATTATCCTAAATCGATAAGACATGAAGAAGAATATATTCCTGATGGCAGTTATGATGCTTGTATTTGTTTCTATGGGCCGGTCGCAGATCACAGAAAAACGGGAACTCCCACCATTCCATTCTCTGAATATCTCAAGTGAGATAGATGCAGAACTTATACTGTCGGAAAAGGAAGGGATTGATCTGGAAATAGAAAATGCCAATCCGTTAAGCCTGGTTTCTGAAGTGGAAAAAGGTGTTCTGAAAGTAAAAATGAAAACAGGAAGTTACAAGGATGCTGTGTTGAAGGTAAAGATCTATTTTAAAGACCTGAAGGAGATCGAATCTACCGGTAAGGCCAGTATATGGTCCGAAGAGGATATTTACCTGGATAAGCTGTCCATAAGACTTTACAATGGAGGGGCCACAAGGCTTAGATTATACTGTGATAATATTGACATAAACATTTCCCAGGGATCCATCCTGCTACTTAAAGGAGCAGGCAAACTCCAGCAAATCAAAGTAAATACAAAGGCCACCTATTCCGGTTATGAATTCACTTCGGAAAAAGCTGTTGTCAAGGCCAGCAGTGGCGGAAAGGCCAAAGTATCGGTCAGCAAATACCTGGAGGCCAATGCCTCAACAGGAGGATTTATCGGGTTTGTAGGTAATCCTTCCCGGGTCGAACGCAAGACCAGCCTGGGGGGAGAGGTACTGGAAACCACGCTGGATGAGGATTAAAAAAAACCTGATCTCTTTTTGTAGTATTCGAAGACAGCTTCTGCAAATACCATGTCTTCAGGTTCGGTGATTTTGATATTCTCGGTATTTCCTTCTACAAGCGTAACCGGGTATCCGGCTTTCTCCACGATACTTGCATCATCTGTAAATGATTCGGAATATTCCTGCTCGTATCCTTTCATCAGAACATCGTACTGGAAAACCTGGGGTGTTTGAACGGCACGTAATTTTTCACGGTCAACCCACCGGCTCCCCTCTTTCGTGACCTCACGAATGGTATTGTGAACCGGGACACAGGGAATGGCTGCCCCGCTTTTCTCAGCGGCTTCATAGCAGCGGTCGATGGTACTTTTATAGATTAGTGGTCTTACGGCATCATGGATGCCTACCAGGTTGCCCTTCTTAATTTCAGGAAGGGCATTTCTGACAGTATGATAACGTGTTTCCCCTCCGGGAGACAGGATATATGGCACATCAAAATGAAACTGCTCGCAGACACTTTCCCAATATGAAAAATAATTTTCTGCAATCCCGAGTATGATCTGCATTTTCCTGTCATAATAATGGAACAGGTCAATGGTATGCATCAAGATCGGCCTTTCACGGATATACAGAAATTGTTTCGGTTTCTCGGAGTTGAACCGCATTCCCTGACCGCCGGCTACAATTATTATGGTTTTTTCCATATTTAATGTTCAGTGATTTGATTAAAGATACATTAAAAAGACACATTAAATTGTATCTTACTTCTGCCATTCTTTCAGTTCGGTATTGTCAGGTCCAAAATGCTTAAGCATGACAGTGGGGTCTCTTTTCTTTTCTCCTTGTAAACCGGTTCCATTTCACAGGCCCCGAAACCATAATTTCAATATAGTGTTTTGCTACAAGTATTAATATTTTCGTAGTTTTATCAAGTCCTGATATTATTTAAATCTTTGCTCAAAAAGTTCTTAAAATGATAAATGATAAAATTCTTTTAAGAACGGTTGGATTGAGTTTCTCCATACTTGTTGCATCAGTTTTCCACTCATGCAAAACGGATCCTGGGAACGCAGATGATCCCCCTGGAAACAAACCCAATATTATCATCATAACCGCTGATGATCTAGGGTGGTCTGACCTTGCCTGCTATGGCAGTGACCTGCATAAAACGCCACATCTGGACAAACTTGCTGATCAGAGCATGAAGTTCACCAATGCGTATGCGGCGGCGCCGGTTTGCACACCCACCAGGGCATCGATAATGACCGGTAAATATCCGGCCAGGCTTCACATGACCATCTGGAGAGAATGGGCTACTAACCAGCAGTTTGACCAGTTGCTTCTCCCGCCTGATGCAGAAGAGAATCTGCCTTACGAAGAGGAGACGATTGCAGAGGTTTTAAAGGCAGCCGGGTATTTCACTGTCCATATCGGCAAATGGCATATCGGAGATGCCGCCAATTACCCTGAGTTGCATGGATTTGACGTCAATACTGGAAGCACACTATGGGGGTGTCCGCCAAGCTTTTTTTATCCCTACCGCGGTGAAATATATGATTCTGAGAGGTATGTAGCCGGACTTGAAGTTGATACTGACGGGGATTATTTCACTTCACGGGATGGGGAATACCTGACGGACCGTCTGACCGATGAAGCTTTGAAGATCATTGACGATGCAGGAAACCGGCCATTGTTCCTGAACATGTCCTATTATACGGTGCATACACCCATTGAAGGCAAGCCTGCCATGGTTGACAAATTCAGTTCCAGAATAAGAGAAGGTATGCTGCACCGGAATGCCGATTATGCAGCCATGGTAAACAGCCTGGATGAGAATGTGGGAAGGATCTTAAAAATGATCGATGAACTGGGACAAACGGAAAACACCCTGTTGATCTTTCTTTCGGATAACGGGGGTTTAACAATGGAATGGGCCGGACGGGTGGTCACAAGCAATTCCCCTCTCCGTTCAGGTAAAGGATCTCTTTATGAGGGAGGAGTGAGGATACCCATGATGATACGTTATCCGGGAATTATAAAACCAGGCTCTGTCTGCGGTCAGGCGGTCAGCACCATTGATATTTACCCTACTATCCTGCAAATACTTGGAATCGATGAACCAGAGAAAAGCTCCGGTCCGGATGGAGTAAGCATTCTTCCCCTTCTGAAAGATCCAACAACTCCATTGAACCGAAAGTATTTATTCTGGCATTATCCGCATTATTACGTTCCTATAACTTCTCCGGTTAGTGCAATCAGGCAGGGGGACTGGAAATTACTCGAGTATTTCGAGGACAGGCATGTGGAGCTATATAACCTGAAAGATGATCCGGGTGAAAAGCTTGACCTTTCGCAGAGATTTCCGGGGAAAGCCTGGGAATTGCAGAAGGTCCTCGACAATTGGCGGACAGATATGAATGCCCAGTTGCCTGTTGAAAACCCAGCCTTTCAGGGAGAATAAGCCATTGTACAATACAACGGAATATGGTTAAGAAAGATTTTACCAGGGAGATCGGACAAATTCCCTATCCATGTAATAAAAGATGATGAAATTTTCAACATTGGATATAATTGTTTTCGCCAGTTATGCCTTTTTGATAATTGGAACTGCATTATATGTATCGAGAACAAAAAAAGGCAGAAAAAAATCTTCAAGGGAATATTTCCTGGCCGATAAATCTTTGCCTTGGTGGGCTGTCGGGGCTTCATTGATTGCCGCCAACATTTCTGCAGAACAATTTATCGGAATGTCCGGTTCAGGTTATGCAATAGGCCTTGCAATGGCCAGCTATGAATGGACTGCAGCAATTGCCCTGATTGTTATTGCAAAATACTTTCTGCCGATCTTTCTGCAGAAAAACATCTACACGATGCCCCAGTTCCTTGAAAGGCGTTTTGACAGCAGGGTCAGGACTGTCCTGGCTGTGTTCTGGATACTGCTCTACATTTTTGTCAACCTGACTTCGGTATTATATCTCGGCTCTCTCTTCCTGCATACATTATTTGGTATAGATTTAATCCATGGCATAATTCTGTTGGCGGCTTTTTCAGCGCTCTACTCAGTTTATGGTGGTCTGAAGGCAGTCGCCTGGACCGATGTTATACAGGTGCTGTTTTTGATCGGTGGAGGCATACTTACAACCATTCTTGCACTGAATTATTTGTCCGACGGAACAGGTATAATAAATGGATTTTCAATGCTCATCGATGAGGTACCGGAAAAATTTCATATGATTATTGAAAAGGGCGCACTGATGATACCCGATGGCAAAGGAGGAATCAAGGATGCATGGATGGACCTGCCGGGATTAAGTGTTTTGCTCGGGGGATTGTGGATCGGGCATTTTGCCTATTGGGGGTGCAATCAGTATATAACCCAGAAGGCCATTGCTGCAAAGAGCCTGAAGGAGGCACAGAGGGGACTTCTTTTTGCCGGGTACCTGAAAATTCTATTGCCTTTGATTGTTGTTGTTCCCGGGATAGTAGCCTTTGCCTTGCATGCTGATCTTGCAAAGTCAGATGAAGCCTACCCCTGGTTGCTGCATAATTTTGTGCCCACCGGTTTCAGAGGGGCTGCAGCAGCTGCATTGGTTGCCGCCATTGTGTCTTCACTGAGCTCAATGATCAACAGTACCGCCACTATCTTTTCCATGGATATTTATAAACCCTTTATCAACCCGAAGGTGTCTGATCATCAACTTGTCCTGACAGGCCGGATTTCCGGATTGATTGCAATTATCATTGCCGTTCTGACTGCCAAACCATTACTGGGGGATCTTGACCAGGTGTTTCAATATATCCAGGAATACACCGGTTTTACAACACCGGCAATCCTGGCCATTTTCATTTTTGGCCTGTTCTGGAAGAAAGCCACTCCCAATGCGGTCCTCTGGGCTGCAATTATAGCAATACCCCTTTCTCTCGGATTCAAGATCCTGACACCCGGATTGCCTTTCATGAACAGGTGGGCGGTGGTTTTTCTTATCCTCGGCGCCGTAATAATTGTCATAAGCTTACTTGAGTCCGGGCAGGACGATCCGAAAGGAATACATATTGATAAAAAATTATTCCATACAGGAAATGTATTTAATATCGGAGCAATAGGTATTTTTACAATACTGGCAATGTTGTATACTCTTTTCTGGTAACACAATGAACGACATAATTATCAAGAGATACAAATTAGTAAGGTGGCTTGAAACACACATTTTAATATCAATTGGACTGGCCTTTATCTTATTGGGTTGCGATATTAAAATAGGGCAATCAGCGAAAACCGGCAGCACGAACTTTATAGTCATTTATACTGATGAGTTACAATTCAGTGATTTAGGATGTTACGGTGGAGAGATCCCGACCCCAAACATTGACAGACTGGCCTCTGAAGGCACCCTGTTCAAAAGCGCCTACACAACGGCGTCAATGTGCACGCCAAGCCGCTACACTTTGCTTACCGGTCAGTTTCCCGGACGCTGTTCTGCGATTTCATTTATCGAAGAAAATCCACTTGATGAACCTTATAATATTGCCTGGAATTCCTGGATTACAGAGGATCAGAAAACATTGTCCAGGGTACTGAGCGAAAATGGCTTTGTGACGGGTATGGCCGGCAAATGGCATATTGGCAAGGTGCCTGAAGGAATTGCTTTGCCAGCCTTTCAACAAGATGATAATCTCGACGATCCTGAGGTAAATAAAAAACTTCAGGATCAACAGCGTACTTATCAGCTACTCGTTAAAAGGCTGGGAGGCTTTGATTATGCTGCCAGTGTTGTCTGGTCGAATTATGACTCACACGAATTGACATCCTCCCTTTCGTGAACGAAAGGGATTCCATTGGCTTTAACAAGCCACGGGCAGTACTTCCTCGCGGTTTCCTGCAGGTTCCTGCTGCCGACCGCTAACGCAGTTCGCTTGACAGGCCATCCCCGTCTGTCCGACGGTTAAAATATTCTTCGCAGCATTGACATCTGCATTTTCCTCATGACCGCAGGCCAGACATCTGAA
>DAOWJB010000003.1 GCA_030640625.1 Bacteroides sp.
ACCAGCTTCCTGTGGTCATCCCGTGACTTTCACGTAATAATTCAAAAGACTTGCCAAGTATCTCGGTAAAGGACACATAAATCATAACACCGGCTGAAAATCCCAGTGCAGTGCTCAGGAAACGGGTATTGGTGGTTTTTGTGAAAAACGCCATCGCACTTCCTATCCCGGTTGCAAGTCCCGCAAAAAGTGTCAATCCAAATGCAAATAAAACATTGCCTTCCATTGTATACAGTTTGTTTTGGATTATCTCAATTCATACAAGCTTTTCATTATAAATCAGCCGAGATCTTCATCCAATATATCCTTCAGCCACTTATCTATCCGCTGGTCTGATAATTCAGGCTGGTTTTCCTCATCGAGTACCAGTCCCACGAACCTCCCCCCTTTCACTGCGGTTGATCCTTCATAGGCATAGCCGGCAACCGGCCATGAACCTGTGAAACTGCATCCCGCTTTCAGCAAAATCTCATACAATCGACCCAGGGCATCGGCAAATGTCCCCGGATAGGATTCCTGGTCCCCCAGTCCAAACATTGCCACCTTTTTTCCGGTAAGGTCCATATCCTCTAACAGGGGCAGGAGATCCTCCCAATCCTGCTGTGTTTTCCCGAGTCCCCAGGTGGGTATCCCCAGGATCAGAAATTCGTACTCAAGCAGATCTTCAAGAGATGATTCAGCGACATCCCTTAGATCCGCCCTGTCTTTCCCCAGCTTTTCCTGGATCCGCCTGGCAACAGCAGCTGTTTTCCCGGAGGATGAGCCATAAAATATTCCGACTTGTTTCAATTTAATCTAAATAAAAGCCAAAGATAGCGATTTACGGGTAAACTGGAGGTAGAAGGAGAGACATCTATGATATTCAGCCAATGTTTCCGCGGAGCACTTCTACCCAATGTTTAGCGTCCACTCCTGTTCCATGGGCTATCTGATGACGGCAGCTGAATCCGCAGGCCACCAGACCGGTGGCTTCCTCCTTTTTACGTATGGCCGGAAAGAGGCGGTCCTCACCCACTTTCATTGACATATCATAATGCTCCTTCTCGTATCCAAATGAGCCGGCCATTCCACAACATCCAGCATCAAGAACCTCAACGGTCAGTCCACTGATACGGTCAAGAACCATTTTCATGGCATTGGTCCCATACAGTGATTTCTGATGACAATGGCCATGGATCATGATCTTGTCGAATGATGAAGTAAAGGCTGCCTTACAATTACCCGACTCGATTTCCTTGGCCAGGAAAACATCGATCATCATAACGTTCTCCCTGATACTATCGCCAAGCTGTTCATTTTCAATCAGGTCAGGCAGGTCGTCAGTCAGGGCAGAAGCACAGCCTGGCTCGCAAACGACGATTTTATGTCCTTGTTCAATATATTTCTGAAGATTTAAAAGGGTTTTCTCCCCCTCTGCTTTTGCCTTCTTCAAAAAACCATGTGAAATTCTGGGCCGCTGGCAGCATCCTGCATTGGCAAGGATAACCTCATACCCGCATGATTCAAGCAGTTCAACAGCAGATACACCTACATTTATCTCATGATAGCTCATGTAAGTATCTTCAAATAGTACGACTTTTTTCGTATGCTGTCCATTTGATGAGGGCCTTTCTGAAAACCATTTATGAAGAGGTTTTTTAGCATAAAAGGGCAGGGTGCGTCGGCTGTCAATCCCTGCCATCCATTCAAGTGTTTTTCGAAACAAAAGTGTTTTCTGAACCCCGTTGACGAGGGGAGCTTTCCAGCCTGCCATTCTTCTTGCCATAATCGTAGACCGGGAGATAAATTTATCCCGCATCGTGGTTCCGTTCTTTTCCCTGTATATCTGAAGGAATTCACCCTTTAGTTTGGCCAGATCAACATTGCTGGGACATTCTGATTTGCATCCTTTACAGGACAGGCATAGGTCCATGATTTCAAACAGTTCCGGACTGCTCAATCCGCCCGTTCCCATCTGTCCAGTCATGGCAAGACGCAGGGCATTTGCCCGCCCCCTGGTTGAATGTTCCTCATCCCGTGTTGCCCGGTAGGAAGGACACATCAGTCCAACGATGTTTTGCCGGCATGCCCCCACACCAGTACACATTTCCACTGCGGCTGCAAAACTTCCGTCGTCCCGGAACTGATAGTCTGTCGGGAATGCCGGCGTCTTGTAGTCTTTTCCATAACGCAGGTTTTTGTCCATCGGATCAGGATCAATAATGACCCCTGGATTCATGATGCCTGCCGGATCAAACAATTGTTTAACCTCCCTGAAAGCACCATATAGCCTGGGACCAAAATACTCTTCCAGAAAGGGACTGCGGATTCTACCATCTCCATGTTCACCACTGAGGGATCCCCCGTATTTTTTAACCAGATCGAAAGAATACCGGGCAATGGCTTTCATATTATCAATATCTTTCTGCTCTTTCAGGTTCAGTATGGGCCTGACATGAATCTCTCCCACACTGGCATGGGCATACATGGCAACAGGCACATCCCTTCCCTTGCAAAACTTCAGCATCTGATCAATATACTCCGGCAGATTCATGATCGGTATGGAAGCATCTTCGATAAAAGGAATGGGCTTGCGGTCTCCTTTTATACCTAGCACCAGTCCCAACCCGTTTTTCCTTACCTCCCAGACCTTGGCCTGTTCGGCGGGATCAAACAGTACCGGCCAATGGTACCCCAGCTTTTGTTGTTGAAGATCTGCAACAAGGGCATTGGCTTTCTCCTTTACCTCCTCTTCGGATTCACCGAAAAATTCCACCACCAGAATACCCTTGGGGTCTCCATTTATAAAACTGGTAAGCGGGGCAATGCTCAGGTTTTTCCTGGCCCGGATGAGTACATCCTCATCCATGATCTCTACGGCTGTGGGTTTATGTTTCAAAATCGGGTCAACGGTGCGGATAGCTTGCAGTAAATCGGCAAAATGAACCGTACATAAAATTTTATGGGAGGGCAGCGGCTCAAGGTTTACCTTCGCATCAATTATCACGCCGAGGGATCCCTCACTCCCGGTGATCAGCTTGGAGAGATTCCACTTTTCAGTATTAACGAATGAATCCAGGTTGTATCCCTGTACCCGGCGCATAACTTTGGGGTATCCCTCCAGGATATCATCATGGTTTTCATCGATGATTTTTTTAAAGTCACGGACCAACTGGTATGCCCGTCCATTTGTCTTTTCCAGTTCCTGCATATACCCCTTTACCGGAGATTCCTTGAGATCCAGGATGGTCCCATCAGACAATAAAGTTCGTGTTTCCAGGACATGGTCACGGGTAATGCCATATATAATGCTCTTTGTCCCAGAGGAGTTGTTCCCGATCATGCCGCCAATGGTAGCCCGGCTGCTGGTAGCTGGATCAGGTGCAAAATGAAGCCCATACTGTTTGAGGGAAGCATTCAGTTCATCAAGTACGATCCCGGGTTGGACCCTCACCCATCTTTCTTTCTCATTGAATTCCAGGATCTTATTCATGTATTTGCTAAAATCAATCACCAGGGAAGGGCTTGCAGCCTGACCGCCCAGACTGGTCCCGCTGCCCCTGGGAAGGATGCTGACATTGTATTTAAGCGCGGCCTTCACAGCAGCGATTACATCCTGCTCATCCCTGGGTAAAACCACAGCAATGGGCCTGATCTGGAAAATGCTTGCATCTGTAGCATATATTCCCAGGGTAAAGTCCTCGAATGAAACATCTCCTTTAATATTTTCCCGGAGCTCAAGTTCCAGTTGTTTACGCATTGATTCCTCCATTACGATCTTGTTTTAAGGATTCTTCAGCGGTAAGTTACATAATTATCTAAAAGAGAAGGAAAAAAACCATCTCCTTCCAGGGCCAGGAATAAATAGCATAATTGCGACAGAGAATTGTACTGTAGCGCCGGTTTTCACAGTGCTGTAGGCCTGTGCTCGATACGGAGGGAATTAGGTTTTCGCCCCCTTCGGCCTGTACCAGATAAGCAAGGCTATACCAAGCAGGACAAACGGGATGCTGAGCCATTGCCCCATGTTGAGTTGCATTCCTGCCTCGAAGCCCACCTGGTCCTCTTTGATGAATTCAATCAGAAAGCGCATGCCAAATACCAGGATGAGAAACCAGCTGAACAGGATCCCGGATCGAAATTTTGAATCCGATCGGATATAGATCGTCAACAGCAGGGCAAAGACCAGGAAATAGGTTAATGCTTCATAGATCTGGGTAGGGTGTTTGGGCACTACTTCCAGGTTCTTAACAAAGACGAATCCCCATGGGAGGGCGGTTTCAATCCCGTAGATCTCGGAATTCATTAAATTGCCCAGCCGGATCAACGCCCCGGCGAGGGCCACCACTACCACGATCCTGTCGAGGATCCAGATAAATGGTTTCTTGTATTTTCGAACAAAGAGCCAGAGTGCAAGCAGGATGCCAATGGCTGCCCCATGACTTGCCAGTCCACCTTGCCAGATCTTCAGCATCTCTATGGGATTTTTCAGGTAATAATCCGGTTCATAAAAAAGGCAGTGTCCGAGCCGGGCCCCGATCACCGTTCCGATGGCCATATAGATAGTCAGTTTGTCAAGCAGCTCGACCGATAGTCCTTCCTTCTTGAAAAACCTCAGGAAAATCAGGTAACCAAAGAAAAAACCGGAAGCAAACAGCAGTCCGTACCAGCGAACGGCGAAATTGCCGATGCGGAAGATCTCGGGATTCATATCCCAGTTTATTGCACCAAAAATCATTGATTATTCGTTTATATTTGCAAGACGCTAAAGATAATCAAAGTTGAACAGATTATTTCATATCCTCCTATCCTTTTTAGTGTTGATTATCTTAGCTCAATGTGCAAAAATCGGAAGACCAAGTGGCGGTCCCAGGGATATTGCTCCCCCGGTGGTTTTAAAATCCAAACCCCTGAACAGGTCCACCAGTTTCATGGGCACCCAGATTGAGATCACTTTTGATGAGTATATTAATTCCCAGGGCATGAGCCAGGAACTGGTGGTCTCACCGCCCCTGGAAGAAAGTCCAGAGATCCGCATGCGTGGAAAAACATTGATCATAGACCTGCTGGAAGAGCTGCGCGAAAATACCACCTATACCTTGAGCTTTGGAGAATCCATCAAGGATCTGAACGAAGGGAATATCCTGAGAAACTATGAGTTTGTCTTCTCTACTGGCGAAAAGCTTGATTCATTGGGAGTATTGGGGATGGCCGTACAGGCTTTTAACCTGGAATCCCCTGAGAGTGAAGATCCTATTTTCATGATGCTCTATGAAAACCTGAGTGATTCTGCTCCCCTGCTGGAGATTCCGGATTACGTAGGAAAGATCACCCCGCAGGGGGCATTTCTGATCAATAATGTAAGACCGGGAACCTACCGGCTATTTGCCCTGCAGGATCTGAACCGTAATTACATGTATGATGTGCCCGAAGAAATGATAGGGTTTCTCGATACAACCTTTATCCTTGATCCGGAAATGTTCGAGTATCAATTACCGGATACCATTCCCGAACCAGACAGCTTGTTGGTGGACTCGTTGGAAATTGCCCTGCAGGACAGCATTGATCTCAGCATGGAGGATACTGTCATAGTAGAGGTCTCTGATTCAGTTATGCTGGCAGAACTTGGCCGATATTCGGTATATGTCGACATTTTTCTTTTCCAGGAAGATAATAAACCACAGTACCTGATAGACTATACCCGTGATGACAGGCGTAAACTCAGTTTGTATTTCAACCGGGAACTTACCGATTCGGTTTATCTTGAACCATATAATTTTGAACCTTCAGGAGATTGGTTCCTGCTCGAAGAGCATGTGATGAAGGATACGCTGGATATCTGGTTGAAGGATTCAGTGGTTTATAACCTGGACAGCCTTCATTTTCTGGCTGAATATCCGGTTACAGATTCTCTGCTGAATTACATAACCTTCTATGATACCCTGAAATTCAATTACCGGGAACCTCAAACGTCAGCCCGCAGGAGAAAAAGGCAGGAAGTTGAGGAGGAGGAAAAAGAGAAGATCTCCCTGTCTACCAATATAGTGAGCAGCCAGCCAATGGATATATACAAGCCCGCCCGTTTTGAGATCCAGCATCCTGTCGTCAGTACTGATCTCTCCAGGATATCATTTTCCAGGCAAGAAGATACACTGAAGATACCTGTTCCCTATTCTCTTGAGAAAGATACTTCACGAATGCGAAGGTATTTTATGAAGGTGGACTGGGAATCAGAAATGCGGTATTTTCTCGATATTTATCCTGGCGCATTTACAGATATTTATGGCCTGACACATGATACAGTGACTGTAAGTTTTAGATCCCGGAATATCGAGTGGTACAGCAGGATCCTCCTGAATCTCAGCGGGGTTGACGGTCCCAAGATCGTCCAGGTACTGGATAAGAATGATGAAATTGTACGCGCAACCAACGTGTTCCAGGACGGACTCATTGAATTTGACTACATGGAGCCGGCCAGCTTTACCCTGAAGGTAATACATGATAACAATGAAAACGGGAAATGGGATACGGGGAAATACCTTGAAGGAATTCAGCCTGAAAGTGTGTCTTACCATCCCGGAAGCATAACTTTGCGGTCCAACTTTGACATGGAAATAAACTGGAACCTGAAAGCAGATGAAGACCTGTCAGAAGATGAAAGTGAAGACCAGTCACAAGGTGACAATCCCACAGAAGGTAAGCAGTAATTACCCCAGGATCTCCTTCCATATGAGTCCGGCCGACCCCAGCACAGCTGCATTGGTTTCAGTTAATCCGGAAGGAAGGATCTTTACCTTGTCCCGGAATATATTCAGCAGGTGTTTTTCCATGTATGTTTTGGCAGGCTTGAAGATGTGATCACCGGCATTGGCAAGTCCACCAAACAAGAATATGGCCTCTGGACTGAAAAGGGCGACAACATCTGCCAGGCTCCTTCCGAGTATCCTGCCGGTCATTTCAAAGGCTTTCATGGCGATTCGGTCTGCTTTATTCGCAGCAGCGGATATATCCCTGGCTGATAGTTTATCGAAGGATATCTTCCGGAGCAGGCTTTCATCGTTCCGGAGAGCCAGCAGTTCAAACACAGTCCTAACAATCCCCGTGGCAGACACATATGTCTCCAGGCATCCTTTTCTTCCACAACCGCACTGGCGGCCATTTTCAATTACTGTGATATGACCCATTTCCCCGGCAAATCCATCATGCCCGTAAACCACCCTGCCATTCACCACGATCCCGCTACCCAGTCCAGTGCCAAGCGTAATCACAATAAAATCCGTCATGTTACGTGCTCCGCCATACATCATCTCACCAAGGGCAGCAGCATTGGCATCATTGGTCAGGACGATGGGTATATCAAAATAGGATTTAAATAACTCTACCAAGGGGATCATCCCTTTCCAGTTCAGGTTAGGTGCATATTCAATGATCCCCCGGTAATAATTCCCATTGGGCGCACCGATCCCTATCCCCGCCAGTTCCATCCTGCCCTCTTCCTCCTTGAGAAGTTTCCGGATAGCCCTGGCAAGCTGATCCAGATAAGTATCTATATCCTGGTGCTTTGCTGTTGAAATGGAACTTTCCGCATACACCTTACCATCCTGGTCCACAATTCCGAACTTGGTAAAAGTTCCCCCAATGTCTATTCCGGCGACCACTTTTTTCATATATGAAATTTGATTTGATCCGACAGGATTTCAAAAGTAATAAATTAAACGTAACCGAAATGGTCTATTTATCGTTAATAACCAATAATATATCCCCCACCATGAAAAATATAATCATCCCCATCGATTTTTCAGAAGATTCACTGAAGGGAATAGATCTTGCTTTGCTGTTTACCAGAAAACAATACACAAACATCCAGCTGGTATATGTGCAGAAAAAGAGTTCGGACTATAACAGTCCGGGTTATTTCGAAGAGGAAAACAAGTGGGCAGAAAAGAAGTTCAAGGATATCCTTGCCAAATATGAATCCGGACTGGAAAATGATTCAAAGCTCCGATATATTATCAAATCAGGAAAGATCTACAAGGAAATTGTCAGCCAGGTAGAGTCATACAAAGATGCAATGGTCATTGCCTCCACTCATGGTGCCTCTGGCTTCGAGGAATTTTTCATGGGAAGCAATGCCTTCAAAATCATATCTGCAACCGAAAGGCCGGTCCTCACTACCCGGACAGGCAATATCCCGGAGGATATCCGGAAAATTGTCATGCCGCTGGATGTAACTATTGATACCCGTCAGAAAGTGCCCATTACGGCAGAACTTGCTGAATTATTTGGAGCAGAAGTGCATATCATTACGGTCAGTTCTTCCAGGGGACAAAGAATCACCAAACGGCTGGAGGCCTATTCAAGGCAGTCTGCCGGATATTTTACAGCAAAAAAAGTCCCCTACCGGCAGAAATCCCTTTTTGGAGAGAATGTGGTGGACTTGGCCGTAGTTTATGCAGATTCTGTGAATGCTGACATGATTACCATTATGAAAGAACAGTCACGAAGCCTGACTTTTATTGGCAACCTGACACATCAGCTGCTGAATCGCGCGACCATCCCTGTCCTGACGCTTTCCAACAAGGAAACACATATCAAGACCGGATTCAGCACTTACGGAGAATAAACTACCGTAATCTGCTATGCTTATTTCAAAAGCTCTTTGCGGATTATTTTAGCAGCCTTCTTAATCTTATAGTTGGCCGGCAAAAGCTTGGTTATCTGAAGCATACACCGGTTCCAGAAGCCCGGCACGATACTCTTTTTACCTTTCAACATCGCATCAACGGAGATCCTGGCAATTTCCTCCGCATCCAGGATCAATATTTTTTGTACAAGTTTCCCGTGGGTGTTAATCCGGCCATATGAGCCGGCATTGGTCCTCACACCATTTGGATTAACCACTGTAACACTGATGGATGTATCCCTTAATTCCTCATTCAGGGCTAGTGAAAATAAACGGACAAATGATTTAGAAGCAGCATATACACTTTTATAAGCAAGGGGCTGGTAGGCCGACATGCTTCCTGTGTTTAAAATAAAGGCTTTGGGATTATCTTTTAACATGGGAATAAACAGTCTGCACATAATTACCAGTGCCCGGATATTCAGCAATATTCTTTGGTCTGAATATTCAATGGAAGACTCTTCGAATATTGCAGATCCTGCAATGCCGGCGTTGTTCATCAGGATATCCACCGTATAATTATTTGACTGGCACCATTTAAGGACTCGTCCCGGAGATGCGGGCTCGGTCAGATCTATCCCCAGGGTATCAACCTTCACTGAAAATTCTTCGTGGATCTCATTGGCAGTTTCTTCTAGTTCCGATCCGGGCAGGGCCACCAGCAGAAGGTTCATTTTGCGAAGGGCACATTCCCTGGCCAGGGCTTTCCCAATCCCCATGCTTCCCCCGGTAATTAATGTATAATTCGTATCATCCCTCATGTGTGTGATTTATTGTATTCAACCATTTGACCGTTCTGCCGAGACCTTCCCTGAAATCTACCGGATCATATCCCAGTTCTGTCCTGGCTTTGTCACTGGATACTGACCAATTATAGCTGTACTTTTTTATTAGTCCGGGTGTGATCAGTGGTGCACGGCCTGTCAATTTAGCAATGGCCAGCATAATGCCAGCTATGCAAATTCCCAGAAATACAGGAATTTTCACCATAAAATATTTGCTGCCGGTAACTTCGGTCACCATGCTGAAAAACTCATTGAAGGAAAGATTACTGCCTCCCAGCAGGTAGCGTTCCCCGGTCCGCCCTCTTTCCATGGCCAGGATATGACCATCAATGACATCATCTATATAGACATAGTTCCCGGTACTTTTTCCATTGCCTGGAATAATATGCCACCTGCCCTTCATATAATTCCGTATCATTCGGGTAACCCCGTTGCTGTCCCCTAATTTTCCTGGACCGTATATCCGGGTGGGGTTAACCGTTACCACATCCACCCCATCCCTGACGTATCTCCCAATTTTCTGTTCTGCTATGGCCTTGGATCTGTCATAATGAATAAAATGGGTTTCCGCCAGGGGCTTTGTCTCTGTATTGGGTTTTTCTCCTGATGGACCAAAAACGCCGGCAGTGGATGTATGAATCACCCTTTCCACCCCGCATTTCAATGCTGATTCCAGGATGTTTACGGTCCCCCGTACATTCTGCTCATAAATCATATCCGGATCTCTATGCCATACGGCAGCAAAGGCAGCCAGGTGATAGACCTGATCACATCCTTCCATGGCATTGTCTATACTCACCGGATCGGTAAGGGTCCCCTTGAAGAGCCTGATGTTCTCATGATCCAGTCCACCGATCTTTGCCTCCGATCTGTACAAAGCATGTACCCTGTATCCGAATCCTGCCAGCTGCAAGGCCAGTTTTTTCCCAACATACCCGGTAGCTCCCGTAACCAGTACTGTTTTCATCTTGATCTTCGTTTTGTGACAACGGTCATCTCAGGCTGGTGCGCAAGGGAAAACCATTCATTGGATAGGGCCAGTGTGACGTGTGCCAGGAACGCGAACCAGAATGAACCGAGCCGGATGGTCAAATAACATAATACAAAACCAAGGAAGAGTGATCCGATGGTTTCTTTGTATCCTTTTGGCAGATGAACCAGGGCATATAAACAAATATTGATAATGATGGCCGGCCAATATCCAAAAGATTCGAGACAGGAGAAAAGCAGGAAGCCGCGGAATATAAACTCATATCCGGCCAGGTATGTGATCCAGCTCAGTGCACTTAATGTGATCAGGCCGGAATTCCAACGGTTAACCCTTATCTGTGGATAAATGGCAAGATTGTCCTTTTTACGCGCTGAGAAGTATGAAATCACAACCACCAGCATGGCAACGGGGATCCACCAGATGATGCTCCTGGTCAGGTTCTCAGTATTGAATCCATAGTTCATAAGCGGTCTTTGAAATATGAACATAATAACCAGGATCGGCATCAAACCATATAATACAGCTCCGAGCGAACGCTGAAACAGAATCTTACGGATCGAAGAAGTATCCAAGTTAAACTTTTTATTAAACCGGTTGTTAATCCGACTGGAATGAGAAGTTAAATAACAGATCAGAAATGCAATGGTAGTAAGAGCAATTGAAATGGTACCACTTAAAAGTTTCAAATCCG
>DAOWJB010000086.1 GCA_030640625.1 Bacteroides sp.
ACCTTTTTCGGGATCCTGATTTCCTGTCTCGGATTGCTGGGGCTGTCCACCTATTCAACCCAGCAGCGGACCAAGGAAATTGGCATCCGCAAGGCAGTGGGGGCTTCCAGTACCAGAATTCTGCGCCTTTTAACCCTTGATTTTCTGAAACTAATCCTGGTTTCCCTGGCCATTTCCATTCCCATATCTATCCTGCTTATGAGGACGATGTTGCAGCTATTTGTGGAAAGAATTACCCCGAGTCCGGGCCTGTATCTTTTTACCGCCGTTATCGTTATAGCCATTGCCATGGTAACCGTCAGTTTTCAGGCGCTGCGTACCGCAGGAGGCAATCCGGCAAACAGCCTCAGATATGAATAAATGATATGATAAAGAACTATCTTACAGTAATACTGCGTAACTTCTGGAGGTTCAGGTTGTACAGCTTCCTGAATATACTGGGACTCGCCATCGCGCTGGCAGTATCCATGTTGATCTTCCTGTATGTAAAAGAGGAAATAAGCTATGACAAACATTTCCCTAAGGCTGACAGGATCTACCGGATCGCAAATTTCAATGCCATGGAGGACAGGGCATGGAACTGGGCAAACGGTCCCCCACTCATGGCTGATGAGATCATCAACTTCATCCCGGAAATTGAGCATGTTACACGCATGCGCCCAATCGGAGATGACTACTTGGAATATAAGCCTGATAGTTTATCTCAGGTCGGTCATTTCGCTCAGGGAGGATTTTTTGTTGATTCCAGCTTTTTTGGGATTTTCGATGTAATGATCCTCCACGGTAACAGGGTAAATCCACTCAGCCAGCCCGGAACCATGGTACTGACCGAATCGCTGGCAAGGAAATTTTTCGGGGAGGAAAATCCGGTGGGAAAATCCATCATGATGAGAGGAACAGCTTTTGCCATCACAGCTGTATGCCAGGACTTTCCCAAAACACAACATTTTTCCCCAAGCTATTTTATTGACTGGCAAACCTTTATTGATTTTATTATCGGAGCGGGACTACGTGACCTCTATTACAGTCGTGGATGGTCAGGTGTATATACCTATGTTTCACTGGATGAAGGTATCACGGCTGCTGATCTTGAGGAGAAAATGATGGATTTCAGGGTGGAATTCCTTAGTGAGAGGATGACCAGGGAGGAGGTTATTAAAAACGGGAAATACGTCTTGCAACCACTCACAGATATCCATCTCAGGTCCCACCTTGAACAGGAAATTGAAGCCAACGGGAATATGGTATATGTACTGGTGTCCATGCTGGCTGCCATATTTATCCTGATCATAGCCGGAGTCAATTACGTCAATCTTGCAACGGTAAAAACCTTCAATAGAATGAAAGAGGTGGGCATCCGGAAGGTTACAGGTGCACTGAGATATCAGCTGGTTTTCCAGTTTATAGGTGAGTCCCTGTTCATGGCAATACTATCGGGTATCCTGTCAATCCTGGTGATTGATCTCCTGCTTCCACTGTTTAACCGGATCACTGATAAAAATATCGATTCCCTGGAGATGCTGTCCATTTCTAACACGGGCATGTTGTTGCTGCTGGTTTTTGTGCTTGGATTGGTATCCGGAATTTATCCTGCCCTTTTTGCTTCCCGGACAAGTCCCATTAAAGCCATGAAGGAAATGAAAGATCCTGGATCAGTGACGAACAGGGTCAGGGTGGGACTTGTCATTCTGCAGTTTACGGTCTCCATCTTCATGATCCTGGGTACCATCATCATTTACAGGCAGATGAGTTATTTCCTGAACAAGGATATGGGTTTTGACAAGGAACACATCATCGCCCTGACTTTAAATGGCAGGGCATACCAGCTTGCGGGAGAAAACCCGGCACTGCTGAAAGAAGAAATCAGCAAACTGGCCTTTGTCAGGAGTGCTACCATGATCAGTCATTTGCCCGGGGACAGGTTCAGTGTCGAGGGACTTTATCCGGATATTCCCCGGGAGGAAGACAATGACCCTTCCTTAAGGTTTCTCCGGGTAGATGAAGATTTTATTCCATTGATGGGTATTGAGATATTACATGGAAGGAACCTGAAACGCATAAGCGGTGACCGGAGTGAGTTCCTCCTGAATGAATCAGCAGTCCAGGCTCTGCAACTCAAAAACCCGCTTGGTCTGCAGGCAACCTCCTTCTTCGGCCAGTCCGGTGAGATCGTGGGTGTCACAAGGGATTTTCATTATGCCTCATTGCACCAGATCATTGAACCCCTGGTCCTTGAAGTCAATTATGATCAGGCGTTCAGGGGCCTTTGGTATCAGTTCCTTCTGCTGCGGTTATCACCGGGAGACCTTCCCGGAATGATCGAAACCATCCAGGGAAGAATGACAGAAATTGCTGAGGGATATGCAATGGATTTCACCTTTATAGAGGACAATATCCACAAGAATTACAAATCTGAAAAACGTTTTAAAGAATTGCTGCAGGCCTTTGCCCTCTTCGCCATATTTATTTCCTGTCTGGGATTATTCGGACTCTCAGCCTTTTCTGTCGAATTGAGGACCAAGGAGATGGGGATCCGCAAGGCCATGGGAGCAAGCGTACTGAAAATTGCTATCCGGATGTCAAGGAATTTCATAATTTATGTCATATTTGCATTGATCATCGCCCTGCCCCTGGGATATTTTTTCATGAATAAATGGTTGGAAAATTTTGCCTATCATATAGGCATCCAGTGGTGGGAATTTATAGTTACAGCAGCTATAGCCTTGGTTATCACAGGTTTATCAGTTGGTTACCAGGCGCTTAGGTCTGGACTGGCGAATCCGGTCGATTCCCTGCGATACGAATAAGATTTACCCATGGTAAAACTTGATCCAACTTACAGGAAGATTCCAACAAAAAAGGTATTGATCTATCTTCTCCTTGTGATTGCTGTGATCCTGGTCCTGATCAGCTGGAACAGGATCGCCCTTTTCCTCCATACATTTTTCCAGTTCTCCAACTGATCCCTGAAAAATTATTACCTGCCTTGTATGATTTTTTTGCCAGCCTGTCATTAAGGGGCAATGGGATCCTTTATTGTATTTGTTGAACAACCGGAGCTGGGCCAGCTCCAGGTGACATAATTCTTAAACTTAAAACGCAATCAAATGAAAACAATTCCTTGCACAACGGAACTTTTTTTACCATTGGGTGATCAGGAAATCCAACAAACCCGGGGTGGGTCCATTTTGGCAACCATATTAATTGCTTTTGCACTCGGTGCTGCAGGTGCCGCGGGCGGAGAAATCATAAGGGACTGGGATAATTTTAAAGCTGGTCTTGCTGGCCGTGCCCCCTGTTAATTGAAAACCATTCAGAGATTAATTTTTTATTAAACAAATTTATGGAAATGAAAAAAGAAAAATGTATTACGCTGTCATTCAGCGATTTATCTATGGAAGAAAACATTGCTATTTACGGAGGCAGTGGTTTTGCCTATGATGCCGGCAGGTCCCTGCGGTTCCTGGCAATCGCAGCCCAGGGAGCCCACGGTGCATCCATGGCCATTGCAGATTGGATAGGTACGACTTTTATTGAACATTAATGTAAACCTGGCAGGGTGTCCCCGGTGGATACCCTGCCTAAACACCTGAAAAAATGAAAAAGAGAAACATACTGCTGATCATCGTATTAACCATTATGTTTTTTATCATCTTTTCCCTGATTTTCAGGAACTGGGAGGCTTTGAAGGAGTTGTTCCTGTAGTATGCATGATATGTTTTCAGATAATCTTCCCGCTTTTCTGACCAATATTAATCCTGGAAGCCGGGTTATCTACCTGCTCTGTCTGTTGCTCATTGCAGGAGGCATTATCAGTCTCCCACTGATTCGCATTCAGGTATCGGTTACCGGGAACGGGATCATACGTCCACTGCAAGAAAAGGCAAACATAATTCCCATCACCTCCGGGATGGTAGAAAAAGTCTATGCCTTGGAAGGGGATTTTGTCGGCATGTCTGATCCCATTTTAAAGGTAAGCTCATTTGCTGCTGCCAAGAATCTTCAGTTATTAAAAATGGAATCGAGGGATTTGGAACAATACCTTGCCGATCTCAAAGGATTGCTTAGCGATCATGTGAACATCCCGGCCGGTCAAAAATTCAGGACAGCCTACATGGAATATTATCACCATCTTGATTACTTGAAATTACTGCATGAAAAAGCCCGGAGGGAATGGTCACGGCAAACCGAACTTTACAATGCCGGATTAATTAGCGAGAAAGAATATGATGACCTGGCTTTCAGCCAAAATAAGACAAAGCAGGAAATGGTAAGATTCAAAAGTGAAACACAGCATGCATGGCAGGCAGAATATAATCTATACCATGACAGGTACCGTGAATTGACCACAGAGATCCGGCAGACCGAGGAGGAGATCCGGATAACTACAATCATCGCTCCTGTGGCCGGAAGCCTTGAAGAGTTTTCCGGTATCTTTCCCGGATCGGTTGTTAAGGCGGGAGATGTTATCGGTGTTATCAGTCCGGATTCCAGGCTGATCGGAGAGATTTACATGCAATCAAAGGATATTGCCTATGTCCGTCTCGGACAGGAAGTATATATTCAGGTGGATGCCTTTCCATCCCGGGAATGGGGCTTCATCACAGCAGAGATATATGAAATATCAAATGATTTTATCTGGATTAACCAGCAGGCTGTTTACAGGGTAAAATGCCATTTGCCGGAAACCGGATTGGTCCTGAGAAACGGATATAAAGGAGAGCTTCTCAAGGGCATGACCTTCCAGGCTCGTTGCATAATAACGCCCCGCTCCCTGCTTCAACTCCTTACCGATAAGGCAGATGACTGGCTTGACCCGGCTTATAACAATCAACCCGTTTCGGTCAGTCCCTAGTCCAGCATTCATGAAAAAGATCAAAAATATCCGTCAGCATGATCAGACTGATTGTGGCGCCGCATGCCTGGCCTCGGTAGCTGCCTACCATGGCCTCCAGCTTTCCGTTTCACAGGTCAGAGAAATGGCCTCAACCGACAGGTCTGGCACCAATGTAATGGGCATCCTTGAGGCAGCAGATAAAATGGGATTGATTGCCCGGGGCGTAAAGGGACCCTTTGATGCTTTGCCGGGAGCTCCAACACCATCCATCGCTCATATCGTCCTGAAAAACCGGATCTACCATTTTGTAGTGCTTGTTGCATTTGGTAAACATTTTATCAAATACATGGACCCTGCTCATGGCAGTACTGTAAAAATCTCTCATGAAGCCTTCCAAAGCATCTGGACCGGGGTCCTAATCATTCTTTCCCCATCAGCTTCCTTCACCAGGGAGAAAAAAGACACTCCGGTATTAAACCGTTTTATAAACCTTGCCAGACCATTCAGGAAAATCATCAGGCAGGCCTTTGCCGGGGCGATGGTTTATAGTCTTCTGGGACTATCAACTTCTCTATATGTACAGAAGATCATGGATTTTGTGCTGGTCAACCGAAACCTCAACCTTCTAAACCTGATGAGCACTGCAATGATTGTGCTGTTGATCATCAGGAACCTCACCTCATATTTTAAAAACCTCTTCCTGTTGAAAACCGGACACCAGATCGACAGTGGTTTGATGATGGGATATTACCGTCATTTACTAACGCTTCCGCAACGCTTTTTCGATGGAATGAGAACAGGTGAGATCCTCTCCAGAATGAATGACGCTGTGAAGATCCGCTTTTTTATCAATCACAGCATTGTGGACCTGGTGGTAAGCCTGATCACTATTCTGTTTACACTTACCGCAATGGCATTTCTGTCCTGGCAATTATGTCTGCTGGTCGGAATGGCAATCCCAGTTTACGGAGGGATATACTTCATTTATGACAGATTGAACAGATCAATCCTGCGCAAGACAATGGAAAAAGCTGCCGATCTGGAATCCCAGCTGGTAGATACAATGAGGGCTCAGCTTACCATTCGGGAATTCAATCTTCAGGATCATGCAATGAACAAGACAGAATCCAGTTTCATCGAATTCATCAGGGTGAATTACCGGGGTGGACTCGTATCCATAGGGATCGGTCAGGTTGGTGAAATGATATCAGGCTTGATCACCATCCTGCTGTTATGGATTGGTTCGATCAGGGTCCTGCAAAATATGATCAGTCCCGGTGAATTAATGTCATTTTACGCCATGCTGGGTTATCTCATGGGACCTGTGAAAAGCCTGACCGGCATGAACAGGACCATACGGGACGCGACCATTGCCGCAGACAGGCTGTTCCAAATACTTGATCTGGAAGGGGAAAAAAACCAGAAAACCGGGATCAGTATCACAAAAATCACCCATGATGTTCATTTTCAGAATAT
>DAOWJB010000277.1 GCA_030640625.1 Bacteroides sp.
AGCATATACCTTCTGAATGTAGGGGTATTCAATTCGCGGGGTATTTCTTGTCCAGTCCCCTCCATTGGATATCAATAACAAGGGCCGGGGTGCACAAAGGGCCGCTATTTCAACATTGTTGGTCTGGTGGTGCTCACTTTTATGAATGGGCATTCCACTCTCGCAGACACAGCCCCCAAAAAAATGTGCTGAAACCTGGACAGCAGGGACAGAAACCTTAATCCTGTCATCGATGGCCGTCAGGATAAATGTCTGTGTTTCGCCCCCTGAACCTCCCGTCATGCCAATCTTCTCAGGATCCACATCTGGACGTGATATCAAGTATTCAAGTACTCTCCGGCTGTTCCAGGTTTGAAGCGTTAGCGCAATGGGCATTTTATGGGTCACCTGTTTTGACTCTGCGTATCCTACCATGTCGTATGCGAAGACAACTGCCCCCATACGGGCAAAAACAGCACTTCGTGTCTGGACATCCTCTTTCAGGCGCTTATCCTTCGCATGTCCGTGATAATATGGCTGCGTATTTCTCGTCATTCCCATCCGGTCTGTAGAGATTACCAGTGATTTGATAAAATCCGGGGAAACTTTCAATGGCAATATTCTCGACAATATACCCATCCATCTTCCGGGAATTTCTGATGACCGGATTAAATTCGCCTTTAAGGGCTGGCATATTTTTCAGCTTCATACCATCAATGATGCCTTGCTTGATGATAGCTGCTCTTTTTTCCCAGGAATCAATATCGTTCCATGATTGAGCGAACTTCTTCATCATCAGGTTGGTTTCATCTTCCGTCCAGTGATGTCCCATACATAGCATATTATCCTGGCTGTGAATATTCATGCTCAAAAAGAAAAGTACCGGTAGTATAAACTTTTTCATGCTTTGTAAATTTTTCAATTTTGACAAGGGACAATTAAAATAACCATAATCCGGGAAACTGACATAATGCGTGGATGGAATCTGGTTGTGAACTATACCATGAGGAGTGTCTTAGTGAAGATGCGAAATCAAACACGGATCTCGAATTTCCGGAAACCCTGGACTGTTGATTCTGAGTAAAAAACCTTATCCACACGTCCATGACCAGGCCCTTTCCGGCACCATGTGAGAAACAATTCCAGGTTAAACTTTTCACCTTCAGCCTCCATATAAACCGACCCGTCGGGTTCATTCCGTGCAAAACCGGTAATGCTATAGAGCTCGGCGGTTCTCCTGACTGAATACCGGAAACCTACACCCTGGACATAGCCCTGCACCCTGATATTGTAATGTTTCATCCCGGGAATTTGACATTTACCATATAAATTTATTAAATTATTGATCTTTTTGGACAATATCAGCAGAGATGAAGTTTCTTGACATTTTCTTCACGGCCTTTCACTCACTCCTCGTTCTGTTCAACCTGTTCGGATGGATATGGAAGAGAACCAGGCGTCTGAATCTCATCTGTCTGTTATTGACCGCCGGTTCCTGGCTTATCCTGGGGATTTTTTATGGACTGGGATATTGTCCCCTGACCGACTGGCATTTTAATATCCTCCGGAAACTTGGATATACAGATCTTCCCAACTCCTACCTGGGTTTTTTATTTACGCGGCTGACGGGACTGCAAATCGATCAGGCCCTGGTAGATGCGGTCACTCTATGGGGACTGATAATCGCTTTAATGATCAGCCTTTACCTGAATTTCCGGCATTGGTTCAAAAAACCAGGGGAAAGAAAAGAAGCGTCGGGATAAGCTGGCTCAGGCTTCCATGGAAACCTGCGATCGTGGTTTGAAAAGGGTTTTTACGCTTCCTGCCAGAAGGATCAGGGTTAGTCCCAAAATAAGAACCGACAGGAAAATCAGGATCTCATCCTGCTGAGCCCAGAAATGGATCAGGTTCTTGAACATGGCCCAAATGGTAACGAACAACACAAAGATCATGGGCAGCAGGGTGATCAGGATATTCTTTTTATGGTTATACAGGTAGATTGTCACAATGCCCAGGGCAAGCGCGGCCAGCAGCTGGTTCAGGGAGCCGAACAGGGGCCAGAGGATAAGAGCGCCGGTAGCTCCGGGTTTTATGAAAGCCATGACCATGGCCGCCAGTACTACAAAAAATGTAGCTATATACCTGTTATCCATAGGTTTTCTTATTACACCCTGCTTATCACGGAATATTTCCTGCAAGGAAAGACGCTGGATCCTGGCGGCGGAATCGAGTGTTGTATTGGCAAAACTTATAATAAAAACAGCAATCATACTTTTTCCTACCAATGGGGGGATCCCAAAACTCTGAAAGAGGTTTGATGCACCGATCACGAAGGCTTCCAGCTTGGCATCTATACCGCTGAATGCTGCCCAGGAGGAATAGTGATGTTTGAATGCTTCAGCCCCGGTAAAGAGCTGACCATCCTTCTCCAATCCCAGTCCCAATCCACCGGCCACGGCCATAATTACCAGCACGGCAAGGAAACTTTCCCACAGCATACCACCATAACCGATAAATAATGTATCCTTTTCCTGATCGACCTGTTTCACCGTTGTTCCCGAGCTTGCCAGGGAATGGAACCCGCTGATGGCGCCACAGGCAATGGTAATGAACAGAACGGGCATGATATCCGGTACATCCGAACCGGCCGCAAAAGCCGCATCATTAATGGCAGGGGCTGTAATCATGGGATGGGCTACGAACAATCCGGCAACCATCAGGACAATGGCTACCAGTAACTGATGGGAATTGATATAATCCCTGGGTTGCAATAGTTTCTGAACAGGCAGGGTGGATGCAAAAAATACATAAATAAAAAGGATCACGCACCATGTAACAACTGAGGAACCCAGAAGGGGCGGGACCGTAATGGGGATATATAAACCGATAATAACGGTGATGTACATAAGGATTACGGCAATGATCGAGAAGAGCAGGTCATTTTTTCCCTTCCTGATCATCCAGCCCAGCCACACGGCGATTGGGATTTGCATCCAGACAGGAAAGACAGCCTCAGGGTACAATTCAAACAAAACACCCACAATCATGGCAAAAACAGACAGCACAATAAACAGTAATAGCTGCATCAGGAACTGAAATGAATAGCGGGTACCCGGACCGACCAGGTCTCCTGTCAGATCACCGACGGTCTTGCCCTGGTTGCGGGCAGACACGACCAAGGTAGAAAAGTCATGTACAGCCCCCATGAATATGGAGCCCAGGAACACCCAGATAAAGGCTGGTAACCATCCCCAGATAATCCCGATTGCCGGTCCAACGATGGGGCCCAGTCCAGCAATGGTCGTAAAATGATGCCCGAAAATAATATTGGGCTTGGTAGGTACATAATCCACACCATCCTCGAATTCATGGGAAGGCATCAGGTTCTCAGCCGAAAGTTTAAATATCTTTCTGGCAAGGAACCTGCCATACAATCTGTATGCAAGCAAATAACCGGCAAATGCAAGAATGGTAAGGATCAGGCTGTTCATATGAAAGTGTTTTGAAAATATTCAGTGTGTCAACCAAATTTATAGCGTTTCCTTATTGAATGAATAAATCACAAATATAGGGAATATAGGATAAATGTTGGATACTGTGCAGGTCGGTGCCTAGAGCCTGATCAGATCGCTTTCCCTTAACCAGCCGCTGTTTCCATCACTGAGAACGACCTCCCTCCATTCTCCCAGCTCGTCACTGACCGTTACCTTTGTCCCTTCATGCAACAGGAATAGATCTGTTCCGCTGTCCTCATCAGGAGAGCTTTTTATGGTTACTGAAGGAGTCAGAATGATGGCCTGCTTATGTTTCGTGACCAGTTTATTCTGTTGTACAGCAAAAAGGAATGTTAAGGAAGCCATCACAATGAACAATACTCCTGACCAGAAGGATACTTTACGGAAAAAGAGTCGGTTCAAAAGGAAATAGGCAAGAAAAAAACCAAGTGCCAGGGCAAAGGCAACAATACTTACCAGGGCCCATATATCTGCATCAAAGATCTTGACAAAACCTACATACGCCCTTCTCAGGAAAAATTCCGGCAGTACTTCAATCCTGTCCACTACAAATTCCCTGGCAATCTCGAGATTATGTTCAATTTCCGGGTCATTGGGTTTTAATATCCGTGCTCTTTCATAGTTTACCAGGGCCATGGTTATATCATGCGATTTATAATACGCATTACCAAGATTATAATATAGTTCCGAAGAAGCGTATCCGGAATCAATAATAGACTGGTAGGTCTTCACGGCCATCTCATATTCCCCGTCCAGGTAATACTGCTTACCCTCCCCCAGGAGTTCCTGCATATCCTTCGACTGAACCACCGAAAGGCAGGCGGCCAGGATTGTTATGAACATTAATATACGCTTCATCATCGCAGGTTTTGTTTTAATTCACTGATGATCCTGATGGACCTGGAATAGATCTCTTCCATTCCCCCTCCGGCTGCTGTCGGTGAGTACCTGGCCATTTCACAGGTATCTGCCAGGTTAAGGTACTCCTCGATCAATTCCGTTTTGACATTATATTTTTGCAGTCCCGTCCTTGCACTGTCCTTGGAAAGGTCAGCCATGGGTATATTCAGTTTATCTACCAGGTAACCTGTCAGGGTTTTCAGCACGGCCTCATAGAATGCTTCCGATTCATTCTTTTTCAAATGTGCAGCTGCCTGCTTCAGTCTCCGCCTCGCTTCCTTGCTGGCCCGCTGGTTTTTTACCAGTTCAACATTCTGTTGCCGCTGGATCTGCTTCCTCCTGATCAGTAATACAAGGAGAAATAAAATGAATATTCCCGCATAGAGAAAGAAGAATAGTGCTGAGCCGAAAAATCCCTGCCCTATTCTGAACAGTTTGAAATTGTTATCCTTTATAAAGAGGATATCACTGCCGATGATCTTGAGATCCTCCTTGCTACGCCCGCCAATCACCGAAACCGTTTCTTCTTCATCCCCCTTTGATATGGCAATGTTATATTCCGTGGTCGCCGATGTTTTATATTGTCCGGATTTTGGTTCAAAATAGCTAAGCGTCACCTGCGGGATCCGGAAAGTTCCGGCATGTCTCGGGATTAAAAGGTATTCATATGTTTTCCTGCCAGACTGACCATTTTCCCCGTTCTTAACACTCGTTTGAACCTTTGGGTCATAGGTCTCAAAATCCGGCGGAAAATTTATCCGTGGTGCATCGATCAACTGGATGTTCCCATTACCGCTGATGATGATCTTGTAAGTCAGCGCATCATTGGTGACGGCTTCCTGTTTATCTATTTCGGCCTGAACAGACAGATCTCCAACAGCGCCTGCATACCCTTCCGGAGCACCATCGGGCAAATCCTTAACCCTTATCTTAACTGCATTAGAAGTAAGCGGTTTCAGTACATTGGTATATGAATTACCGAAAAAATCATCGAAAGGACTCCGTGGACGATTGGTTTGCTGGCGGATGTAGGTCTCCAGTTTAAATGGAGCAATCGTGAGTTCCCCGGATTTTTGGGGGAAGAGGATTACTTTCTTGACAACGGCAGTATTAAAGATCCTCCCATTTACATTTTCCCTTACCAGGTTCAGTTGTGTGGGCGATTCAATATCCTGGTTCCAGAAACCGGCAAAATCCGGCATTTTACTTTCACCGAAACCGGTGATGGAAAGGCGGGTATAGAGCTTTATATTGGCGATGATATATTCCCCACGGTAAATGGTTTTCCTGTTCGTGAGTATCCTGACAAACAATTCATCGGAATTATCAATATCATCAGGTTGTTGGGTAGCAGAAGTGGACGGTTTCTCGCTACCGGCCGGCTTTTCCCCCGCAATTACCTCGATGGCAACTGTGTTGGAATTATATTCTTTGTTATCCACTACCGTTTTTGCAGCCGGTATGGTGAATTTTCCTGCACCGGTCGCCTGAAGATAATAGGAATAGGTGATGGTAACACTTGAAGTACGCCTGCCGTTTACAATTTGGATGCTTCTGCTGGTGGACTGGTTCGGTCCGCTGAGAACATAGAAATCAGTTATTTCTGGGGCATTGAATGAGGAAGGGTTCGCATTTACCACATAATTCAACCGGAATTGCTCGCCCACGCGGACCACTTCAGGGGCGCTGGCTGTGAAACTCACATTTTGAGCAGACAATCCTGCACCCGTGAAAAGGAGCAATCCAATGAAACCATATTTCAATAATTTAGCCATTCAATTTTTAAGGAAATACAAACTTACCAATCTTTTAACACCTTGACTTTTTTGGTCTGGGCTTTTTGTTTTTTTAATTTCTCCTGCAATTCCTGCTCATCCTGCTGAAGTGCCTGGAGCATTCGCTGGGCATCTTCCTTGGATATTTGTGGTTGCTGTTGCTGTTGATCCTGATTCTGCTGATCCTGGTTCTGCTGGTCCTGGTCCTGGTTCTGCTGATCCTGGTCCTGGTTCTGCTGGTCCTGGTCCTGGTTCTGCTGGTCCTGATCCTGGTTTTGCTTGTCCTGATCCTGATCCTGCTGGTCCTGTTGTTGATCCTGCTGCTCCTGTTGTTGCTGAAGCAGCTGTTGAGCATAGGCCAGGTTATGCCTGGTCTCATTGTCAGCAGGATTGTTCCGGAGGGCTTGTTTATAGGCTTCAATGGATGCCTCCAGCTTGTTGGTTTTGAGCAATGAATTGCCCATGTTATGATAAAGTTCTCCCAGCTTTACGGGATCGTTTTGATTCTCCGCCAGTTTATTGAAACTGCGGGCGGCATCTTCAAACTTTTCCTGTTTGTACAATGCATCCCCCAGGTTGAACTCACCGGAATAGGATTGCTGTTCCTTTTCAAGGGCTTTACGATAGAGGATCTCCGACTCATCATAAACCTCCTCCTTATATTGTTTATTACCCTGCCGGATATATTTCCTTTCTGCCTGCCCATACAGCAAAACGGGCAGCATGAAGATCAATCCTGATATGACAATAATCTTGTTCATCACCTCTGGTCAAATAGTTTTATTTTACTGAGCCATTTGTTTTTTCTTTCCAAAACGAAAAAATCAAGCAGCAGAAAAAACAGGCTGATCGCGAATATATATTGAAAGCGCTCGTCATAATCCGAATATATCCGTACTTCCATCTCCTGTTTCTCCATTTTATTGATCTCATCGAATAGTTTATCAAGTCCCACTCTTGTGTCTGTAGACCTGATATATACTCCTTCCCCGACGGCAGCGATCCGTTTAAGCATGTCCTCATCCAATTTTGAGATCACCGTTTCCCCTGAATTGTCCTTGAGATAGTTCATTTGTCCGCCAGTATAAACCGGGATGGGTGCTCCCTTCGGCAGGCCAATACCGATGGTATGTACCTTTATCCCCTTTTCAACAGCAAGTTTGGCTGTTTTTATGGCATCATCCTCATGGTTTTCACCATCTGTAATAATGATAAGTGCCTTGCTTGATTCCGCCTGTTGTGTAAAGGATTTCACTCCAAGTTCAATGGCTGAACCAATAGCTGTTCCCTGTTTGGGTACGATATCTGTACTGATGGTATTTAAAAAAAGTTTGGCAGATACATAATCCGTCGTGATGGGTATCTGTATATAGGCATCACCGGCAAAAACGATCAATCCGATCTTGTCATTCACCAGGCGGTCCACCATCTTGGCAATGGCCTGCTTGGCACGCTCCAGCCGGTTTGGTTTAATATCCTCCGCCATCATGCTGTTTGACACATCCAGTGCGATGATGATCTCAACCCCTTCCCGTTTGATCTCCCTGAGTTTGGATCCGAATTGTGGCCTGGCGATCCCAAAGATCAGGGATGTCAGGGCAAGTATGATAAGGATGAACTTGATAACCGGCCTGGCAAATGAAAGGGCCGGCATTAACTGTTCTATCACCTGCATATTTCCAAATCGTTTCAGGGATTTTTTACGCAGGTTAAACAGGATCATAAACAACAATGTCAGCACTGGAATAAAACCCAGCAGGTATAAATTCTCTATATTACCAAATCTGAACATCTTTCTATGGTATATTCCTGAAAAAGAGATACCTGATCAGGATCTCCAGCAGGAAAAGTCCCGTTGCCAGCAATCCAAACCTCATAAATTCTTCTTCTTTCTTGCTGTATTCCTTGACATCGATTTTGGATTTCTCCAACTGGTCTATCTCCCGGTAGATCCCTCTCAATTTATCATTGTTGGTCGCCCTGAAATATTGTCCGTCTGTTGCTGCAGCGATCTGTTGCAGGGTCTCTTCATCGATTTCCACTTTTACATTCTGCACCCTGGTACCAAAAGGAGTTTGCACCGGTGCCGGCGCCATTCCCATGGTACCCACCCCTATGGTATAGACACGTATGCCAAATGTTTTTGCTATTTCTGCCGCAGTAAGGGGTGCAATGGCCCCGCGGTTATTCACCCCATCAGTCAGGAGGATGATTACCTTGCTTTTGGCCTTGCTGTCCTTAAGCCTGTTTACCGCGTTAGCCAGTCCCATTCCAATGGCAGTACCATCCTCTATCATCCCGCTTTCTATTCCCTTGAACAGGTTGATGAGCACAGCATGGTCAGAGGTAAGGGGACACTGCGTAAAACTTTCACCTGCGTAAACGACCAGTCCCATCCGGTCTGTTGCCCTGCCGGAGATAAATTCAATGGCTACATCCTTGGATGCCTCCAGCCGGTTTGGCCTCAGGTCCTGCGCTAACATACTGCCGGAAATATCCAGTGCCAAAATAATATCAATCCCTTCGGTTGTGACATTCTGCCAGCGATTGGTGGATTGTGGCCTTGCCAGCACAATGATCACCAGCGCGATCACCAGCAACCTGAGCCCGAAAATCAAGTGTCTCAGCAAATGCCTGATGGTGATCTTTTCACCCTCAAGTGACCTGGTACTGGATACCTGTATGGAAGCGAAGGCACCCTTCTCCCTCCAGATGTACCAGCCAATTAAGGGAATCAGCAGGAGCAAAAGATACAATAAGCCAGGGTTGGCAAATGTCAGGTTACTCATCATCTTCTGCCTCCTCTATCTTTTGAACCCACATGGTTTTCTTAACGAATTCATAGGCCCTGTCAAGGTTTTCCTCATTGTCAGATGCAATGGGTTTTTCCTTTGCGAACTTTACCAGGTCGGCAAGGTTTATCAGCCTGTTCAGCTTGCCTGAAAGATCCTCTTCCGGCCGTTCATTCATCTTCCAGGCATCCAGTATCTCATAACTTGTCATTTCCATGGCCGGAATACTGTACCGCCTTTCCATATAGCGACGGATTATTTCTGTTAGTTTTGTATAATACGGTTTGAATTCACTCCGTTGCCAGAGCTTTTGCTCTTTGAGTTCATCCAGCTCCCGGAGTGCAATTACATGGGCAGGGTCCTGGGGTCTGTCAGACGCGAAGGCACTCCCTTTTTTCTTTCGCTTTCGCAGATACCATACCAGGACAAAAATAGCTGCCACCAGTACCAGTCCACCCATTACAAATGGAAAAATTTCAAGGAATGACACAGGCATGTGGATGGGGGCTTTCACATCGTATATGGTGCTGTCAACTGCGACTGAATGTACCAGGAGATATATGGGATTTGATTCCAGGCTGTCTTCCCATTGATCCGACCGGATATAGAACTTAAGCGGAGGGATCTCATAAAAACCTGAATCGAATGATGTCAGCCTGATCCGCTGATGAATCTTCAGGTTATCATTTTCTTTAAGGGTATCGGGTGGATACACCTGCAGGACCTCTACCTTACCTGTCAGGGTATCTTTAATAAGCGGAAACAAAATGCTCACACCGGCAGGCTGTAAAATGTCTATATCCAGGTGAAACTGTTCCCCGATAAGTATCTGGTTTGTATCAAGTTCCGTTCTGAGCTCAACAAACTGGGAATTCGCAGACAGAGAACCCATTACAGACAGTAATAGAGCGAGGGTCAGCCTGCTGCTCCTTTTTGCAAAAACCTCATACCATATTTTCTTCTCTGCTGCCATCTGGGATCTTATCTTCTCTTGAACAAATTCATCAGGGGTTTGACATAATCTTCATCTGTGCGGATATTTACCGAATCGATTCCCGTCCGCAACATCAGGTCATTGAATTTCTCCTGCTCTTTCCTCCATCCTTCTGCATAGCGTTCACGGATCCTCCGGCTGCCAGTATCCACCCAGATTATTCTGCCTGTTTCAGCATCTTTCAGGCGGATCATGCCTGCCTTCGGAAGGTGCATTTCACGCTGATCATAAATGTTCAGCGTAATCAGGTCATGTCTTTTATTGGCAATCCTCAGCGCTTCTTCATAATCCTCATCCATAAAGTCCGATATCAAAAAAGCGGTGCATCTTTTTTTGATGGCATTACTAAAATACCGCAAGCCTTCAGATATATCTGTCCCCTGCCGCAGAGGCTGGTAATTGATCAATTCCCGGATGATCCGCAGGATATGCTGGCGTCCCTTTTTTGGTGGAATGAATTTCTCTACCTGATCACTGAACAAGATCACGCCAATCTTGTCGTTATTCTGTATGGCAGAAAACGAAAGCACAGCAGAGATCTCTGTGATCATATTCTTTTTCAGCTGTGTCTGTGATCCGAAATTTCGTGAGCCGCTAACGTCTATAAGGAGAATAACGGTCAGTTCACGTTCTTCCTCGAAAATTTTAATGAAGGGATGATTGAAACGGGCGGTTACATTCCAATCGATATTCCTGATATCATCTCCATACTGGTATTCCCTGACTTCACTGAAGGCCATTCCCCTGCCCTTAAAGGCAGAATGATATTCCCCGGCAAAGATGTTCTTTGACAGTCCCCTGGTTTTGATCTCGATCTTTCTGACCCGCTTTAACAGTTCTGTTGCTTCCACCTCAATCAACGATCTTTTTGTTCCTTTCTAGTAGTGATTGTAAAATACCAGTCCTCTGCAGTCAAAGTGATAATATACGGCTGTTCATCCTGGTCATAAGTCCATGTGTCTTCGGCGGACTGGGGATATTTTCCGTTCAGTTGAGCAATCACCGAGTTAAGCATGGTATAATCACACATCCATTTGGAATACATGCAGGTGTCCTGCTTGGAAAATACAAACAACAGTGTCTGGTTGCCCAGCCTGTCGATATATTTTACGGTATTGTATACCCTGTTAACAGAATTTTCATCCTCGTATAATTCTTTCATATGCTGCCCCATCAGTTCCTTCACCTCAACCTTATGCCTGCCAATAAAATGCTGCCCGGTAACCTGGACAGGGTTTGCCAGGAACCCTACAAACAATATATTCACAAACCATTTCATCACATCAATTTCTCCCCCTGCAGTATTAAGGTACTTCCACTATATTCAATATATCGGTAATGATATCCACTGTCGTAATATTTTCTGCTTCCGCTTCATATGTCAATCCTATCCTGTGCCTCATCACATCGTAGCAAACTGCCCTGACATCCTCTGGTATGACATATCCCCTGCGCTTGATAAAGGCAAACGCCTTGGAACCCATGGCCAGATATATGCTGGCACGAGGTGATCCCCCATACTGGATCATATTCGTATATTTTGCCAGATTGTGTTTTTCCGGATACCTGGTGGCAAATACTATATCAAGGATATATCTTTCAATTTTCTCATCCAAATATACCTCCTTGACAATGTTACTGGCTTTCAATATATTCTCCGTTTTCAGGATGGTTTGCGCGGTCGGAAATACCTGGGCAATGTTTTCTCTGACAATAAGCTGCTCCTCATCCCTGGAAGGATAGTCGATGATCACTTTCAACATAAAGCGGTCAACCTGGGCTTCGGGCAGCGGGTAGGTACCTTCCTGCTCAATGGGATTCTGTGTCGCCAGGACCATAAAAGGCCTTTCCAGCTTGTATGTGTTTTCTCCGATTGTGATCTGTTTTTCCTGCATCGCCTCAAGCAGGGCGCTTTGTACTTTGGCAGGGGACCGGTTGATTTCGTCTGCCAGGATGAAATTGGCAAAAACAGGGCCTTTCTTAACCTCGAACTGTTCCTTCTTCTGGCTGTAGATCATGGTGCCAATCAGGTCTGCCGGCAACAGATCCGGGGTGAATTGTATCCTGCTGAACTTTGCATCTATGGTGGTTGCCAGGGTATTCACAGCCAGGGTCTTTGCCAGTCCGGGTACCCCTTCAAGCAATACATGACCATCTGTCAGTAATCCGATCAGTAAACTGTCAATGAGGTGCTTTTGTCCAATAATCACCTTATTAATTTCCATGGTGATCATATCCACAAATGCACTCTCTTTTTCTATCTTTTCATTTAACTCCTTGATGTTTACGGTGTCATTCATAATTGAAGTGATTTTTAAGAGAACCCAAAAATAACATTTGATTGGATCTTTTTCAAATACCATACCATTCCAACTTCTCCCGGAATCCCGGGCAAACCCTGTCAGAATGCAGGCTGGAAGACAGGGTTAAAAAATGTTAAAGAAACTGAAGAAGTATTAACAAACCTGAATTAATCAGACCACCAGTTGTTCTGTGTCCTTCCTTCGTTGACTTTATCACCGTCCATTACCCATATTCCCCTTCCGTGTGTTGCAACAATGATCATATTATCTCGCGGATGAATAACCAGGTCATGCACATAGGTGGAAGGCAGGTCCCCGAGCACCTCCCAGTTGTTACCACCATCCTTTGTAAGGTAAACACCGATATCGGTCCCAACATACAGTATTTTCTGATCAATGGGATCCTCACGGATCACATTTATCGGTCCAATTGGGATATTACCGGAAATATCCTCCCATGTGGACCCGAAATCAGTGGATTTCCAGACATAAACCTGGAAATCATCATCCCGTTTACCATTCTGGGTCATGTATACTGTTCCAAGGTCGTACCTTGACGCCTCCACACGTGATATCCATTTATTTGTTGGAACACCATTCTGGATCTCGGTCCAGTTCTTTCCACCATCCCTGGTACAATGCAAACGACCATCATCTGTACCTGCATATAGCAATCCGAATTTCAGGGGCGATTCGGAGATACTGGTAAGGGTCTGGTATGAGATATCGCCCATTTTTTGTTCATCGTTATAAGTCAGATCGGTACTGATATATTGCCAGGTATTTCCCCGGTCCAGCGACATCATCAGATACTGCATGCCGTGATAAACAATATCCGGATTATGCGGAGAGAGTATGAAAGGCGCAATCCATTGTCCCCTCAGCCTGGGCTCATCGGGATAGGTTTTTGGAAGGAGGGATTTGGTGTTTTTGTTCCACTGTCCTTCCCCTCCCATATCTGTCCGCTGAATGCTCCCGTAAAATCCGGCGGAGAAGACGATATCTGTATTTTCAGGATGGATCGCGTGGCTGCTGCCTTCTCCTCCGGGGGCCCGTTCAAATTCCACCGCCGGTACATTGTCACGTCCCTTGCTCAGGTCAACCACGCCATACATGCTGCCATGATCCTGAATGGAACCATACACCCTGAAAGGATCTTTCATATCGTAATTGACATTAAAGAATTGCACAACGGGCAGGTTATCGAGGAAACAATTCCAGTTTTCGCCCCTGTCATAGGAGACACAGATGCCTCCATCATTGGTATTCAACAGGTAATCTGTATTATCCGGGTCGATCCACAAACCGTGGTGGTCGCCATGCATGCCGCTCAGCCGCTTGAAAGTTTTACCACCATCAATAGATACATTCAGGGCAAGTCCCATAGTATATATGGTATTTTCATCTACCGGGTCCACCCTGATCTGTCCGAATACCCAACCATAAGTAGCGGAATGCCTCTCCATATAAGGTTTCATATCTTCTGTCAGTCCACTTGCAAGCGTCCAGTTCTCCCCTCCGTCATCCGAACGATAAATGCTTGCCCCCTTGATCACTCTTCCTTTGGGCCTGCCATATGAATCTACTTCCTCGCAAGCTTCATCCCTGGCTGTTTCATAGTTATCAACAAATGCATATACTACTTCCGGTTTGGATACACAAAGGTCAATACCGATGCGCCCGCGCTTATTCGCTGCCGGGAGTCCGACATTTATCTCCTTCCAACTACTGCCGCCATCGGTGCTCTTCCATATCCCGCTCCCGGAATAATCCTCTTCGGTCCGCGGATCGCTCCATTTCACCCTGATGCGTTCCCAGGTCGTGGCGTAGAGCACATTGGGATCTGTGGGATCCATGACCAGGTCATTTCCGGCGGTCCGTTCATTCACATACAGAACCTGCTCCCAGGTCTTACCACCATCAAGTGTTTTATAGATGCCTCTTTCTTTGTTGTCTGTCCATTCATTTCCGGAAGCAGCCACATAGACAATATCCGTATTGTTGGGATCGATCACGATCCTGGCAATGGTATTGGTGTTTTCCAGTCCAACATGCTCCCAACTGCTGCCACCATTTGTGGTTTTGTACAAGCCACATCCTGCCATGGAACTTCGGAAGATGTTTGCTTCCCCGGTGCCCACCCATAGTACCTCGGGGTTGGAAGGATCTACGGCGATATCCCCGATATCTGTGGTGACTGCCTGCTCAAAGATGGGATCCCATGTGACACCTTCGTTGACTGTCTTCCAGACACCTCCCGATGAAACGGCAACATAAATGGTATAGCTTTTACCCCTGGGCCGGACTGCCTCAACATCCGTACAGCGCCCACTGATATTTGTGGGACCCAGATGTTGCCAGTGCAGTTCCTTCACAGAAGATGTCGCCAGCATGTCCAGATGCTTCTGGTAGAGCTCCAGCCTGGTTTGACCGTCGGTTACAGGGCGTTTTTTCTGAGCATTTGTCGCAAGGGAGATAATGAGAAACAGTAGGAGGATCAGGTTTAATTTTCTGATTTTCATGGGACTATTTTTTTGAGTTGGAATGTAAAGACCACAAAATTAGAAAAAAAAGGCCTGAGACCAAGTCCAGTAACAGGGTGATCCGAACAGAAAAATATATTACCTTTGGTAAAGGCAAAGAACACATGTTATATCATTGAAAACCAGATATTTCATAAAGCTTTCATTCAAGGGTACAAATTACCATGGCTGGCAGATCCAGCCGAATGCCATTACGGTGCAACAGGTACTGACCCGGGATCTCAGCCTGTTGCTTGGAGAAGAGGTGCAGGTTACCGGCTGTGGGCGAACTGATACCGGGGTCCATGCCAGGGTATTTTATGCGCATATGGACTGCAGAGGGGACCTCACAGATGATCAGGATTTCCTTTTCAAAATCAACAGTAAATTGCCCGGGGATATAGCCATTTCCCAATTCATTCCGGTCAAACCCGATGCCCATGCCCGTTTTGATGCGGTGACGCGGAACTACGAATACCATATAGAGCGAAATAAGGAAGTATTTACCACTGAGTATGCCCATTATGTATATGGACCATTGGATATTCCAGTCATGCAAAAAGCCAGTGATTTGCTGTCAGAATATACCGATTTCACCAGTTTTAGCAAGGTTGATACAGATACCAAAACCAATAATTGCAAGGTGCATTTTGCCCGCTGGGATATCACAGAGGATAAAATGGTTTTTACCATACAGGCTGACCGTTTCCTTCGCAACATGGTCAGGGCCATCGTGGGAACATTACTTGACCTGGGATTCAGGCGAATTGACCTTGATGGATTCCGGCAAATCATTGAAAGTAAAACCCGTTCGAATGCCGGCACTTCGGCTCCGGCACGGGGTCTCTTTTTAACAGATGTACAATACCCGCCTGAAATCTTTTTTTAAGGATGACTCGTCCTGTGCCATTAAAACACAAATCATGAAGAAGTCCCTTAGAATTATAGTAAAAACTCTCATTTATCTTTCAGGATCACTCCTGGTGCTTTTTGTCACATTTTATCTGCTGACAATTGGAGATTATGAAATAGCAGAAACTGTTGAACAGGATCCCTCAATCCCGCATATTCAGATTGGCAAAACAGTATTCCATGCTGAAACCTTTGGAAATGATACCAATGATGTGGTCATTGCCTTGCATGGTGGTCCGGGGAATGATTACCGGTATATTCTCCCCATTAGAGGACTGGCAGACGAATACTTTGTGGTGTTTTATGATCAAAGGGGGACCGGTCTCTCTCCAAGGGTACCATCAGATGAATTGACCTTAGAGATCATGCTTGCCGATCTGCATGGTATCATTGAGTATTACGCAAAAGATAGGAAAGTAAATCTTATCGGACATTCATGGGGAGCGATGCTTGCTTCCGGATACATATCCGAACACCCTGAGAAAGTTGAAAAAGCTGTACTTGCTGAACCAGGAATCTTGACCTCGGAAGAAGCAGTAGCGTTCATGGAAAAGGTGAAAATAAAATTCAGCTTAGGATTACTTAAACATATGGGTAAATGCTGGTTCCAGTCTCTGCATGTGAAAGGTCCTGATGATCAGGCAGCTAAAGACTATTTTTTTCAAGCTTTTATGTTACAGGGTAATATGAAGGGAAATCCTTATACAGCATACTATTGCAATGGGGACATGACGACTGCTGCATTTGACTATTGGAGATTTGGTGGATTGGCAAGTTCAGCATCTTTCAGAAGTGTTATGGATGAAGATGGTAGCCTCAAATTGAATCTGGTGGATGGAGCCGAGAACTTCACAAACAAGGTTTTATTCATTGCCAGTGAGTGCAATACCCTTATTGGTGAGGAGCAACAAAGGGCTCATCTTGACTATTATCCCAATGCTGAACTCGTTGTAATAAAACATGCTGGACATACGATGTTTGGTGAGCAAACTGAAAAAAGCCTGGAAGTAATCAGAAAATATTTCAAGGAATAATACTATCCTGTTGACATTTCCAAAATTTGGTCTTAACTTCAGTCTGCCGGAAATCTGCCTGAAATGTAAAATATTATATCACAATGATCAATTGAATATTTTACAGACCAAAACAGGTGGAGAATTAACCATTGAAGAAATCCTTGGACATTATAATGAAATTAGGCGAAACGATACATACCCCAGGGACCTGAAGGTTCTTATCGACTGCAGGTTAACCCGGCTGGCAGTAAAATTAGATGATGTGGAGAAAATTATTGAGGCTGCCAAAAGTGCCATCCCCAAATATAAACGAATGAAAGAGGCCATTTTGATAGCCGCTCCCTATGAGACGGTCATTGCCACATTATTTGAACAAAATGCTCGTTTTGAAAATTACCGTTTTAAGGTATTCAATTCAGAGAATGCTGCCCTTGTTTGGCTGAATGTTGATTAGCCCCTCAATCTCCCAAAGAACCGTATGTGACAGTCTCCATTCGCTTTTAAATATTAAATGCCTGAAGTCTGGGATATTGTCAGATAATCTTTTAATGTTTCAATGCTATTGAATAATTTACTATCTTGGTTAAGACGTTGATTTAAAGACTTTAGTATTTTAATTACATTAATTGATGATCAATATTCAAAAACAGATAGATTATTGGAGGAATAGTGCTGAAAGCGATCTCGAAACTGCTGAAATTCTAATTTCTAATAAAAAACATTTACAGGGATTGTTTTTCTGTCATCTCTGTATTGAGAAAATTCTTAAAGCTGCGATTGTTAGGGAATCTGGACAAATGCCACCCCGTTCACATGATCTTTTCTATCTTGCCAGCCAGGCATTAATAAAATTTGAACAGAAAGATCAGGAACAGTTACAAATCCTGATGAAATATCAGTTGGAGGGAAGATATCCTGAATATAATCCTGTAACACCTTCCAGAGAAAAAGTTATTTCCTATTTTGATAAAACCAAAGTATTAATGGAATGGGTCAAAGAGATGCTATAATTATTATTCAGCGCTATATCCGTAATCTGAATGAAGACGGGATGAATATACGGTTGGCCTATCTTTATGGAAGCCATGCACGTGACGAGGCTACCGAAGGAAGTGATATTGATGTGCTGCTTATTTCGGATATCTTCGATACGAAGGATGACCTCGTTCTTTCAAAACCCTGGTTACCCAAGTACAGATTTGATTTCAGAATTGAACCCTTTGCCATTGGAACACGTAGATTCAACGAGGATGATGTATCTCCAATACTGGAAATAATAAGGCAGGAAGGTGTGCAAATATCAGTCAAGTGAACAGATCTGAAGACATCCCTTTTCACCGGGAAAGGGAGCAGGACAGTATAATCTTGAATATCCGGATCATTTTCCGCAATATGGTTTATGACGGATGAAGGTTTAGAGAATTCGCGAACGGTTCCATATCTCCCAGGATTTCTCGGCCTGCAACAGGAGCATTTCATATCCGTTCTTGATCGATGCCCCTTTCTGTTTCCCCAGCCTGAGGAATTCTGTTTCAGCAGGATTGTACACCAGATCATATAGTATATGATCGGTGGTGACCAGATCGTATGGTATATTCGGGAAGGTGGATGTATCAGGATAGGTCCCAAGCGGTGTGGTATTGACAATCAGGGTATGCTTTTTTAGAACCGTGTAGCAGAGGTCCAGATAATGAAGTTGATCCCTTGATGGATCCCTGGAAACATACTGGAACTCAATGCCCATTTGTTGCAGAACGTATGTTACGGCTTTTGAGGCACCTCCGGTCCCAAGCACAAGTGCATACCGGTGTCCTGTCCCCAGCAGGGGAATCAGGGACTCCCTGAATCCATATGCGTCCGAATTATACCCTGTAAGATGGATCTTCCCGGCAATCCTTTCAATCCGGATGGTATTCACAGCTCCAATTTTTGCTGCTTCCGGATCGATCTCATCAAGCAGGGACATTATCTGCTGCTTATGGGGAATGGTGACATTGAGGCCGACAAGCTTCTCCCTCTCCTCTATTAATGCCTTGAGATCCTGTACATGCTGGATGGGATAATTACGGTATTCAAATCCTTCGATACCCTCTCGGTCGAATTTCTCACTGAAATATTTTTCAGAAAATGAATGGGTGAGCGGATAACCTATCAGTCCCAGCCGTTTCATGCATTGTTTTTCTTTGACATTCCTTCAAACAGGAAAATAACGAGGAAGCCGGAAAGCGCAAGCAGAACGGCCCAGAGTATCTGCGGATCCGAACCCGTCTCCGTGATGAACCTGCCTGGAAGGACATTGTCCTGTAGCAGGGGTTGGACCTCACCGTGTGAGTCGACATAGGTTTCCACGGTAATCTTCCAGGGCCAGATCTTGTTCAGTGATCCGATCATGAAG
>DAOWJB010000087.1 GCA_030640625.1 Bacteroides sp.
CAAAAAAGCAAGTACCCTTGTTTTAGAATGATCTATTGTTTGTTCCTTAAAAGTTCTAAAATTTTTCCATCCTGAACTACCGGCATCGACTATCGTGGTTACCCCTGACCTGAATGTGAATCCATCGGGAGGCAGGCTCGCGAAACTATTACTGATATATGCTTCCGTCTGGGTCCCCCAAAAAACATGTGCATGTATATCGATAAGTCCCGGAGTAATATACAAACCGGTAGCATTGATGGTGGTTTTTGCACTGCTTTCTGAAATCTGAGGCGATACTTTGGCAATTTCACCATCAGAAACGGCAACATCCATTTTTTGATCAATGTTATTTTTCGGATCAATCAGGTGAGCGTTTTTAATTAAAATATCATATTCCTGGGCAAGGGAGATATTTCCAATATTCAAGCAAAAAACAACAACGAGTATCTTAAAATTTAAAAAGTACTTCATGATAAATGTTTTAGAAACAGTGAATTCTAAGCCTTAATATTATCGTTTATTGTACATGTATGTAATAAGCCATCAACACCAACATACCAAATATAGTTCCCTTCTTTTACTGAAATTCTATTATTATTTCGATGGTCCCACTGGAGTACAGCTCCGGACGAAATGGTAGATTGTGATTTAAAAGATTTGATCACATTGCCATTCATATCTTCAATTCTTGATTCTATAGAGTGTGTTCTTTTTGAATTATCTAAAAATACCTGAACCTGATACCTGTCTTTTGTCCTCCTCACCTCACTAATTCTTGATTGACTTTTTTGAAGTGCGGGCATATCACTTTGTTCTGAACCGGAAGATAAATTAAACAATTGCATATTTTCCAGAGACATACTTCCCAATCCAAGGTTTTCAGAAGCAATGTGCAAAAAAGAAGCATTTGGATGACCATCCGGGGTCTTGCCATCATCTGACCCTAGTAAAGAGAGCCCTTTATCCATACGTGCCCGGTTAATCAAGCTGAGCAAATAAGAATCTAAAGCCACCGGATCTTTACTGACCGCAATGGTATTGGCATGAAATACTTTTCCTGAAAGGGGCCCTCCTTCATAAATACCGGCAAGGGCATCAAGAATATTGAGGATGAATGGTGCCTGCTGGTTGACTTTTTTATAGAATACAGGCACACATAGCCGGGTACCTGCATAAGGGCTGTTCTCATTTGCCCACTCAGCGCCATGAGTACCGTTTGGATTGGTCGTGCATCCAAAATTATTTTTCATCGCACCAGTTATTCCGGCAGCCCTGTGGTCTTTTGCTATTGCATAATTGATCAAAAAATCATTTTTATATACGGCAGAAAAAATTCGCTGAGGCGCACGATATTTCCCGGAAAAATTCGGGGCCGCATTAAAACCAGGAGCATTAGGCGGTATTTCCAATCGATTTGCAGTATTTATCCAGTGAATTCCGTAAGTTCCGGTCTGGGTATCTTTGGTTATCCCTGCGCTATTAGCAGATACCGGTCGATATCCCTGCATCATAGGAAAATCTTTACGATGTCCAAGCGAGTATATCCTTTCAAATAATGTGATATTTTCGATGGGAAACGTGCCATCATGCATTTGACATAGCCCTGTGACGATTGCATTGGTTACAGCAGACTTCGGGCCGAAAGGACAGACTATATTTGACCAATCGTTCTCCATGTCGTTTCTCCAATCTCCATACGAAAAATTCAGTTTAATCCCGATTTTGGTATTCTCATTTGGATGACCGGCTGGGAAAAGCGATTCCCATGCTTTTCCGACACTTAATTGATTGGTGATTTTCATGACTGCCGTATCAACCATCCCGGCAACACGGCTATTAATGATATCAAACGAAAGAATTTTATCAACGATAACTCCGTCTGAATTAAGGGTTTTGCCCTCTCTATAAGCTATCTTGGATGCAAGCTCGTCCAGCACACTTACAATGGGAGATGCATAATCATCTGAATATAATCGAGCACACTCGTTAAATAAAAATGGTGCTGTAAGAAGAGAACCAACTCCATATTTTATAAATTTCCGACGTTCCATAAGAATACGGTATATAACAGATGAAAAATACAGAAAATTCAGGAGAGTTTCAAAGATTCATCGACAATGGTAACAGAACAGGCTAAGCCTGGAGATACCCTCAAGTTCTTTAACATACAGTGCATATTCGGACAGTTCGAGCTTATCAATTAAAGCAATTGCTTCCGATTCTCATATACTTTTTGTATTGAACTGACAATGTCGTCCATATCTTTGCGGTCAGCCAGCAACATGTTCTGAAAAAACCAGACAGCCTCCCGGCATAGCTGATCGTTATCGGGCAGATTTTTTAGTTCCTCCCGGTAAGTGTCCAATCTTTGCTTTGAAAACAGTCTTTTATACCCTTTGGAATTCAAAGCTTCCTCCATTAAACCGTCATTATATTGTGGTCCATACCCTCCCGAACATGGAATACCTTCAGCAGATAGCGCTTTAAGAAATTTTTCTCTTGGCAAGTCATCAAAATACTCTTTTTTATAGCGGAACGGATAAAGGTGATAAGCCGAACGGGTTGCCCCGTCTGCCAATTTATAGGTTATGATCCCGGGAATATCTTTTAATTTTGAGTTGAGATACAAGGCATTTTCCAGCCGTTTATCCGCATCTCTTTGGGCCCGCATCATCTGTGACATTAATATAACTGCCTGATACTCCATCATTCTTTTGTTCCCACCACGGAAAGGGTAACCTCTGAATTCACTTTTATTTTTACCATATGCCCTTCCACAGTTATGATATGAATGACAGAGGTCCATAATTTTATCATCATTTCCTGTAATAGCCCCTCCTTCTCCTGAAGGAATATGTTTGGAGTTCTGGAAGCTAAAACATCCCAGATCACCCAGTGTGCCACATTTTTTACCATCGTATTCAGCCAGCCAGGCCTGGCAGGCATCTTCAATGACAACGAGATTATGGTTCCTTGCAATGGCATTAATGCGATTCATATCAGCAGGTAAACCAAGGATATGCACCGGAAGGATGGCTGTGGTCCGTTCCGTAATCTTCTCTTCAATCTTGTGTGGATTAATGGTAAATGTTTCCTGATCGGTATCAGCAAAAACAGGTAATGCCTTCTGGTTGAAAACTACATTGTAGGTTGCGATAAAAGTATATGGAGATACAATGACCTCATCGCCTGCATCAACTCCCAGAACATGAAGTGCGGTTTCTAAAGCAGTTGTTCCGCTTGCTGTGGCAAGAGCCCTCCTGGCTCCGATAAAACCGGCATATTCTTTTTCAAACTCGTCGACTTTGGTACCCCTGGCCCGGTACCAGTTTCCACTCCGGAGAACTGATAAGATCGGTTCTTCAGCTTCAGCATCCCATACCGGCCATTTCAGCCAGCCATCTGTCCTGACAGGTTTTCCACCCTTAAGGGCAAGTTCAGAAACCGACACTCTATTTGACATTCCGAATACAGGCACCTTGTATGATAATAAGGCGCCGGCTGTTCCTGCAGAAGCGTTAACGATGAACTTTCTTCTGCTAAAATTTTTCATTCTCATGACTCAAAGTTTTTTATGCAAGGTGTTTAAAAATTCTCCGATTTTATTCCTGTATTGAATCAGGGATTGTGGATCCTTGTTGTATTCTGTTGGTCCGGTTACCAATGATCCTGGCAAGGAAAGTAATTTACGGGCTTCTTTTACAAGCTTTTTATGTTTTCCGTCATCTTCATTGGCTGCTTTTTCCAGTAAAAGCAAATACTCATAATCCTCTATGCCATCACGGATTCTTTCAAGTCGTAAGCAGGGTACGGGACCATCAAGATATTTTTCTGATCTGTCCCCTGGATTTCTGTTTGGCGGATAGAAAAACCGGCCATCCCCGTTACCCCATCCGGTTTGTTTTCCATAAGGCAAACCGTAACCCACGGTATAGGACATGGGATCTTCCCAGGGATCTTGTAAATAACCCTGGGGTGAGGCAGTTTGGGAATTCCAATAATTGGCTGACCAGATCAATATCCCGCTCAATTGAAATTTGTATGATAACCAGAGCCACATCCGCATGTTGATGGCATCGTGGTCAATAAACAGGCTTAGATAGGGCGCTTTGGGACAACAGCACACATACGACCAGAATTCCGTGCCCTGTGCTACAAGCTCACTGATGATTCCGGCATCCAGCTGACCGATCACGGTACAACTGATATCCGTAATGTCCATGATATCAGGACCTGGTTGATGCTCTGTAATAAATCGGGTGATCTTCGGCGCCGACCGGTGAATAATCTCCATTCCCTCACGCACAAAGGGGTAATTCTCGGTATTGGGTTCATCAAACCAATATACGTATTCACGTCCCAGCCAACCCTTTCCTTCAAGATGATCCTGCACCATGGTCAGGTATTGTTTCATTAAATAATCATATTCAGCCGTTCCCTGAGAAAACCCTCCAAACACACCACGTCTCTGAACATAGTAACTACCAGATGGCAAACCCTGCAGCGGTAAATGATAGGCATTGAAACCCAGTTCATTCAGATATTTCTCACCTGCCTTGTCAAATTCTGTAAAATCAACATGCAGATCCATATCTTCCGGAACCACCTCAAAATTACCCTGA
>DAOWJB010000154.1 GCA_030640625.1 Bacteroides sp.
GGCAGGCTTTATGTGATCAATAAAAAAAATCCCAAGTTTAAACAGCGTCAGGGATAAAATATTGCATCTTTGCAAACCATTTTATAATACTATATTCATATGGCAAGAATTGTAGGAGTTGATTTACCAAAAAACAAGCGTGGAGAAGTTGGGCTCACCTATATATTTGGAATAGGAAGGAGCAGAGCCCAGAAGATTCTCGATGAAGCCGGGATCGACCGGAATGTTTTGGTAAAAGACTGGTCAGATGACCAACTTTCCAAGATCCGTTCAATTATCAACGATAACCTGAAGGTCGAAGGTGAGTTGCGTTCATCCGTACAATTAAATATCAAGCGTTTGATGGATATCGGAAGCTACCGTGGGATCCGCCACCGGATTGGCTTGCCTGTAAGGGGACAAAGTACGAAGAATAATGCACGGACCAGGAAAGGGAGAAGAAAAACAATTGCGAACAAGAAAAAAGCAGCAGCTAAGAAATAAAGTATGGCAAAAAAAACGGGAACATCCAGGAAAAGGATAGTAAGGGTTGAACCGAGTGGACAGGCGCATATACACGCCTCGTTCAACAATATTATTATCAGCCTGACCAATAATTCAGGACAGGTAATCTCATGGTCATCAGCAGGGAAAATGGGTTTCAGAGGTTCCAAGAAGAACACACCCTATGCTGCCCAGATGGCCGCCCAGGATTGCTCAAAAACAGCATATGATCTGGGACTCAGGAAAGTTAAGGTATATGTAAAAGGACCCGGATCAGGAAGAGAATCTGCTATGCGGACCATTCATTCTAACGGCATCGAGGTGATGGAGATCACAGATGTAACCCCATTGCCACACAATGGCTGCCGCCCACCAAAACGAAGAAGAGTATAGGTTTCATTCAGAAATAGTCAAAAAGCAAAATAGATGGCAAGATATATAGGACCGAAAACCAAGATAGCCAGAAAGTTTGGTGATCCGATTTTTGGATCTGATAAGATCCTTGAGAAGAAGAACTATCCTCCTGGAATGCATGGTAATAACAAGAGAAGAAGAAAGCAATCAGAATACGGAATCCAGTTAAAAGAAAAACAAAAGGCTAAATATACCTATGGTATTCTGGAGCGGCAATTTGCCAATCTTTTTGAAAAAGCCCAACGCAGCAAGGGTATCACAGGGGAAGTACTGTTGCAATTGCTTGAATCAAGACTTGATAATGTAGTATACAGGATGGGAGTAGCCCCAACCAGGGCTGGTGCAAGGCAACTTGTATCACACAGGCATATTACCGTGAATGGAAAAATCGTGAATATTCCTTCTTATATTTTAAGACCTGGTGATATCATTGGTATCAGGGAAAAATCAAAATCCCTGGAAGCCATCTCGGATTCTCTGAACGGATCACACAGGTCCGCTTCACCCTGGATGGAGTGGGATTCCTCACAAATGGCAGGCAAGTTCCTGAATCGGCCGGAAAGAGAAGAGATCCCGGAAAATATCAGGGAACAATTAATCGTAGAATTATATTCAAAATAGAATCATAATCATTTATTTATGGCTGTATTAGCTTTTCAAAAACCAGACAAAGTCATAATGGTTGACTCGGACGAGTATTATGGAAAATTCGAATTTCGCCCACTTGAACCTGGTTACGGTATTACTGTTGGAAATTCATTGCGGAGAATATTGCTCTCTTCTCTTGAAGGATATGCAATTACCACTGTTAAGGTCGAAGGAGTAGAGCATGAATTCTCCACCATAACCGGTGTCATTGAAGATGTCACTGAAGTAATCCTCAATTTAAAACAAATCCGGTTCAAGAACCAGATCGATGATGTTGATGATGAGAAGATCATGGTAACCATCACAGGACAGGAAGAGTTTAAAGCAGGTGATCTGAATAAGTTTTTAAGCGGTTTCCGGGTATTGAATCCCGAACTGGTAATCTGCCACATGGAGGAGGATGTAAAACTCCAGATTGAAATGACCATCAATAAGGGCAGAGGATATGTCGCCTCTGAAGAAAATAAACCCATGGATGCAGAATTTGGTCTGATCGCCATGGATTCCATTTTTACCCCCATCAAGAATGTACAGTATTCCATCGAAAATTACAGGGTTGAGCAGAAAACGGATTATGAGAAACTCATCGTGGAGATCATGACCGATGGCTCTATCCATCCAAAGGATGCACTCAAGGAAGCAGCCAAGATCCTGATTTACCATTTCATGTTATTCTCGGATGAGAAGATTACACTGGATTCAGATGAAAAATTTGCCAACGAAGAATTTGATGAGGAAGTTCTGCATATGAGGCAATTACTGAAAACCAAACTGGTTGACCTGGATCTCTCCGTACGTGCCCTGAATTGCCTTAAGGCAGCTGAGGTAGAGACTTTGGGTGACCTGGTAAAATTCAATAAGAACGACCTGTTGAAATTCAGGAATTTTGGTAAAAAATCTCTTACTGAACTTGATGAGTTGCTGGTCAGCATGAACCTGAATTTTGGGATGGATATCGGCAAATATAAATTAGACAAGGATTAAGCGAAATGAGGCATAGGAAGAAATTGAATCATCTGAGCAGGAAGAGTGCGCACAGGAAAGCAATGCTTGCCAATATGGCATCATCCCTTATTTTACACAAAAGAATTACCACCACAACCGCAAAAGCTAAGGAACTACGTACTTTCGTAGAGCCGATGATCACGCGTTCGAAAGAAGATTCCACACATTCCAGAAGAATGGTTTTTAAGAATTTACGTGATAAATATGCAGTGTCTGAGCTTTTCAGAGAAGTAGCTTCCAAAGTTGGTGAAAGACCGGGTGGCTATACCCGTATTATCAAACTTGGGAACAGGCTGGGAGACAATGCAGATATGTGTATTATAGAACTTGTTGATTTTAATGAGAACATGCTGGCTGAAAAAGATTCTGCGAAGCCTAAATCAGCCAGGCGCAGAAGGGGAGGCAAGAAAAAGGGAATCGGGGAAGTGATAAGCGCCGGGACAGAAGTGGAAACTGAAGAAACCGGAGCATCAGAAACAGTCGAATCAGTTACGGAAGAATCACTTACTGAGGTTGATACTGAACCTGTCGATGAGGCTGATGAACCTGTCGCTGATACTGAACCCGTCGCTGAGGCTGAAGCTCTTGATGGACCGGATGCTGATACTGAGGCGGTAGCAGCTGAGCCGGAAGCAGAATCAACCGAAAAGGAGGTTACTGCAGCAGTGCTTGAAACTGAAAGTGAAACAGTTGCAGCTGAACCAGAGACTGAAACAACTGCAAAAGAGGTTGCTACCGAAGATGCTGAAGCAGAAACGCCTGAAGCAAAAGCGGAGGAAACCGAGGAAACACAACCTGACGCAGAAGAAGACAAAGAGGAGAAGAAAGAAGAATAATTAGCATAATTTCATATGGATCAGGAGAGGGATGAAGGATTATAATATACTTTATCCCTTTTTTATTGAACTCAATAAAGCATTAACATTAAATAATAATTAAAATGGCACAAATCATTAGCGTACAAGCACGTGAAGTCCTCGATTCCAGAGGCAATCCCACCGTTGAAGTAGAAGTATATACCGAAAGTGGAATCGTTGGCAGGGCGATCGTTCCTTCCGGAGCATCTACCGGCGTTCATGAGGCAGTCGAACTGCGTGACGGGGATAAGGGGCGCTACCTGGGCAAAGGTGTCCTAAAGGCGGTTGAAAATGTAAACAAGGCAATCAATGAGGAGATCAGCGGCATGTTTGTCACTGACCAGAACGAGATTGATGCCAAAATGATTGAACTTGACGGTTCTGAGAACAAAAGTAATCTTGGTGCCAATGCCATCCTGGGCGTATCTCTTGCGTGTGCCAAGGCGGGTGCGCAGTATACCGGGCAACCCTTGTTTCGGTATATCGGTGGTGTGAATGCCAACACCCTGCCCATTCCCATGATGAATATTTTGAATGGGGGACAACATGCTGATAATAAGATTGATATTCAGGAGTTCATGATTATGCCGGTTGGCGCAAAGAATTTCTCTGAAGCTCTGCAAATGGGGGCTGAGATCTTTCACAACCTGAAATCCGTACTTAAATCCAAGGGACAATCAACGAATGTTGGTGATGAAGGTGGATTTGCACCCAACCTTGGATCCAATGAAGAGGCCATTGAAATTGTGATTGAAGCCATCAAGAAGGCCGGATACAAACCCGGGGAGGATATCTGGATTGCCCTTGATCCAGCCGCTTCTGAGTTTTATAACAAGGAGAAAAATATTTACCAGTTTGAATCTACCGGCCAGGAGATGACCTCTTCCGAGATGGTGGCCTACTGGAAGGAATGGATTGAAAAATACCCCATCATTTCTATTGAAGATGGAATGGATGAAGATGACTGGAAAGGCTGGAATGAGCTGAATGAGGCCATTGGAGACAGGGTTCAGTTGGTTGGAGACGACCTGTTTGTGACAAACGTAAAAAGATTGCAGCGCGGGATAGATGAGGGTTCGGCAAATTCAATATTGATCAAGGTGAACCAGATCGGAACCCTCACCGAGACAATTAATGCGGTCCAGCTGGCTGCCCAGCATTCAATGACCTCTGTTATCTCCCACCGCTCAGGTGAAACCGAAGATACAACCATTGCCGATCTGGCAGTTGCTCTGAATACCGGATTGATCAAAACCGGATCTGCCTCGAGGTCCGACCGGATCGCCAAATACAACCAGCTGCTTCGGATCGAGGAGTTACTGGGTACTTCCGCGAGATACATTGGCAAGGACTTCAAATTTTTGAAGTAGTAGGGTGTTAAGGAATTCATGTTTTACAACATAAACTTATCTCAAGAATAATGTCAAACCTGAAGCAAAAACTACACGAAAAGATAAACGAACACCGTCCAAGAACCCTGAAACTAATGAAGGAGTTTGGGGATGTCGTCGTGGATGAGGCAACTATCTCAAAGATCATCGGAGGAATGCGCGGACTAAAGTGTCTTGTTACCGATATTTCTTACCTTGATCCCCAGGAAGGGATCCGGTACAGGGGGTATACCCTTCCAGAGGTATTCGAACAATTACCCAGGCCTGAGGGAGGGGAAATTCCATACGTTGAGGGTTTATTTTACCTGCTGCTGACCGGTGAAATACCTACTGCAGAAGAGGTGGAAGAGGTCATTGATGAGTTCCGTAAACGCAGTATCCTTCCCCTGTATGTATATGAGGTCATAGATGCCTTCCCGTCCAACAGTCCTCCAATGGCCATTTTTTCCGCCGCCATCCTGGCCCTCAGCAGGGAATCCCTTTTTAACAAGCAATATCATGCCGGCATCCCTAAGCAGGATTACTGGGATCCAACCTATGAAGATGCATTGAATTTACTGGCTAAACTGCCTGAGATAGGATCCTACATATATGCCAAATTATACAGGGATGGACAAAGGATCAAACAAAACACAGACCTGGATATGGGTGGAAATTTTGCTCATATGATGGGACAGGATGCCCCATATGATGATGTATCCAGGATGTATTTCATCCTGCATGCCGACCATGAGAGTGGCAATGTGAGTGCACATACCGGTCACCTTGTGGCCAGCTCCCTGTCAGACATATACCTGTCCATTTCCGCCATGATCAATGGATTGGCCGGTCCCTTACATGGTCTGGCAAACCAGGAAGTATTGCGCTGGTTACAGGATCTGAGAAACAAGATGGACGGAAAAGTTCCATCTGAAGAAGAAATGAAACAGTTCGTCTGGGATACCTTGAATTCCGGACAGGTAATCCCTGGCTTCGGGCATGCCGTACTGCGCAAAACGGATCCACGTTACTCGGTCCAGCGCGAATTTGCACTGAAGCATATAAAACAGGATGAGTTGTTCCAGTATGTTGATATGCTGTACAAAGTAGTACCTCCCATCCTGAAAGAACATGGTCATGCAAAAAATCCATGGCCAAATGTAGATGCACATTCAGGTGTGATACAATGGCATTACGGGATTACAGAATATGACTTCTATACAGTATTGTTCGGGATTGGAAGGGCCATAGGGATCACTGCCAATATCATATGGGACAGGGCTTTATTGTATCCCCTGGAAAGGCCTAAATCTCTTACTACCGAGATGCTTGAGAATATCGTCATGAAGGCCGGTAAAGGCGCGTGATCATTTCGCGTCATTGGTAAAGAGGGTAATAAATGTTATTTTAGCTACCCTGTATGCATAGCATCCGGAATATACCATATGCCGTCTGTCTTTTCATCTGTGGTTTGATGACAATTTTCAACTCAGCGGCACAGACCGCAGAGTTATATGGAAATTTGTTTACCACTCAATCCGGATTGAGCCAGTCAAGAGTCCATACCATCCTGCAGGATTCACTCGGATTTTTATGGATTGGAACCCGGGACGGGCTGAATAAGTACGATGGATATTCCTTCGATCATTTCCGGTATCAGCCCGATGCTGTCTCCTTGTCAAATAATACCATCCACTGCCTGGCCGAAGGAAGGGATGGGGTATTATGGGTGGGTACGGATTATGGCCTGAACAAGCTCGACAGGCTGGGGGGGTATATGTGGACCTACCTGATACCCGGAAACCGGGATTCAGCCATCCTTGAGAAACCTGCCATCTATGCCGTGCTGGAGGACAAGGAAGGCCATGTTTGGATCAGGACAGAACGGAGGCTTGAAATGCTGGATCCTGAAACAAACCAATTTACTCCCTTTCCGCTTCAATACAATGAGCTAAATCCTGCCGGCAATCCCAGTGCCTACTCAATGGTAGAAGACAGGAATGGACAGATCTGGATTGGGACAAAGGACGGGCTCCAGGTTTTTGATAAAGAATCACAAAGCATTACACAACATTCAGTGTCCGGTGAACTGGGACAGCAGAGCAATAATATCCGGGTGTTATACATTGACCAGCAGGAGCAGATCTGGGTTGGAACGGAGAACGGGCTCTATCTGTATAACCCAATGGACGATGTATTCTTTGAAGTAGGTGATTCCATTCCAAGCCTGAAAGGTATCGATGTATATTCTCTGACAGGTTCCAGGAAGGGAACCATACTGGTGGGGACCGAGCAGGCATTGATAATGATTCAGCCCGATCTTTCTGGATTCCGGATGTTCACCTCCTTTAACAGGGATGAGTTGCAGATTCCATTTACCAGTATCTATACCATTTATGAAGATGCTTCTGAAATCCTTTGGCTTGGGACTTTCGGGGGACTGATCAAGATCGATCAGAAGAGGAGAAAATTCCAGGTGATCAATCAGCGTAATCCCCTGATAAAGGGATTATCCTCCTACATGATCACCAGCTTCCACCAGGATGAAAACGGAGATCTGTGGTTGGGCACAAGTGGCAAGGGACTGAACCTTGTCCGGAAGGAAACCGGCGAGACTATCCACTATGGGAGAAATGCAGGGCCAGGCAGGCGGCTTATTCATGATTATATTAATAAGGTATACAGGGATAAATCAGGGAACCTCTGGGTGGGTACCGGAGACGGGCTGAATATAATGAAAGCCGGTTCAAACTACTTCTACCGGTTCTGTAACCAGGAACCCAGTGTATCATGTGGATTATTCAACGGACAGCAGGTGAATGATATCATCGAGGATACAAGGGGGTTTATATGGATCGCTGCCTCCAATGGTCTTCACAGATACGATCCCAAGACCGGAGAAATCAGGCCCCGTCATCAGATTTACAATGGGTCAGAAATACTGGCACTTCAGGATGTTTATTGTGTACTGGAGGATCACAGGGGCTGGATCTGGGTAGGATCCTCGGTGGGCCTCATCAAATATCTGCCAGAGGAAGAACGGCATGAGGTATTCCAGGCAGGGATATTAAACCAGTCCTCCAATATTAACAACAACACGGTGCTGTCCCTGCTGCTGGATTCTCAAAACCAAGTCTGGGTTGGTACCGCATCCGGCTTAAACCAGTATAATCCGGAAGATAATTCGTTTGACTATTTCCCTGATCCGGTTGAACTGGCGGAGTTAAGGATATATGGCATGGTGGAAGACGGAAGCGGGAATTTATGGTTGAGTTCTGATCGTGGACTGGCAAGGTATCATCCCGAACGGGAATCCTTCATACAGTATGGCTCTTCAGATGGATTACAGAACTATGAATATCTACCTGGCTCTTGCTACAAGGACCGAGAAGGCAGATTGTATTTCGGTGGCATTTCAGGATTGAACATTTTCCATCCGGATTCCATTATGTATAATACCCATGCTCCTCGTTTATCTTTCACCCGGTATATCAAGAGACGCGAACAAGGAGGGGAATCCAAACCACTTTCGCTTGACAGGGTTTATTCGGTTATCGTGTCAAGGGGAGTAAAGATAATAACCATCCAGTTTTCTGCATTGGAGTTTACAGCACCTGAAAGAAACCAGTATATGTATAAACTGGTCAGGAAAGATCAGGACGGTCTGTGGATCCATATCGGAGAACAGCATTTTCTTACATTCTCCGAACTGAGCCCGGGTACCCATACACTGAGTATCCGAGGGTCAAATAATGATCTGAAGTATTCAGACGATGAAGTCCAGCTGGAAATTGTTACTCCATATCCCTTCTGGAGCAAAACGGTGGCCATACTTATATATATAGTGTTGGGTATTTTCCTCATTGTACTGGCCATACAGATCAGGACAAGCAGCCTGAGACGGACCAACCGCATGCTTCGAGAAAAAGAGATATCTGCCAAAGAGATAGCCAGGCAAAGAGAAGAACTGGCCTTAAAAAACAAAAACATAACCGACAGTATCCTGTATGCCAAGCGGATCCAGATTGCTCTTCTGCCATCCTCGGAGAGCTTCAGGGGTATCCTGCCTGATTCGTTTGTACTATTCAAACCCAAGGATATTGTAAGTGGTGATTTCTACTGGATAAACCAGCATGGCAACAAGATCTATGTGGCAGCCGTAGACTGTACAGGTCATGGGGTGCCTGGCGCATTCGTTTCCATCATTGGGTTTGAACTGTTCAGAAAGATCACAGCCAGTAAGCAGGGTAGCAACCCTGCCATGATCCTGGATACACTGAATGATAATTTTTCAGAGATTTTTTCAGATGGGGAACAGGTTTATTTGAATGATGGAATGGACCTCTCTTTGTGCATTCTTGACATGAAAGAAAAATCCCTGGATTATTCAGGTGCGTTTAATCCCATGTATCTGATCCGGAATGAAACCGTTATCGAGGTTAAGGCTGACCGGTTCTCTGTAGGAGCCGATATTCTCTTACCAACTGAACGGAAGTTGTTTAAAAGCCATAAAATCTACCTTCAGAAAAACGATATCATCTATATTTTTTCAGATGGATATGCTGATCAGTTTGGTGGACCGGATGGTAAAAAATTCAAATACAGGAGATTCAGGCATCTTCTGTTGACCATTCATAAACTGCCCATGGAGAAACAACGGTCCATTCTCGATGCAAGTATTGAAGAATGGAAAGGGGGCATGGACCAGGTGGATGATATACTGGTAATAGGTATCAAACCGGAGGTACGCTGATTGATTTGCTAAACAATTACAGATTTTGCCAGGAGTGCCTTCATCTTATCTATCAGCACATCAACCTGGAAGGGTTTGCTGATGTAATCATCCATGCCTACCGCAAGACAGGCTTCACGGTCGCCGGCCATAGCATTCGCCGTAATGGCAATAATAGGTGTGAATGAATTCGAACTGGTCTCTATCTCCCTGATCTTTTTGGTTGCCAGGAATCCATCCATGACCGGCATCTGGATATCCATCAAAATAAGGTCATAATTTGAGGTGCCGAATTTATCCAGTGCCTCTTTACCGTTAAGGGCCAGATCGATGTTTTTAACGAGAGGCTCCAGGCTTAACACGACAATCCTCTGGTTGATCAGGTTATCCTCAACCAGTAGTATATTGGCATCTTTCAACTCCACCTTCCTGGTTGTCCTGATATCCTCCACACCGAAGTATAATCCGGTTACGCCCTTTTTAAGTTTTTTATCACTCTTATCGAAGACCAGATCAAAGTTAAATAAGGTATGATTCTCAAAAGTTTCAATAACCAGTTCACCCCCAAGCATATCCACAAATTTTTCAGGTATACTCAGATCTAGCTGTTCTACCGGTACCGGAAGTTTGCATTTTGCTTTGGTACCATCTTCCCGGCCCTTGCCAGCAGGTTTTAGGGCAAGACAGGCCAGTATTTTAAATCTAAGGGTAAGTTTGGCATCTGTCTCCCGGTAATTAAAAATCTTGATCTGAATGTTCATCTGATGATTGGCCTTGCCCTGTTTAAGGATGTTTTCCACCAGGTTAAGGAACAATTGCTTTATCCTGATAGGATCGCCCATAACCTGGTTGGACAAGGTGGCATCCTGTTCCAGGGAGACATCCAGCCCTTCATATTCTGAGGCAGAAAACAACTGCAGGATGTTCTCTATAGCGGAGGACAGGTCAAAGGAGACGCTGGCCTCTCTCACACTTTGAAGATCAATATTGGATACCTTAACGATGTTATTAATAGCCTCCACCAGATTATTGGTTGAGGCCAGTATGGTATTGATCAGATCTCTTTGTTCATCTGTCAATTGTGATTTACTGACCAGATTACTTACCAGGGTGATATTGTTCAGGGAGGTTCTAAGCTGATGAGAAAGTTTTGAAATGAACTCGTCTCTGGAGCGGGATTCAAAAGCGGCATCCTCCAGGGCTTTATCCAGCTTCTGGACATTATGCACGCGCAGGTACTCAAAAGTATAAACCAGTATGTAAATCCCAAGGTATGTAAAGAGATACCTCGTACTGAATGTAGACTCATAATCAACTTGCACAAAAGGAAGGCTGCCAAATAATACAATCCCTAACAGGAGCATGAAAACCAGGGAGGCAATGCTTCCCCGCTTAAGTCCAAACAGGATAAGTGCAATGATAGGAAATGTCAGTCCCCATAAATATCCGGTTGAAATGGTTCCTCCATGGATGAGAATGATTAGCAACAGACAGGCCATCATTCCGAGCAGAAAAGAAACAGCATGCTGAATCCGTTGGGTCCGTATCAGGTAGATAGTATTGAGTAGGGTAAAGGCGCTGGCAGTAAACAAGATAAGGGAGAGCCAGTATAGCTGGTTAAAAAGCCCAATGATAGCAAATCCGACAAAAAATATGATCCCCAGAGAACTAAAAATATTGGTTAGCAGGATGCGTGATTGTATCTGAGGGTCTGTTTTTTCGATTAATCCGAAAGAGAAAAATTTAAATATTTTCTCTTGAGTAAGCATTAATTCGTGGACTTTTTATGCGTAAATTTGCAGATGGCTGATAAACAGATTTGTTCATAAATATACACAAAAAAACAATCTACGCGAAAAGCCTAATATGATTCTTATCATTTCAGATAATACCCCGGATAATGGAACGTTGTTTGTTTGTGTTAATATGATTTGTTAAAAGAATATTTATAATTATGGATAAGACAAGATACATGCGTTGGGTAGGTGTATTGGCAGTGTTAGCTGTCTGGTTCGTTCCCCTGGGCATATTCGCACAGTCTGAACCAGATACACTGAACATGATCAGATATACCCCGGAGTTCGAATTCCGGGATGGAATATTTCTCAATCACCAGCAGATGAGGAACAATGCCCCAATTCCCAAGTCAAGAGTCATTACCAACGTGGACTATGATGACAGGGAGTATTTTACCAAAGTACTTGAAAATAAAACATTGTTGTTTTATGATCACCTGGGGATGAAGCAGGAAGTAAGGTCAAAGGATGTTTGGGGATTCAGCAGGAACGGGATATTGTACATTGCGATTGATGATAAGTATCACCGGATAACCATCGTAGGTAAAATCTGTCATTTTGTGGCGACTATTACTACCTATGATTCAAGATATTATGATCCATATTATTATAATCCATATGATTATTATTATCGATATGGGGGATATCCCTCAAATTATTCTTCCTCTGAGATGAGACAATACCTTCTGGATTTTGAAGGAGGCAAGGTGTATGATTATGATGTAGAGGCCCTTGAGGTCATGCTTATGAAAGACCCGGAACTGCATGATGAGTTTATACAGCTGAGGAAAAAGAAAAGACGGCAATTAAAGTTCCTGTACCTCAGGAAATTTAACGAACGAAATCCTTTATACATACCCAAACTCTAACATTACGAAACCCATGCAAAGAACAGTTTTATTTATCTTACTGGTAAGTTCCTCTTTACTGGTCAGTGCGCAGTATGTGCCAACAACTGAAGATCTGGACCATTTTATGAAGACCAAAACACTGGTTGTCAGGGATAAAAACCCCCTGAATACCTTTGATGCTGAAATTGAAGAAGTTATGGCGCAGGAGTGGAACATCACAGAATATGAGATCATTCCATTTTCCGAATTCGAGGAAAAGAGAATGAATCCGGATTATTCTTTCCTGTTTCTTACTACAGTAGTTTTTGAAAAGGATAAACTAAATGCTAAATACAGGTTCCTGAATGTCTCCATGGGAGGGGATTATTTTCACCTGAACATGATGCCTGACCTGGTATCTGTACCGGTGGCTTATGCCAATGTAGAGGATGAGTCATATAATTATAAGCTCGGGATACTTGTGCGTTTTATCCAGCAGCATCTCAGACTGATCCATAAACATCCCGAGATTATTTCAGCCAATGTTTTTAAGCAATACAATGATAATATGAAGGATGTGAAGCAAAAAACATTGTACCTGTTGGAAAACGAAATGGCCAATGATATTAATTCAGCCGCAAAGATCAGGGATATCTATCCGTATAAATTCAAGCTGGTCAGCAGGGAAGATATCCGTCAGGCTATTCAGGACAGGGATGATGATGTGGTTTTTCTGCATAAGGTGGGACCGGAGGGCACCAGGCTTGAGGCCAGATGTTACAAGGTCCTTATTGGAGCGGATGATGCCAGCTTCTATTATTTCGATTATCATATGATCAGTGACAAAAAACCGGATGGCTTCCTGTCAAAGGACCTGAAGAAGATCCGCAAATAGTGAAGAAAGTTAATATACCCAAGGGGACCCGCGATTATTCTCCCGATGCCATGGCACGCCGTAGATATATTTTCAACACGATTGAGAAGGTCTTCCGGCTTTATGGGTATCAACCCATTGAAACCCCGGCCATGGAGAACCTGGATACCCTGCTTGGGAAATATGGAGAAGAAGGTGACAAGCTCCTTTTCAAGATCCTGAATTCTGGTAATTTTCTTTCAGGGGTGGAGGATGAACAAGTACAGCAGAAGGATGTAGCAAGACTGTCCGCACTGATCTGTGAAAAAGGCCTTCGTTATGACCTTACCGTACCATTTGCCAGATATGTGGTACAACACAGGAACGAAATAAACTTTCCTTTCAAACGGTATCAGATACAACCGGTATGGCGGGCCGACCGTCCCCAAAAAGGACGGTACCGGGAATTCTATCAATGCGATGTGGACATCATCGGAAGCAGGTCCCTGCTGAATGAACTCGAATTGATCGAGATTATAGACAGGGTTTTTGAAAAGTTCGAGATCAATATTAATATCAGGACCAATAACCGGAAAATCCTGGCAGGAATTGCAGAGCTTATCGGAGCGCGGGACCACCTTACTGACATTACTGTGGCACTCGATAAGATCGAAAAGATAGGCACCGAACAGGTGAATGAGGAACTTAGATCCCGTGGACTGTCTGCAGAGGCCGTAGACAAACTGCAACCGATCATCCACATTTCGGGGGATCATTCCGAAAAACTTAATACACTGAAAAATAGATTGTCCGACAGTGAGACTGGTATCCAGGGAGTAAATGAGATGATCACGCTCTTTAATTATCTTGAGGACCAGAACCTTAAGTCAGAGGTGGAACTGGACCTGACATTGGCCAGGGGCTTGAATTATTATACCGGGGCGATCATCGAAGTCCTGGCCAGTGATGTACAGATCGGCAGCATTTGCGGCGGAGGGCGTTATGATGATCTGACGGGGATATTCGGACTGGAAGATGTATCAGGTGTAGGGGTATCATTTGGCGCAGACAGGATCTATGATGTTCTCTATCAACTGGACCTGTATCCGGATGAAGTAATTACCGGAACCCGTGTCCTGTTTATCAATTTCGGGTCAAACGAGGAGAAATATATTTTGTCTGTGCTGCCTGCATTCAGGAGGGCCGGCATTGAGACAGAGATGTATCCTGACCATGCAAAACTGAAAAAACAGATGAGCTATGCCAACAGCAAAGGTATTCCCTTTGTTGTCCTGGTGGGAGAGGATGAAATTCAAAAGAACGTTCTCACAATCAAAGACATGGATACGGGCAAGCAAGAAGAACTGACAACGGAAAAGGCCATCCGGCACGTATTGGGGGCGCATCATGAATGAAAATATACATAAGATTTCTCCGGACGAGTTGGAATTTGACAGGATCCGGCAGATATTGAGGGATGGACTGGAGATTGAACTTTCTGAAAGATCAGTTGAACTGGTACAGAAATGTCGCATATACCTGGATCGGAAACTGGAGGATACAAAAGAGCCGCTCTACGGGATCAATACGGGATTCGGATCATTGCATGACAGGTTGATCTCACATGAAGATCTGGGGATACTGCAGCGAAACCTGGTGCTTTCACATGCATGCGGTCAGGGTGATGAAATTCCCCGTGAGATTACCAGGTTGATGTTATTTCTGAAGATCCAATCGCTTGCCTATGGTAATTCAGGAGTTCAATTATCCACGATTCAAAGGCTTGTGGAATTTTTCAATCAGCGGGTCACTCCCGTGGTTTATCAGTATGGCTCTCTCGGAGCTTCGGGCGATCTGGCACCACTGGCACATCTCAGTCTCCCGCTGATAGGGGAAGGGGAAGTTTATTTTAATGGGAAGAAGAAACCGGTAGATTCCGTACTGAATGAATTACAAATGGAACCGGTGACTCTCGCTTCTAAAGAGGGACTTGCCCTGTTGAACGGTACCCAGTTTATGAGTGCATTCGGAGTACATTGCTGCCTGAGGGTCTTTAAACTATCTCAACTGGCGGATATAATTGCTGCCCTGTCACTCGAGGCATTTGATGGCAGGATCGAACCATTCCATCCATTGGTGCAGGAGATAAGGCCACACCAGGGGCAGATCAAAACAGCCCGAAGGATACGTTACATACTCAAGGGAAGCGAACTAATGAACCAGTCCAAGAAACATGTCCAGGATCCTTATTCCTTCCGCTGTATTCCACAGGTCCACGGGGCTTCCAAGGACTCTATCAATTATGTCGCCTACGTTTTTAAAAATGAGATCAATTCTGTAACTGACAATCCGACCATCTTTCCGGATGAGGACCTGATCATATCCGCCGGCAATTTTCATGGACAACCCCTGGCCCTTGCATTGGATAATCTCTGCATTGCCATGTCTGAACTGGGGAATATCTCTGAAAGGCGAACCTACCAGTTGCTGGGCGGGCACCGGGGATTGCCACCATTCCTGGTCGCACAACCTGGTTTGAATTCCGGATTTATGATCCCCCAATATACCGCCGCGGCCATGGTGAGCCATAACAAACAATTGTCCACACCGGCTTCGGTTGATTCCATTGAGTCAAGCGCGGGACAGGAGGATCATGTGAGCATGGGGGCCAATGCTGCCATCCAATGCTACCAGGTATTGCTCAACCTGGAAAGAATCCTTGCCATTGAACTTTTTAATGCTGCACAGGCACTGGATTTCCGAAGACCTGCCAAATCTTCCCCTTACCTTGAGAACTTCTTCGGGCAATACAGGGAAAGGGTTAAATTCGTTGATGATGACCGCATTTTTTACCCGGATATGAACGAAAGCGTGAAGTTTCTACAGGAAGTTGAACTGAACCTGCCGGTAGAATAATAATCTGCACCAAGCAATCTCAAAACTCATATATTTTGTCATTTATACTTTTCAAGGATGTTAAATCGTCGCTGATTTTTGTGCACGCATAAAAAATAGGCTCCTTTTTTAACATCCTTGAAAAAGTTAAAACATTATATAATAGGCTGTTATGAGGCAACTTGTTGCTGGCTTTTATGCTTCAGCCAGAGCCAAAGCAGAAATCCCATTGCAGCTGTGATGATGCCGGCAAATGATTCGAAGGGGCGGTAAATCAGGCCATAGATCATTATCCAGGTATTGATCACAAGGAATATCACGGGCAGGAGGGGATAGGGCCGGATCCTGTAAATGTCATCTCTGCTGGATTTATTTCTTTCTCGATACAGGATCATGCCCAGGACCGCGAGCAGGGTCATCAGGTTCAGGGTAAATCCTATATAGGTGATCATCTGTTCAAAGGTTGAGGTAATCACATAAACAATGGCAATACCAGCCTGGATATAGATGGCGCGGGCAGGTGTATCCTGGGTGGATGTATGCGAAAACCAGCGGATCCCGGGGTAATCTTCTCCCATGACCTGGGTGACCCTCGGACCAGTAATGATCAGGGAGCTCACGGTAGAGAACAACAGAAGGCTGAACAACAGGCCCATTACCCGGCCTGCGTTGACACCGAGAACCTGCTGTCCGAAGAGATAACCAATCTCAATTCTACCGGCCATGGTCCCCAAGGGTATAATTTTTAAAAAGACATAGGTGATCCCCATATACAGAAGTGTTACCAGCAGGGTCCCCAGGATCAGGCTGATCGGGATATTCCTGCCCGGTTTGTCCATCTCCCCGATGATATAGGCGGCTGCATTCCACCCGGAATAAGCAAAACTGACAAAGAAGATGGCAATGGCGAAAGCTGGACTGATAATCTCCTTCAGGGCAGCCCGGTTCGGGGTGAAATCCATGGTCTGGTCAACACTGGATAGGAACCCGGCTAAAATAAACAATATCAACACAAGGATCTTCAAGCTGGTCATGATATTCTGAAAGCTTGCGCCGGCCCTCTTATACCTTGCATGAAGCATGGTAAGCAACAGGATCACAGTGATGGAGATGAGAAGCCTGGCATCGAGGTTGCCGCCGGTGCGGCTTATCCCGACAGCCACCGTCAGGTAAGCGCTGAGAGCAGTAGCAGCGGCAGCAGTGGGAGCGGCAAAACCGACAATAAAAGAAATCCAGCCGGATATAAATCCAAGGGCTGGATGGTAGATCCTGGAGAGGAAATGATATTCCCCCCCGGAACGTGGCATGGCGGTCCCCAATTCAGCATACGCCATGGCGCCTATCAGGGCGGAGATCCCGCCTAAAAGCCATAAGAAAAGCAGGGCAAATCCGGTGCGCAGTTCCAAAACCTGGAAGCCGAGACTGGTAAAGATACCGGTCCCGATCATATTGGCTATAACGATGGAAATGGCAGTATATAAGCCGAATTTGCTCTTCAAGGGAAGCCTATTTGTCGGGGATGGGATCGGCAGGGTGTATCATGGGAACGAACCTGACCGGAATAATACTTTTACGCTGTATCCCTTTCTTGGTTTTTGTTATTAGTATCAGTTCCTGGAAATGGCCTCCAACCGGAAGTACCATTCGTCCTCCTACGGCCAGTTGCTCTACCAGTGCTTCCGGGATCTTCGCCGGAGCGGCAGTGATGATGATCCTGTCAAAAGGTGCGTGTGCTGGCCATCCCTGGTAACCGTCCCCCCATTTTATGACGACATTGTCATATTTCAAATCTTTTAATTTATCAGTTGCCTCCCGGGCAAGGGCTTCCACTACCTCTATGGAGTAGCAGGTGTCTACGAGGGGGGAGAGAATCGCGGCCTGGTAACCCGATCCTGTGCCAATTTCCAGGACCTTTTCAGCGCCTGTTAACTGCAGGTATTCGGTCATCAGGGCGACTATATAGGGCTGGGAAATGGTCTGTCCAGAACCGATTGGCAAGGGATTGTCATTATAGGCATGATCCCTGAGATGATCGGGGATGAATTCATGCCTGGGTGTATTTTTCATGACACGGATCACATCCGGATCCTTGACGCCCCTGCTGACAATCTGGGATTCAACCATCCTTTCTGCCCTGCTTTTCCACCAGGGATCACTATCAGGTTGATTTCCATATCCAGGCATTTCGGTCTTCCGTGTTGTTCCGGAGCAGTTCATGAACATAACATGAACCAGTAGAAGGTAACAAAAGGTCTTCAGCATATGCCTTTTTTAATTACCGGACATATGCAAAAATAAGGCTAAATTTTGAATCATTCAAGGGAGCAGGGATCCAGGAGGGGGATTTTCGCCTTTTTCATGGGGACTGCCTCTGCGTTCATCGCGTATCCTGCGAAGCATATATTCCCTGAACTGGATCTCGGTAATGTATAATTTCATGATCTTTTTCGGAGGGAGGATATTTTTAAGATCTTCATGGAATTCTGCTGATAGCTGGGCCTCCTTCTTTCTTGTTTCAATAATGTTATCAATCATCTCCTCCACTTCTTCGTCAGAAAGATTTTCCATCTGCTGACTAAAATTCCTCGATCTCATCTTCCGGTGCCGGGAGAGTTCTTGCTTTTTTTTCTCATTTTCATTATACAGGGGCCAGAATTTCTCAGCCTCTTCCGGTGATAGTTCAATCCGATCCGTGATGAAAGCAATCTTCATCGATCTGAACTTTTCAATGTGCTGTTCACGACCTTTGCGTTCCTGTGCATTCAGAATCAGGGTTATGGTGCTAAAGAAAAATATCAGGGATAGTATACGGGCTTTATATTTCATGGCACATGTATTAATAATCATTCAATAGTTCACCGAATTCAATGTCTTCACCGGAAAGATATTCAATAATTTCATCTATTTCATTATCAGCATATTGCGGATCAAGGTCAATGTCAGATTCAACAACTGCTGCAATCAGCATTTCATCATCAAACTCATATCCGAAGTATTCAATGGCAGTTGTGATCTCATCTGCTGTCAGCAGCCTTGTTTCCCGATTTCCCAGAACCATCCTCAGGCCAGCATAGCCAACTGCGATCAGACCGATGATCATGGCGGCAAGGGCGAGCCGGGGCCTGACCATATCATAAATCCGGAGAACGGGGGTCTTAGGGGTTTCTGCCATCCTTTCCTGGATCCGCAAGGGGAGTTCATCGAAATAATTGGCAGGAACCTCGAAGGGAAGTTTCCCTGACATTCCGGGAATTTTTTCGAGCCTGTTTTCCTCTGCTTTCATTGTGTTTATCTCTAATTTTTAGACGTAAAAATGGATAAAAGGTTTAATCTCGGGTTAAATAATGTTCAATTTTTTTAATGGCATGGTGATAGGACGCTTTTAAGGCACCTACGGATGTGCCCAATATCGCTGACATATCTTCATATTTCATCTCTTCAAAATATTTCATGTTAAAAACAAGCCGCTGTTTTTCAGGCAGACGGATAATGGCCTTCTGCAATTTCATCTGTATCTCATCACCATTGAAATAAGTATCACTCTCAAGGGTTCGTTCCAATTGTTGCTGATAATCCCCGAGAGGCAGGTAAAACCAGCTTCTTTGCTTTTTCAGGAAAGTCAGCGATTCATTCGTCGCGATCCGGTACAACCAGGTAAAAAGCGATGCATCTTCCCTGAATTTCTCCAGTCCCTGAAAAGCCTTGATAAATGTATTTTGCAATACATCATCAGCATCATCATGAGAGATGACAAGTTTCCTGATGTGCCAGTATAACCGTTCCTGGTATTTCCTGACGATCAGGTTAAATGCATAATTCCGGTTCTCGCGGAATTGCTGTATCAGTTCCTTGTCATGCTGGTCGACCAATCGCTACAGTTTTGAGATACTCCGGGTTTTTCCTGCTCCTTCCCTCCTTTGATAGAAAAAATCCTGGAAGGTTTAATCCGGAACTCATTATTTAAAGAGTTCGACGGCAGATGAGCTGCCTGCTTTGACCCTGAAGGTCTTTGTTATGGTACTGAAAGTATTTTTTGAGTTTCTGGACCTGAATACCACTATGTAGGATCCGGGTTGAATGGCATGGGACTGGTTCTTTTTGTTTGGATCAAGATTATGGACACGTATCAATTTACCATTCTTTTCTACATACAGACTGCCGTATCCGGGATTGAGGGACAAAAATGTGACAATGCCGGGACGGGGGATCTCAATGGTGGTGGTATAGCTTTGGCTGATCACGATATCATTGAGCTGAATTATTGGTACAGTTGGGATCTCTATGTCATAGCGCCCAACCAGGTATTTACCGATTTCGTCTATTTTCTGGAAATGGAGTGTTTCAGCCTTTCCATGCTGGCGGATGATGAATTGCATATCCCGGTAATGGGTGCGGCCAAGGGTTTTGGCTTCCAGGTATCCCTGGGGAGCATCTGTAGCAATGATTGTATGTTTTCCAGCAGTTACTGAAACATTGTCAATAATGATGGGAGGAATCGTATGTATTTCCAGCCTGTAGGTAATCAACGGATCCAGGTAAAGCGTATCAGGATTTCCTTTATGGTTCAGGGTGTGTACAAAATTATGCATGACCTTTCCGGAAAAAACATCATAGAATGTCATATTAACATCTGTCTCAGTCGGCTGATGGTTCTGGTCGAGTAGATTGACCTGGGCAGATGTAGTATTCAGCGCCTGGGTGATCACTACCCGAAGCACATCCTTGAAATTCTCCTCCTTGGCCGCATTAAAAAAATACCCTACACAATCATATGTTTTTTTAAAGTCAGGGTCAATGCCAATACCGATAATAAATGGTTTCAGTGTGATTCCCTTGCTTTGAAGCTTATGTGATACATCGCAGGGATCGCCTCCACATTCTTCAATGCCATCGGTTATCAAAATGACAATGTTCCGGCAGTCAGCGCAGGGTGGGAAATCATTTGCACATTGTTCAAGAGAATAAGCAATAGGTGTATTTCCCAGGGGTTTCACGAAACGAAGCTTTTGCCTGATCTTATGAGCATTATTGATATCGAAGGTAACTTCCAGCTTGGTGTCCCTGCAATCCTGCAGAACTACTGGACTCTGGTGACCGTATACACGGAGTGCCATCTGTACGTTTGGCAGGGTTTCAAGACTGTCGACGACATGGAGAAGGAAATTCCTGGCTATATTGATCTTTACATCACTGTCCCAATATCCGGACATACTCTGGGAACCATCAAATACAAACAAAATCCTGGTATTAATGAATCCACCCTGAGCTTCCTCTTCCTTCTGTCCGGACACCTGGAGGACTGGTAACAGGCTGATTAATAGCAATAAACATACTGCCTGGAATCTCCGGGGAAAAGCTTCTTTGTCTTTGAATTCAAGTCTCATTTTTGGATACCCCGTCTAATAAAGCGGAGCCAACCATAATTTAGGACTAATTTATTTAAAATAAGTTACCTCGCCTGTTAATAACGATTAAAAAACCCCGAAATTATTCGGGCTGATACATATACCTATTTGAATTCTTCCAGGTAGGACAAAGCCTGGTTGAATACATTATCAGTGGTGAATCCGAATTTCTCGTCCAATACCTTATAGGGTGCCGAGTATCCGAAACTTACCATTCCCAGGCTTCTTCCATGGGGTCCCACCAGTCCGGCTAAAGTTACCGGCAATCCTGCCGTTAGTCCCAATACAGGAACACCATCGGGGATCACTTCCTGCTGGTATGCCAGTTCCTGATCCCTGAACAGGCCTTCTGATATGGCTGAAACAACCTGGACATTTAGTTTCTTCTGTTCATTTAATTTTCTGGCCCCTTCGAGCAAGATAGATACTTCTGAACCATTTCCGATCAGGATCAGGTCCGGATTGTCTGCTGAATGTTGCACTATATAGGCCCCTTTTTCCGCATGCAGTGCATCTGTAAAGCGGTCAGAGCCTTCAAATGCAGGTATATCTGTGATGTTCTGTCTTGAAAGGATAAGCGCTGTGGGCGTTTCCTTGTTTTCCAGGGCCATTTTCCAGGCAACCGTCGTTTCAGCAGCATCTGCAGGCCTTAATACCAGGCAACTCCTTTTTCCCGAGTGGTTGCGTAGTTGTTCCATCAGCCTGATCTGTGCCTCCTGTTCCACCGGTTGGTGGGTAGGCCCGTCCTCACCGACACGGAAAGCATCATGGGTCCACACATACTTTACCGGAAGCTCCATCAATGCAGCCAGTCTTACTGCTGGTTTCATGTAATCGGAAAAAACAAAGAATGTTGCACATACAGGGATGATCCCTCCATGAAGGGCCATTCCGTTAGCGATGGCAGCCATGGTAAGCTCCGCAACACCCACCTGCAGGAATGCTCCACTGAAATCATGCCTGGCAAAAGCTTTTGACTTGTTAAGAAATCCGTCAGTCTTGTCAGAGTTGGAAAGATCAGCAGAAGCAACGATCATGTTTTCCAGATTTTGGGCAAAATAGGAAAGTACCGTTCCAGAAGCACCACGGGTGGCCGAGTTTTCTTTCTGGACAATCTGTGAAAAATCGATTGAAAGTGGCTCTTTTGATAAGAATCTTGCCAGTTTTGCGGCCAATTCCGGATTTTCTTTTTCCCAGGCTGCCTGCGCTGCCTTTCGTTGCTTCACATCTGCCGCTTTTTCCTTCAGAACATTTTGGAAATGCTCCTTTACTTCCGGGAAGATCTGGAATGCATTTCCAGGATCCCCACCCAGGTTTTCTATTGATTTCTCCAGTGAAGCCCCGGCATTTCCAAGCGGCATACCGTGTGTTGATACCTGTCTCTCGAAACTTTCACCGGATTCGGTAACGGCCCCCTTGCCCATAATGGTTTTGCCGATGATCAGAAATGGTTTGTCCTTTTCTTCCCTGGCTTCCTGGAGGGACTGATAGATCTGACCGATATCATTTCCCTCAATGGTTTTGACCTTCCATCCCCAGGATTCATATTTTTTTGCTGTATCTTCCGTGGTAACGGCCTCCGTTTTGGTGGACAGCTGGATATCGTTTGAATCATAGAACATGACCAGGTTATGGAGTCCCAGGTATCCTGCCAGCCGGCCTGCACCCTGGGAGATCTCTTCCTGTATGCCCCCGTCTGAAATAAATGTATATATATCATGGGCCATCCATTCTCCGAAACGCTGGCAGAGGAAGCGTTCCGCGATCGCTGCCCCGATTGCTATAGCATGGCCCTGGCCCAGGGGACCAGAAGTGTTCTCCACACCTCTCTTAACAGCCACTTCCGGGTGGCCTGGCGTGGGACTTCCCCACTGCCTGAATTGCTGAAGATCATCCATGCTGAAAGTATTGACAAATGACAATACGGAGTAAAGCATGGGGGACATGTGTCCGGGATCCAGGAAAAACCTGTCACGGTTGGCCCAGGACATATCCTCAGGATCAAATCGCAGGAAATCGGAAAATAATACACTCACAAAATCGGCGCCTCCCATGGCTCCGCCCGGATGGCCTGATTTGGCTTTTTCTACCATTGCGGCTGAGAGGATTCGGATGTTATCCGCTGTTCTCGTTAAAATCTCTTTGTTCATATTTGCAATTGGTTATTTGGTACTGAAAACAAGCCATAAAATTAGGATTTTTATGCTTGCAAGCTTTTAAAGATTTAAAAAGTTTTGTTAAAAACCCGGAACCGGGATGGGTCTGATGAAAGGACCCTGAAGGATTGTTAATCATTTGTATCTTTATGGAAAAATATGGCATTGAACTGCGGAATAATCGGTATAACCAATACAGGAAAAACAACCCTGTTTAACTGCATCTCAAATACACGTGCAGAATCCTCGAGCTTTGCCTTTAGTTCGAACAAGTCCAACCTGGGAATCATCAATGTACCGGATCCGAGATTGGATAAATTATCAGAGATCGTTCAACCCAAAAAAACCACCCAGGCAACAGTCGAGATTGTGGATATTCCCGGACTTATTAAGGGTTCCAGCCATGGGGAGGGCATTGGGAACCAGTTTTTGGGGGATATTCGAAATACCGATGCGCTGATACATGTACTACGGTGTTTTGATGATGATCAGCTTCCGCATGTAGATGGTACAGTGGATCCGGTCAGGGATATGGAGACCATTGACCTGGAATTGCAGGTCAAGGATCTGGAGTCTGTGGAAAAAAGGATGGAAAAGCTGGAGAAAGCGGCCAAAGCGGGGGACAAAGATGCAAAAAAGGGACTGGAGGTTCTGGGGATTTATAAGGATCACCTTGAATCTTTTCAATCAGTGAGAACAGCCAGGGTCGGTCCAAGTGACAAAAAATACATTGATGATCTGTTCCTGCTGACCGCCAAACCGGTTATGTATGTCTGCAATGTTGATGAGGATTCTGCTGTATCCGGAAATGCTTATGTTGACAGGGTAAGGGATGCACTGTCCGGACAGGATGCTGAGATACTGGTGATTGCAGCCGGACTGGAATCAGATATTGCAGAATTGGAGGATACGGGGGACCGGCAGGCTTTTCTGCAGGATGCCGGACTGATGGAGCCAGGTGTGAACAGATTGGTCCGGTCCGCATATAGCTTGCTCAACCTGATCTCCTTTTTTACTACAGGCCCCAAAGAAGTGAGGGCCTGGACCACCAGGCGAGGATCAACGGCTCCCCAGGCAGCCGGTACGATCCATTCGGATATGGGAAGGGGTTTTATCAGAGCAGAAGTGATCAAATTCCAGGATTATATAGATCTGGGCTCGGAAAGTGCCTGCCGCGATGCTGGAAAACTGGCTGTGGAAGGGAAACAATATATCGTGGAGGATGGAGATGCCATATTTGTGCGTTTTAATGTATAGGAAGATGAAGAATATTTTACTGACAGGATTATTTTACCTGCTGTTTTTATTATCCGGTCCCATGCTTCTGGCCCAGGAGGATACCGGCCAGGTCCTGGAGCTGGCATATGAGATCCTGGAGGAGAGGGGGGAAATTATCCTTGAAATATATCCTGAAAGTATTTCCGGCCTTGAAGAGATATCCAGGTGGATATCACTGGACCGGAAGATAAAGGATGGCTACAGGATATACGCCAACCCATCTGGCTTCGGTAAAATTGTCGGTCAAGGCATCCCTTTCAGGATAATTGATGTAAGAAAGGAAGTCTCATACAGGAAGAGTGCCGGGGTGTTTCCGGGGGACTGGGATGTCTACCCCGGCCATGACGAATATATCAATATGATGCTTGGTTTTCAAGCCACTTATCCTGACATATGCAGGCTTCAGACCATTGGAAAAAGTGTCGACGGAAGAGACATTCTGGCAATTAAAATTACCCATCGGCCGGATGTCCGGGAACCCGAACCTGCCTTCTATTATTCATCCACCATGCATGGTGATGAGGCCACAGGTTTTGTGATCCTGCTCAGATTGGCAGATCATTTGCTGACGAATTATGGCAAGGACTCGCTGGTCACCCGCCTGGTAGACAATATGGAGATATGGATCAATCCCCTGGCCAATCCTGATGGTGCCTACTGGAACGGTGATGAGGAAATCAGCCAGCCAAAACGGTTCAATTCGAATGGTGCAGACCTCAACCGGAATTTCCCCGGTATTCCCGACAATGAGCATCCTGATGAAAGGGAATACCAGCCGGAGACCCTGGCCCAGATGCGATTCATGGACAGTATATACCTGGTGTTCTCAGCCAATTTCCATGGTGGTGAGGAGGTGCTGAATTATCCCTGGGATGCCTTGAATCTTTATCATGCGGATGATGCCTGGTTCCGGTGGGCCTGCCACAAATATGCCGATACTGCCCAGCAAAGGGCTTACCCGGTCCAGTACATGTCCGGATTTGAAGATGGCATAATCATTGGCTGGAAATGGTACAATATCAAGGGAGGCAGGATGGATTACGTCACCTATTTTCTTCATGCCAGGGAAGTATGCATCGAGGTCAGCCTTAAAAAGTTCCCGTCCCCGGACGAATTGCCTTATTTCTGGTATTATAACTACCGCTCTATGCTGCAGTACATGGAAAACAGCCTGTTCGGGATACAGGGGATGGTGACGGATGCGATAAGTGATGAACCTGTGGAGGCCATCGTCCGGGTCCGGGATCATGAGAAGGACAAATCGTACGTAATTTCCGACAAGTCAACCGGATATTTCGCCCGGTTGATTGAGCCGGGTACATGGGATGTGGAAGTATCAGCCCTTGGATATGGAACAAAGATTATCCGGGATGTTCAGGTAGATCATGACCGCGCCACCCCTGTCAGTATTCTGCTTAGACCTGCCGGGGTCAGTACGCATGAAAAAGAGAGCTTGTTAGTCTCTCCTAATCCATTTATATACAATACTTTATTGTCCTATAAGGCAAGAGAGCCGGGGAAATACCAGATCAGACTGTATGACCTGGATGGAAGATTGTTATTCGAAGACCAGCGCATCCATGAACAACCTGGCGCGTACAGCTACCGGCTGGATGGTAACGGAATCAAGCAGGGCATTTATATCCTGCAAGTCGTATCACCAAAATCTGCAATCACCAGGAGGGTCTGCAAATCTCAATAGAAATAAAAGAGTATATTTGCCCGTTATTAAGCAGATTATTGATTAAGTCTCCTGCAGTATTTTGATATGAAAAATTTCTTCTTTCTGTTCATCTTTAACGCTTCACTTTTTATATCAACGACGGTTTTCTCCCAAGCCCACACCCGCATCCCTTCTGAAAAACCAAAACTTATAGTATGCATGGTGGTTGACCAGATGAGGTACGACTATATCCACCGATACTGGGATAAATTCGGGGACGAGGGAATACGGAGACTGGTCATGTCCGGTACTTTCTGCAAGAATGCGGCCTATGATTACCTGATCAATGAAACGGCTGTCGGTCATGCTACTGTTGCAACAGGGGCCCTGCCGTCTCATCATGGGATCATTTCCAATAACTGGTATAATAACCTCCAGGAAGAAGTGGTCTATTGTGTGGCTGATGAGAAAACCAAAACGATGGGGGGCAATTATGAATCGGGACAGTTCTCTCCGAAACAGATGCTGGCATCGACCATCGGGGATGAGATCCGTCTTTCTTCGAACTTTAAATCAAAAGTGATTGGGATTGCACTGGACAATAGTGCTGCCATATTATCTGCTGGACATTCGGCCAATTATGCCTTCTGGTATGATAATCTGACAGGTAACTGGATTAGCAGCAGCTATTATGTGGATTCACTGCCGGCATGGGCGCGGGAGTTCAATGAAAAGAAACTGGCAGAATCATATCTGGACCGGACCTGGGAACCTCTTTTACCGCTTGCCGAGTATGAAGAAAGTACCTCAGATACCAGCGTGTTTGAAACCGGTCTGGAAGGACGAAGTGTTTTTCCCTATGACCTGGAGAAGATCAGTAAACCGAAACGGAATGAACGGAATTTCAGGATCCTGAAATATACGCCTTATGGAAATGTTTTGACGCGGGACTTTGCCACGGCGGTAGTCATAAATGAAGAACTCGGAAAGGATCAGTACACTGATTATCTTGCCATCGGATTTTCGGCCAATGAATATATCGGGAAATATTTCGGTTCAAATTCAGTTGAAATGCAGGATGCCATGCTCCGGCTTGACCTGGAGCTGGCACACTTTATCAATTTTATTGATGATCAGGTGGGTGAACAGAACACCCTTTTTATCCTGACCTCTGATCATGGATTGGCTTATCAGCCTGCCTACCTGATCCATCATAAAATCCCTTCCGGTGATTTCAATCCACATAGTTCCCTGTCATTGCTGGGTAGTTACCTGAATGCCATTTATGGGAAGGGAGACTGGGTGAAGTATTATTACGGGCAACAGATCTATCTTAACCACGAATTGATCGAGACCTCAGGTATTAGCTACCAGGAGATCCAGGATCGTACAGCCCAGTTCCTGATACAATTTACCGGAGTATCCAATGCGGTAACCTCGTATACCCTCCAGACATCGAATTTTTCTGAAGGGATCTTTCATAAAATGCAAAATGGGTATCACCAGAAAAGATCCGGAGACGTGATCATAAACCTGGCTCCTGGCTGGGTGGAGAAAAATGACGGGGATTCCTATCATTCCTCTTATCTGGGGGATAACCATGTGCCGCTGATCTTCTATGGATGGAAGATTAAAAGATCTTCACTGACACGCCCTGTGAAGATGATCGATATTGCACCCACGATTTCCTATTTCCTGGAAATCTCCCGGCCCAACGTTTCCACCGGAGACATCATCCTGGAACTGGTTCAATAGTCTTGTGGGTCTGCCTGTTTTCTTATTTTCTTACGGATTCCAGCAAGGATATGAAACCCTCATGATCGTCTTCAATGACAGAACCCACAACTATGATGTCAGCTCCGGCATCATAGATCTGGCTGACCTGCTTAGCTGTATGAATTCCCCCGCCAACGATCAATGGTACAGTGGTATTGTTCTTTACCTCCCTGATCATGCTGGAATTAACGGGCGCAAGGGCACCGCTGCCGGCTTCCAGGTAAAGCATTTTATGTCCAAGCATTTCGCCCGCCATGGCAGTGGCGACAGTAAGGTCAATCTTATCGGCTGGTATGGGTTTGGTGTTGCTGACATATTCAACCGCGGTCGTGCGTCCGTTTTCAATCAGCATATAGCCGGTCGGAATGATCTCGAGTTTTATTTTCTTCAGTAAGGGAGCTGCAATTACATGGTTCCCTATCAGGAATTCCGGATTCCGGCCTGAAATAAGGCTTAAAAAGAGGATGCCGTCAGCATGGGGACTGATCTGCAAGATATTACCAGGGAATAAAAGGATTGGCAGATCTGTATTCCTTTTTAATGTCTGCACCGTTTCATCAACGGAACCTGAGACCAGGCTGCCACCAACCAGGATAAAATCCACAGCCGGCTTATTTGCCAGTCCGGTCAAACGCTGTAAGGATGCTTTGTCGTGCTTGTCCGGATCTACCAGGATGGCAAACAGTTTCCTCGTTTTCAGCTTGGCTAAAATATCTGTGTAAATCATGTTCGATTATTTACAGCACCATACTGTGATATAATTATCCATCCGCATATAACTTAGTTGGTATGTATCAATACCATTAATATTGTCAACCGTTCCCTTGATTTCACCACTGTCGGCTGGAATAAAGGGGTCAATCCTGAGATTTTTTTTAAAATTAATGAATTGTTTGTCACAGATCTTGTACAGGGCTTCCTTGGCACACCAGTGGATGTAAAGATGGTATTTCAAATGGTCCGGATCCGATGTGATAATCTCCTCCTCATGGATGAATCGCTTGGCGATACTGGAGATCCTGTGGGACATAAATTCCGTGTCAATCCCTACACGATTGAACCGGCCGATCAGTATGGAAGTGAGTTTATGTGAATGGGATATGCTGATATTGTAAGAATTATCGAGCAGGAAAGGTTTTCTTGCTTCATTGTAAATGATGCGGGAATTCATGCCGGTCAGTTCATTTGTCAATGTCCGTACGCTTAGCCATTCGATCTTTCGGTTAAGACTCTTGAACCCTTCAAGTTTTTTGACTTCTTCAGATTCCAGGATTAACCTTGAACGGAGATCATCATAATTTTCCGTGATCTCCCAAATCCCCAGCCTGCATCCTTGTGATAAATCATTTTTAAGGATAACTCCCATACAACCAAAATAATTATTTCCATTTAAAAGATTCCATCAGTCGGACAATATCTTCCCTGAAAAATGAAATTACCGGAGCAAGGGAGTCTTTTTCAGGCTGTACATTGAAATAGAGTGAACCCCTCAGGAAATGCACATTGCTGTCAGTAAGATAGAACTGAAGGTTGGAGGCAGCATTGCCTTTGATATCATATAATATCCCATGAACCCCCAGTTCGGGGTTGGTATAGACCGTTTCTATTATGGCATCTGCCTTGATGGTATGCTTGTAAGTGAGTGTACGGCTGTCCTCGATAAAATCATTCAGGTTATGATTCACCTCTTTATAACTGATATGTATTTTCCCGTCAAAATCCGGAAATTCAATGTTGATCCAGCAGGGTTCAGTAATATAATCTGTGTCCGGCACAATCTTTCCATAGGAGGGATATTCGAAGGTATAGGGACAGACAGAATCAAACTGGACATAATCCTTGTCCGGAAAATCTACCCGTAAAAATCCCCTGGGCTTTGGTGTATATGAGCGCTGACATGCCAGGACCAGTAGCAAAATCAGCAGGGTGATAATATAATGATAACTGGTTTTCATGCAGAATCTTTTTTCTCCGGATTGATCATCAGCCTTATTTGCTTGATCCTCCTTTTATCCACTGCTTCAATAATGAATTCAAAATTCCTGAAGGAAGTTTTCTCTCCTTTGTAGGGGAAGTCTCCCTTTAATTCCAGGATAAGTCCTGCCAGCGTATCAGCATCCCCCCTTACCGATTCAAAAATATCATCTTCCGTTTCCAGGACCTTATACAGATCATTCAGCAAGATCTTACCGTCAAACAGGTATTCATTTTCGGAGATTTTATCGAAAAACACTTCATCTTCATCCGATTCATCGGTTATTTCTCCTACAATCTCTTCGATGATGTCTTCCAGTGTAATGATCCCGCTGGTACCTCCATATTCATCAACGACAATGGCCATGTGGATCTTTTTTGTCTGAAACTCATTTAAGAGGTCGTCAATTTTTTTATTCTCAGGAACATAATAGGGGTGGCGGACCAGTGATTGCCATTTGAAGTTATTGCTTTTATGGGTATGGGGCAGGAGATCTTTGATATATAATATCCCTTTCACATTGTCAAAGGTTTTGACATAAATAGGGATCCTGGAATAGCCCGATTCTATGGCAATCTTGATCAGTTCATCCAGGTTGGTTTTAATATCTGCTGAAACAACATCGATCCTGGCTTTCATTATTTCCCTTACATCAATATTCCCGAATTTGATGATCCCTTCGAGTATATTCTTCTCTTCCGAGATATCTTTCAGGGTGAGTTCAAGTGCTTCAGAGAGCTCATCCATGGAAATGTTCTGTTTCCTCCTTGCCAGCCTTTTATTCACCAGCGAGGTGGATTGGATCAGCAGGGAGGAGATGGGATAAAAAAGTTTTTCGAAGAATTTCAGTGGATAGGCCATGAAAAGTGAAAACCTGGAAGCATAAAGATTGGCATATAATTTAGGCAAAATCTCTCCGAATAGAAGCAGTATAAAGGTAACTACCATCACCTGTACCAGAAATTGCAGGGTTTTGGAAGTGCCAAAATCGATCAACTGGTTCATGATATATGAGGAAACGATCACGATGCCAACGTTGATAAAATTATTCGTGATCAGGATGGTGCCCAGCAATCTCTCTGGTTTTTCGATCAATCCAAGTACCATTCTGGAATTTTTGCTGTCTTTTTCTTTAAGATCTTTTTTAACAGTAGGTGAGAGAGAAAAATAGGCTACTTCCGAACCTGAAACCAGGGCAGATCCAACCAGCAAAATCAGTACAATGAGCATGGCAACAATAATGCCCGGTGAAGGTAGATAGAAGGTAACATCTATCAGAGCCAGGCGAGCTGAAACATACAGTTCAGGATCCAAAACGCTGCTTTGAGTTAGATAGTCTTAGAAGGGCAGATCATCCGACTCATCTGGGGCAGGACTCACATCACTGAATTCATTGCCAGTACCGGAATCTTTTGGCTGGCTGGGTGCTTGCGGAGCTGATGTGGAACCCTGATCTTCCTGGATCCTGGTCTCATCTGCCCTTTTGCCAAGCATTTGCATATTATCACCCACAATTTCGGTGGTGTAACGTTTATTCCCGTCCCGGTCATCCCATGATCTTGTACGGATTCTTCCTTCTATATATATTTGGGAGCCTTTTCTGACATATTTTTCAGCGATTTCTGCCAGACCTCTCCATAATACGATATTGTGCCACTCGGTATTGGTGATCCTCTCTCCATCCCGGTTCCGGTATGTTTCACTGGTAGCAAGTGGGAATGAGCATACAGCCGTGCCTCCTTCCAGGTAACGTGTTTCAGGATCCTTTCCAACATTTCCAACGAGTATAACCTTATTTACAGACATATTTCAAACTTGATATTTTAGGGGCATAAAGTTACAAAATTAATCGCTGAGTATCTTCAGGTAATTCTCGATTAGTTTGGGTACCGGATAATTGTCAATTTCTTTGATGGGAACTTGTTGGAAGGATGATGATATGGATGGATCAGAGGGGATGTTATTCAGGTGATAAAATTTTGCATGGATCACCTGATGGGTGAGGCTATGTTTAAATATTTTTGAAACCTTATCCGGCCTGAACTGTCCGTTCCTGAATAAATAATTCCATGATGAGGATTCCATCAAACGTTCCAGTGAGGTGGCACGGAGCGTTTCAATCAGGGGAAATTCAAACAAATGCTGCCAGATGTCTTTCTCCGTCCTTTGCCTGATGGCTATGCTGTTCCCGGATTGAATGATAAAATAATGAAAATACCGGTGCCTTTGTTTTATGGATCTGATCCTGACAGGGAGCTTATCAACCAGGTCCTGCTTGAAGGCCACACAGTGTTGCTGCAGAGGACATGACGTGCAGGAAGGTTTGGCCGGTGTACAGACCAATGCGCCAAATTCCATAATGGCCTGGTTGTGGACGCCTGGCTCTTCAGGTTTCAATAATATCTCCGCCTGCCGGCAGATGCTGCATTTTGCAGGAACCTGCCCGGGTGGATCAGACAAGCCAAAAATACGGGCAATGACCCGGTGAACATTCCCGTCTATTACCGCATGAGGCTCGTTAAATGCTATGGAGGCAATGGCGGCTGCCGTATAGGGACCGATCCCTTTTAGTTTTAGTATTTCCATATAGGTAGAAGGAAATACTCCATGGTGTTCCCTGATTATGTGAGCAGCAGTGGCATGCATATTCCTGGCCCTGGTATAATAGCCCAGTCCCTGCCAGACTTTCAGGACCTTTTCGATTTTGGCTTCTGCCAGGCTTTGCAGGTCAGGGAATTGGTCTAGAAAACGCAGGTAATAATCGATGCCCTGAGTTACCCTGGTTTGCTGAAGTATGATTTCAGACACCCAGATGGCATAGGGATCCCTGGTCTCCCTCCAGGGAAGATCTCTTTTATGCTCATGATACCACCGGGATAATATATCGCTGATTTTCACCTCTTAAATCCTCAAACAGTCTAAATAATAGACAAATAAATAAAATTAATGGAATTGATTTCGTAAATAGAATGAAATAATATATATTTGCAATTCAAAATTGAAATATTATTGTAATTAATTGATAATTAAAGATTTTAAAAATGACTAAAGCTGATATCGTAAACGAAGTTTCAAAGAATACGGGTATTGAAA
>DAOWJB010000321.1 GCA_030640625.1 Bacteroides sp.
GAGTGCTGAAGGAGAAAGAAGGAATGAACTGGCCCATGGATGGATAGCTCAGAACAGTAGCAATGCCAGTCAGGAAAATGTTACATCTGTAATGGAAAGTGATATTGAGGCAGTACAGGGTTATTTCAGGACAAGGTGGGGATATAATCCAGGCGATTATCAGGGATATTACCACAGGACATTTAACAATAAACTATTGGCGAAATTGAACTGGAATATAACCAACAACCACAATGCAGTTTTTCGCTATAACATGCTGGATTCATGGAAAGATATACTTCCTCATCCTGAGGCTATTGGTGGAAGGGGACCGACAAGCTTCCGGCTGCCTTTCGCAAATTCATCCTACCGGATCTATAACAGTATCCATTCACTGGTAGGCGAAGTGAATTCTATTTTCTCCAGCAAAGTCTCCAACAAGTTGATGATCGGTTATACAGTTTTCCGTGACAGTCGTATTCCCCATTCCGCACCTTTCCCTGCCATTGATATCTATGATGCAAATAACAGGATTTCCATTATGGCGGGTTCTGAGATGTTCTCCACCCATAACCGCCTTTACCAGGATGTATTCCAGTTTACGGACAATGCTACCATATATATGGAAAAACATACCTTTACGGCTGGTATAAATCTGGAGATCTTCAAGTTTGAAAACTCTTTTAACCTTTTCTACTACCCGAATCATGGATTTCAAAGTGTGAATGATTTCCTGAATGACAATGCCTATAATCAGTTTGTCGGCAATTATTCGCCAGATTTTAACCAGGATGTTATCAATTCCCTGCAGAATCCTTACAACTGGTCATATGTGAATGTAGGCCAGCTTGCCTTATACTTGCAGGATGAATTTGCCGTCAGTGATAAACTTAACCTGACATTTGGATTTCGAATGGATATCCCTTTCTACCTGAATGAGATTGAACAGACAGATGCCGTGAAAGTGGTAATGGATTATGACGGTTGGGTAACTGAGAGCGGGAAATCCATCGCTGTCGATCCTTCCAGTTGGCCAAAATCAGTGCCTCTCTGGTCACCCCGTTTCGGATTCAACTATGATGTGAAAGGAGATAAAACATTGCAGCTGAGAGGCGGTACCGGTATCTTCTCCGGTCGAATTCCCTTTGTATGGCTGGGCAATCAATCCTCCAATCCGGGTATAGCTGCAACAGATCCGGCAGATTTTACCTTCCAGGTCAATGCTACCGACGAAAAATTTCACTGGCCCCAGGTCTGGAAGACTCATCTGGCAGTGGATGCGAAGGCCGGGAAAGGATGGATCTTTACCCTGGAAGGGATTTACGGTAAGGATATCAATGCCATCGTTCACCGGAATTATAATATGAGGGCAACAACCGGCATACTTGCCGGAACGGGTGATAATCGCCAAATGTTTGCATCGTTTCCAGAGGTAAATATATATTCTGCCGATCCGAATACGGTCGGATTTCTTGATGCCGGAACCATTGTATTGAATAATACGCGGGAAGGCTACCAGGCGAGCATCACCGGGAAAGTAATCAAGAGATGGGAATCCGGGTTGAGTGCCAACCTGGCATATACCTATCTTTCTTCGAAGGATTATACCTCTATACCTGCCGAGATTGCAGCTGATGCTTTTCAGCGGAGCCCGGTTACAGGGAGCCCGAATTTCCCGCAATTCTCCTGGTCAAGATATGGGCTGAATCACCGGATCGTAGGCAGCCTGTTCTATTCAAAATCATATAACTTCATGGCATCCACTATTGGATTATTTTTTGAGGTGGGCCAGGCGAATCGATATTCCTATGTCTATGCCGGAGATCTGAACCTGGATAACATTCCCAATAACGACCTGATCTATGTGCCAGCCTCCAGCGATGATATTAATTTCGGAGAAGTTGAAAATGGTGTTGCGGTACCTGCTACCGATGCTGCCGCCCAGTGGCAGGCATTTGATGCATTTATCGGCCAGGATCCCTACCTGAAAGACAGACGAGGTCAATATGCTGACCGGAACGGCGCCTCCCTGCCATGGTTCTCACAGCTGGACCTCCGCTACATGCATGATTTTGTACTTGACAGGAATAATAAGAAACATGCATTTCAGGTTTCAATTGATATCCTCAATCTAGGGAATATGCTCAGTTCAAAGTGGGGGGTAAGAAGGCTGCCACGAACCACTGAACCGATATCTGTAAGAGGAGTGGATAACAACAATGTTCCCTGGTTTAAGTTTGATACCGACCTGAAGGAATCCTTTGTTGATGATTTCTCGGTGGCCTCTAAATGGCAGTTGCAGGTAGGCATACGTTACCTATTCAATTAGACTGTGAGGTATAGGTTTTAAAAGGTAATGCTTTCTCAGGGACTCCTTCCGGGTCTTGTAGTTCAGAAATGTCCCTGTCACCATGGTTGTGTGGAAGTGATCAAACTGCTTCACAATCTCATAATCAATATTGACCATCTGCAGGCTGTCCAGGTAAGGTTCACTGGTAAATAGCAGGTAATTGTCTATTGCAAGCTCATTCTGCAGTGTGGGAATATCCAGGTCCCTGACCTCATTGTCAGCATGAAAATGAATGGTGAATGAAAGCACCCCCAGCGTCCTGATATCCATCTCCGGGAAATCCCGGTTTGCATACCTGGCCACCTGTGTACCGGATTGATACTTCAATAATTCCGGATAAAAAATAAGATTCAGGTAGAAATTTACCAGTATGGTTACCAGGGCTGAATAATATAGGATCTTCCATTTTCTTTCGACGGGATACCTTAAAAATAGCATTATAATTATGCCGGTTAATACAAAGGCCAGGATAGCGGTGGTGGATATTCCCTCCGGCCTGAATATGACATGGATGGTAATCAACAGGGCAACCATCAATATGATGGTAAGCGATTGGGCAATGTTATAAAACCGTAATTCTACTCCCTTACCAGCCCGGCAGATCCAGTCGGCTGTGAGGATGGCCAAAAGCGGGAAAATGATATTTGTATAATGGGGGAGCTGAAAACCAGATAACGAGAACACCAGGAGCGCCAGCAGGGATCCCGAGATAGTGTAAAACTCAGCTGTATGATCTGATTTTCTGATAGATCGTATAATCTTTTTGAAAAATGCAAAATACATAATGAGGGACCATGGAATGAAGGCCCATAGAAGGGTATGGAGGAAGAAAAACGGGTCCCCTGAGCCTGTAATGGGACCGGTATTGAAGAATCTTCCGAATTGGCTGTCCCATAAAAAGAACCGGATACCGGATACCCCGGTCCGACCAAAAATGATCTTCTCAGGATGGCTGTCAAATTGATGGTAAAGGGCAAATAACTCGGGTGTGATAAACAGGCCGATCAAAATCAGGCTGAGAATCCATCGTGAACTCAGGATCAGTCTGAACTGTCTTTTCAGCATTAATTCTCCGGCTACAGCCCCGAGAATGGGAATAAGTGTGAACAGTCCTTTTGTCATGACTGCCAGGGCAGCAAACAGGGAGGCCCAGATCAGGCTGGTCCACCGATACCGCAGGATAAGCCTGTGATAATGGTAGATGCTGGCGATGATCAATCCGGTCAGCAAGGGTTCAGCCCTTACATCGTTGTTTGAAATTATCAGGTGTTCGGCTGTTGCCAGGATCAATATTGCCAGCAATGCTGTCTCATGGTTGTATAATTCCCTGGTAAATCTGTATGTATAGAACAGGGCCAGCAAGGTAAAGAGGATGGCCGGCAGCTTATAGGCAAATGTATTGATCCCGAATACTTTAAAACTTACAGCAGTAACCCAGAACGGAAAATGGGGTTTATCCAGCCAGTCCACTCCGTCAAAAGTAAGGTCAAGGAAATTATTGGAAAGAACCATCTCCTTTGCGATGCTGGCATACAGCGCCGAGTCAGATATAAACACATCATTCAGCAGTCCCGATAAATGAGTAAGAATTGCCAACCCCAGGATGGAGTAATAGATCAAAAGGTTATTTTTCCCCTGAAAATTGATGATATCTGGATTATTTGGTTGCTACAGTTAATCCCGCAATGCCCCCCATGAATGGCTGGTATTCGACATTTTGAAAGCCGGTGGAAATCAGCAACTTTCTTACCTCACCTGGCTCATAGAAGTTCCGTGCCGAAGCTGCCAGGTACCTGTAAGCCCTTCTGTGTCCGGAAAGCCATCCACCGATCCCGGCTACAAAAACTTTCAGGTATAGCCTGAACAGGCTCCTCATCAGGGGATTCTCCGGCTGGCTGCTTTCAATAATAACAAATTTCCCTTGAGGTTTCAGGATCCGGTAGATCTCATGCAGGAACTTCTCCCGGTCAGGATTCTTATAGGTGAGGTTCCGGAATGCAAAAGCAATACCGATTACATCGAGTTCCTCATTTTCCAGGGGCATGGATGATGCATCTCCATTAATAAATTCAATGTTTTGGAGCCCGTTTTTTTCTGCCTTTCTCCTGGCAACGGATAACATGGGCTGACTGTAATCGAGCGCCTGGATCTTTGCAGAACCATTGACCTGGCTTGCCAAGCGAATGGCCAGGTCACCTGTCCCTGTGCACAGGTCCAGAATACGGGTAGGTTCTCCTTCCAGGCATTTACGGGCTGCCGTCCGGCGCCAGCGTTCGTCCAGTCGCCATGTCAGGACCCTGTTCAACATATCATAACGGGCCGGCACTTCATTGAACATCTTCTCCAATGGCCGCCATTGTTTCTTCCCGGTTTGTGTCTCAGTTCCCATATTGTTTTTAAATGGATGGATTAAAGATAATAAACGGATCGGCTTATTTTTGATTATTGCCGATGAAATAAATTGATGATTACTTTGATTTAATGCCCTGCCTTTTCTAACTTGATTGCAAAATCTATGACTATGAAAAAACTCCTGAGACGAATTATCTGGATAATTATACTGGCCATTGTCGTATTTACAATAATTTATGCCTGGCCCCGGGCACCTATCCTTACTGCATTTGCCGCCAGGGGCATGTGTTCAGGTGTCTTTGTGATGGACCGTGAACCTGAACGGGTAAGCAAGGAAGATCTCTCCTTTTTCCCCATCAGCCTGGCCAAAACAAAAATAGACTATGAAGAGAAATCTGTTACGGCAAGGGTACTGGGACTGGCCAAAAGAAAAGCAATTTACCGTGAGGGACTCGGTGCCGTTCTGGTGCTGGACATCCCTGAAGAAGAACTTCGGGCCAAAGCATTTACGCAACCTGATCCTGGCTATAGTCCCGATACTATTCCATGGCCCAAGGGTGACTTACTTCCAGGTTCAATGCCAGACGGAGTGGATTATAACAAATTGAATACCATTCTGGAAAATGCATTTGATAAGGTGGATGCCGAACCATTCAAAAAAACATTGGGTGTAGCAGTGGTATATGACAACGCAATCATCGGCGAGAAATATCTGGAACCCTATGACGAGCACACACTCTTTCATGGATGGTCGCAAGCGAAAAGTATAACCAATGCCATGATCGGGGTTCTGGTCAGGGCTGGAGAAATTGACATAAATATGCCCCCGGAAATTCCCGAATGGAGCGACGATGAGCGCAGTGAGATAACCCTGAATAATCTACTTCAGATGACTGACGGGCTGCATTTTGTGGAAAATTATTTCGATATCTCTGAAGTAACCAGGATGCTGTATACCAGTGATGATATGTATGGATTTGCTATCGGTAATCCCCTGGAACATACACCTGGGACCGTATGGAATTATTCAGGAGGCACAACCAATATCCTGTCAGGTATCGTTCGAAATACCATCGGAAATGATAAGGATTACTATGCCTTTCCATACCGTGAACTATTCCATCGCATTGGGATGCTCAATACTTTATTTGAAACTGATGGTGAAGGAACTTATGTCGGATCATCCTACTGTTATGCTTCAACAAGGGATTGGGCGCGTTTTGGACTGCTCTATATGAATTATGGGATCTTTGCCGGAGATACTATTTTACCTGCAGGATGGGTGGAATATAGCACGGATCCTGTACCCGGTTCACAAGGTCAATATGGAGCACAAATCTGGCTTCAGAAAAAAGATGGCAGATACCCTGAAATTCCGGAAGATATGTTCCTTGTTGATGGGTTTCAGGGTCAGAGGGTATTCATCATCCCTTCGAAGAAACTTGTAGTAGTCAGGATGGGATACAGTATGAAGAACTTTGACATGAATAAATTCCTGATGGGGATTATCAGTACTCTACCCGGATAATCACGGAGGAGTATTCCTGCGAGTGGTAACTATTACTTTGTTCCAAATAGCCGATCACCAGCATCTCCCAGTCCAGGTACAATATACCCCTTGTCATTCAGCCTTTCGTCAACTGCTGCCAGGTAAATATCTAAATCAGGGTGATCGGATTCAATTTTCTTTACTCCTTCGGGAGCACCAACAACACAAACAAGCTTGATGATCGTTGCTCCTTCCTCTTTCAAGCCGCTTATCGCTGCGCTTGCACTGCCCCCTGTGGCAAGCATGGGATCGAGTACCATCACTACTGCACTTGAAAGGTTTTTTGGTACCTTCGAGTAATAGGCAATGGGAGCCAATGTCTTCTCATTCCTGTACATCCCTATATGCCCCACCTTTGCCGTGGGTATCAGGTTGGTAATTCCATCAACCATGCCAAGGCCAGCCCTCAGAATGGGTATCAGAACGATATCTTTGACAATCTCATGTGTTGTACAAGTGCCCACCGGGGTTTCAATTGTTACCTGATTCAGGGGAAGATCTCCGCTGATCTCATAGGCCATCAGTCCGGATATTTCATTCAGCAGATGCCGGAAATCCTTTGTTCCGGTCTCCCTGCGCCGGAGCTGGGTAAGTTTATGCGTGATCAGGGGATGTTCGATAACTTTCAGCATAACAGGTCTGCAGGTATGTTATAATCAAAGATAATGTAAAATGAGATTGCATCCGGTAAGTTTATCAATGATCAGGGTATGCTTCTGCACTTTGAGCATCGACGGACTGTTTTTGCTTTCTTCCCAATAGAATAAAAAGGATCCC
>DAOWJB010000137.1 GCA_030640625.1 Bacteroides sp.
AGACAATTAAGGAGATCCGGACGATCTACGAAGAGGTTTTTTCAAAACTTGAATCGGCGGTTAAGCAGGAGCCACCAGCAGAGGATCTACCCGTTAAGGATATGGTTACTGATATTCTTCCGGCCCTTCGGATGATATTGTCAGGGGAGGGAAACAAGACATTAAGGATACGCAACAATAAACTGGTGGAATATTTTATTGGTTCTGCCGCTGCTTATCAGAAGATCAGCAAACCCTTTACACCGGATATCATTGTTTATTGCAAATCCAATTATATCTACACCGAGGCGGAAGGCAGTGCCGGGGAGATACTGGAGGACCTGCAAGCACGCATCAAGTCATTTGAGGCGGCTTTCGGTTATGCGCCCAAAGTGATCCTTATTAAGGGACTCGGACTAATAGGCATAGGGGATAATGCAGCCGGTGCGGATATCATCCTGGATGTATTTGAGGATATGATGAAGATCTCATGGCTGAGTGAATCCTTCGGCGGACAACATTTCATGACCCTGGAACAGATCCAGTTCATCGACACCTGGGAAGTTGAAAACTACCGGCGTAAAACAGCGGCCGGCAGAGCAGGCAGGGGAAGGGCAGAGAATAAAACCATCATCGTCACAGGCGCTGCCATGGGATTCGGAGCCGGCATCGCCAGGGGATTGTTTGATGAGGGGGCGAATGTGGTGATCGCCGATATCAACGAGGAATCCGGGAAGGAATTCAAGGGTGTGCTTGATAGCCTGGGCAGGAAAAACCAGGCGTTTTTTGTGCAGACCGATGTGTCTGATAGCGACAGTCTGCAGAATCTTATGAAGGAGACGGTTGAGGTTTTCGGTGGACTCGATGTTTTTATCAGCAATGCGGGGATACTGCGTGCCGGTGGACTCGATGAGATGGATGAAAAGACCTTCGATCTGGTCACAAAGATCAACTACAATGCTTATTTTTATTGCACAAAGTATGCTTCAGGCATCATGAAGGCACAACATGCATATAATAAGGAATACTACGCTGACATTATCCAGATCAACTCAAAATCCGGACTGACCGGGAGCAAAAAGAATTTTGCCTATGCAGGGGGGAAGTTCGGAGGGATAGGTCTGACCCAATCCTTCGCCCTGGAACTGGCACCCTACCGGATCAAGGTCAATTCCATCTGTCCGGGTAACTTTTTTGAAGGTCCGTTATGGTCCGATCCGGAGAACGGATTGTTCGTACAGTACCTGAATGCCGGGAAAGTACCGGGTGCAAAGACCATACAGGATGTGCAGAAGTATTATGAGGACCAGGTGCCGATGGGTCGTGGTTGCAGGACGGAAGATGTGCTGAAGGCTGTGCTCTATATCATGGACCAGGAATATGAGACCGGACAGGCCATGCCGGTAACAGGTGGCCAGACCATGTTGAATTAACAAGCATAAAAATACCATATGAAAACAAAAGCAGTTCGCCTTTACGGCACGGAAGATTTAAGACTGGAAGAATTTGAATTGCCTCCCATGAAGGATGATGAGATCCTGGCCGAGGTAATTTCAGACAGTCTCTGCATGTCCTCCTACAAGGCGGCCAAGCTAGGTGCCAATCACAAAAGGGTGCCCAATAATGTGGCAGAAAACCCGACCATTGTGGGACATGAATTTGCCGGGAAGATCCTGGAGGTAGGGGACAAGTGGAAGGATAAATTCAAGCCCGGGGACAAATTCACAGTGCAGCCCGCCCTTGGCGAACTCACCCTGGAAGCAGCCGGTTATTCATTCGAATATTTCGGCGGAGATGCCACTCATGTGATCATCCCGGCGGTCTACCTGGAGCAGGATTGTATCATCCCATTCGAGGCGGACTCCTATTTCATGAGTTCCCTGGCCGAGCCATATTCCTGTGTGGCCGGTACCTTTGAGGCACACTATCATACACGCTTTGGATCCTATGCACATGAAATGGGTATCAAAGAGGGAGGGAAAATGGCCATGCTGGGCGCTGCCGGTCCCATGGGAACCGCAGCCATAGATTTCATTGTCCACACGGACAGAAGGCCATCCCTGCTGGTGGTTACGGATATCGACCAGAAACGGCTGGATTATATCGCGGGACTCATTACCAAAGAAGAGGCTGCCAGCCAGGGAATAGATCTGCACTATGTCAATACCATGGATCATGAGGACCCTGAAGCATACCTGAGATCCCTGACCGGGGAGAATAACGGGTATGATGATATCCTCGTTTTTGCCCCGGTTAAGCCCGTGGTCGAACAGGCAGATGCACTGCTGGCCACAGACGGCTGCCTGAACTTTTTTGCCGGACCAGCGGATACCCAGTTCAGGGCAGAACTGAATTTTTACAATGTCCATTACAATGCAACCCATACAGTTGCAACCAATGCAGGAAATACCGATGACATACGTAGGTGCATCAAGATGATGGTTGACGGACGGATCAGTCCAGCGTACCTGGTAACCCATGTAGGTGGACTCAACGCAGTGAAGACGGCTACCTGCAACCTACCCAATATTCCAGGTAGCAAGAAACTGATTTACACACATATCGATTTACCCCTGACGGCCATTGATGATTTTGAAGAGAAGGGAAAAGAGGAACTCATCTTCGCGGCCCTTCACAAAATTGTCAAGCAGCACGACGGACTCTGGAATAAGGAAGCAGAAGACTACTTGCTGGAAAACGGACCGCGGATCTAAAATGCAAAAGAGCTTAAATATTTTCAGATTGGGCAAGAGACCTCATTAAAAAATTACCATAAAACGTTTTTTTTTCGTTTGAATAATGTGAACGCAACCCTGCAGGGGTTATAATCATCTGATCAAAAAAATGATAATTATATGGGAAAGAGAATGATTTTTAAGCTGGGCATGTTCGGCATGGTGGCG
>DAOWJB010000032.1 GCA_030640625.1 Bacteroides sp.
AAAAACCTATTTTTTTGGTGTCATTGTTTGACTAAATATAATTCGGTTTTTTCTAAAAACCACATTTTGCCCCCATTTTTTATTTATCTAATTATCAGTTTGTTGTGCAGTTCTGGTTTTCTAGCTATCGCTGGAGTCATATTAACTACAACAGGAATTCGCATAATAGGAGATTAACTAAAAAACTGTCCGATTATTTGATATTCAAAGTGAGTAGCTTATAGGCCCCATTAGTTTAATCGCTTATTGATTTCAGGGGAGGATTATTTGAAGGGTATAATCTTACCTTCCACCCGCCTAAATGCCCTGTATTGCCTATCAATGCAGGGTTTTTTATTTTCATTTGGGCCATATTTGAGGCCATAAAAGAAAGCCTGGAACATTTCTGAACCCGGCTTCGATATACAATCATTGCATAGATAACCTAATATTTATGTGAAATACGCATATTATTATAGGTTTCATTAGTGGAAAAAAGTTCTTTTTCCATATCGGATATTGAAATAATGACTAATTTAATTTCACCTATAAACGCTACTACATTAGAAATGAATCGAGGAAATATTTCACATCTTTTAAGAAATTTTAGACTTTTATTTTTTACAGACTTTATTAGATTCCAAATTCATAGAATTAAACACCGAGCAGATAATCAAATTTTTATTAAAAACAATCCAACAATTAAGTTACCGCCAGATTATCTGCTCTATGAATCTTTTGCAATAGAATATTCAGCATACTTTTATGGTGGTAGAGAATCCGCTGAAGATTTATTTAAATATTTTTCGAAGTACAAATCTCAGAAGGATTTAAATGTACTTGACTGGGGGTGTGGCCCCGGGAGGATAATTCGTCACATGCCTAATCTGTTTGATACCGGTTGTGGATTTTACGGTACTGACTATAATTCAAAATCTATAAATTGGTGTTTTAATAATATTCCAAATATTGAATTCTCCCACAACAATCTATTTCCACCACTCAACTATACAAATAATCTTTTTGACATAATTTATGGTATCTCGATATTTACACATCTTTCAATGGAAATGCATTTTGCCTGGATAAATGAACTTCATCGTATTCTTAAAAAAGATGGTATCATCTTATTAACGACTGCTGGAAAGGCTTTTAAAACCAGATTAACCAGAAATGAAATATCTCAGTTTGAGAATGGTAATCTCATAATAAGAGATAAGGTAAAGGAAGGCCATAGGACATTTACAGCAATTCATCCAGTTAAATTCATGCAAGAATTATTCTCAGATTTTGAGATCCTTGAGCATATTGAAAGAGACCCAGTTGATAATTACATACCTCAGGATATCTGGATAATTAAGAAAAACAAAATCACTTAATACTGAACCGTTAGCATAAGGTCAGTTGTTCTGAATTTATGAAATTTTTTTTATTGCTATTTTTAAAACCAAGGTCAGTGATCATCTTCATTTTCTTTGGATTGAACGCTTTATCTGCTGGACAGGCGACAATGGGAATATTTGAGCAACATGGCGACATAGGAGCCTGCAACCTTGAAGGCAACCTGGAGTATCGCCCTGGCAACCAGGTTTATTACCTGGAAGGATCCGGTGAGAACATGTGGTTTGACAAGGACCAGTTTCATTTTGCATGGACAAAATTGTCCGGTGATTTTATCATAAGGGCCAAGGTTGGATTCATCGGGAAGGGGGTGAATGAGCACCGTAAGATAGGTTTGATGATCCGGAGCAGCCTGGGTACGGATGTTCCCCATATAAACGGGGTGGTTCATGGCGACGGGCTTACATCACTTCAATTCAGAAGAGAAAAGGGTGGCATGACCGAGGAAAAGAAATCCAGGGCCTGGTCCCCCGATATACTCCAGCTCGAAAGGCGCGGGGAGAGGTATATATTATCCACTGCACAGCTGGGCGAACCTTTTGATACGATAGTTCTTTCGGACCTGGATCTTGAAAATGAAGTCTATGTGGGATTGTTTATCTGTTCGCATGATAATAATGTGAAGGAGCGGGCAAAATTTACCAATGTCAGGATCATTATCCCTGCCAGCGAGAATTTCATTCCCTATCAGGACTATCTAGGGAGCAACCTCGAAATCTTTGAGCTTGAGACCGGACTCCGGAAAGTGATCCATCGGTCACCCCTGTCCCTCCAGGCCCCCAACTGGTCCCCCGATGGCAGGTACCTGGTTTATAATAGCGAGGGACTCCTCTATCGTTTCGATCTCGAATTCAGGATCCCGGAACTCATCCCCTCGGGTTTTGCCACCAGTAACAATAATGACCATGTCATATCCTTCGACGGGAAAAAACTTGGGATAAGTCATCATGCGGAAGAAGAAGATGGCCGGTCCATCATTTACACAATCCCCATCATGGGCGGTATTCCGAAAAGAATTACAGAACTGGGACCTTCCTATCTGCATGGATGGTCACCGGATGGTGAATATCTTACCTATACGGCAGAAAGAAATGGAAAATTCGACATATATAAAATCTCAATAAATGACAAGGAGGAGATCAGGCTGACTGATACCCCAGGCCTTGATGATGGTTCAGAATATTCACCGGACGGCAAGTATATCTATTTTAATTCGAACCGAACCGGGAGCATGAAAATCTGGAGAATGCACCCCGATGGCGGCCATCAAGAGCAAATTACCTTTGATGAGTACAATGACTGGTTTCCCCATATTTCACCCGATGGCCGATGGATGGTATTTTTGTCATATCAGAAAGAGGTAAGATCGGATGACCATCCATTTTACAAACAGGTGTATCTGAGGAAGCTCCCTGTTTCGGGGGGCAAACCGGAGATCATCGCTTATGTTTACGGGGGACAGGGAAGCATCAACGTGCCCAGCTGGTCCCCGGACAGCAAAAGGATCGCCTTTATAAGCAATTCCAATATGAAACAGTTTAATCATATACTAAAGGAATAGACGCTCATGATCATGAAAAGACAAATATTTTCTTGTGTTCTTGCATTGATCTGTTCCGTGGTAAGCCTGGCTCAATCCCCTTCAAAATTTATCATCACAGACCAGTTCGGTTATCTGCCCGGTGCAAGGAAAATTGCCGTTATCAAAAATCCCCAGATTGGATTTGATGCGGAAGAATCCTTTCTCCCCGGCAATCTTTACTCTTTGGTGAAGGCGGGTACAGGAGATCGGGTCTATTCCGGGGAAATTTCAACATGGAACAACGGGCAGACCGATGCATCTTCGGGTGACCGGGCCTGGCATTTTGATTTCAGCAATGTGAGCGAAACGGGGACCTATTATGTACTGAATGAAGAAAGGAACCTGAGATCCTATGAATTCGTGATCTCACACAATGTTTATAATGAAATACTGAAACAGGCCATGCGTACTTTCTTTTACCAGCGGTCAGGATTTACCAAGGAGGCTGAATATGCGGATGCAGCCTGGGCTGATGGTGCGAGCCATATAGGGGCCCTCCAGGACCTGAACTGCCGTTCTTTTTTCGACAAGGAAAATCAAAATACCGAAAAAGATGTGAGTGGAGGCTGGTATGACGCAGGAGATTACAACAAATATTCCAACTGGACTGCCAATTATATCGTGGAAATGATGAAGGCCTACCTTGAAAATCCAGATGCATGGGCAGATGATTACAACATCCCGGAATCAGGCAATGGCATGCCTGACCTGCTGGATGAAGCAATGTGGGGCATTGACCACCTGTTGCGCATGCAGCAGCTTGATGGAAGTGTCCTGAGCGTCATCGGTGAATCACATGGGAGTCCACCTTCAGCCGTGGATGGTCCCAGTTATTACGGTCCGGTCAATACCTCGGCTACCCTGAATACATCGGCTGCATTTGCCATAAGCTCAATGGTTTACCGTTCCCTGGAGATGGAGGATTATGCCGATACCCTGCTGGCCAGGTCCCTGAAGGCCTGGGTGTGGGCGGATAAGAATCCAGCTGTCCTGTTTAATAACAATGATCCCGCTTACAACTCAGAGGGACTGGCAGCCGGGGGACAGGAAGTGGATGACTATAACAGGGGCATGATCAAACTCGAGGCAGCCTGTTACCTTTTTGAGGTAACCGGGGATACAACATACAGGGATTATTTTGACACGCATTACCAGGATTGCCACCTCATGCAATGGAACTGGGCCTATCCTTTTGAATCGATCAACCAGGAAGTATTGCTGTATTACACACAGCTGGAAAAGGGGACAGGTTCTGTACAGGACGACATCAAAAATGTCTACAGGAACGCCGTTGTGAACGGCTCGGATAACCTGGTTTCCTACACCGGGGAAAGGGACCCATACATGGCTTATATCAAGGATTATACCTGGGGAAGCAACTCCACCAAGGCCTCGCAGGGAAGCATGTACTACAACCTTATCAGCTACGGTCTGGAAGAAAATCCTGTTGCGGTTGATGCCGCCCTGGGCATTCTAAACTACCTGCACGGGGTAAATCCCCTGAATTTTGTATATCTCTCGAATATGTATGCCTATGGTGCGGAAAACGGGGTGAATGAATTCTTTCACTCATGGTTTTCAAATGGGAGTCCCCTGTGGGACAGGGTAGGAGAATCGACCTGGGGTCCTGCACCGGGGTACCTTACCGGCGGACCCAACCCCGGATATGACTGGGATGGTTGTTGTCCCTCTGGCTGTGGCTCCGCATCCAACAATGCCAAATGTATCTCAGAATCCATTTCTCCCCCGAAAGACCAGCCGGACCAGAAATCATACAAGGATTTTAACACAAGCTGGCCCCTTAACTCCTGGTCGGTCACTGAAAACAGCTGCGGATACCAGGTCAGTTACATCCGGCTGTTATCCAAGTTTGTCACAGCATACATGGATTGTAACGGAGATGCTATTGGAACTGCGTTTATGGATTCCTGCGGTATATGTGCCGGTGGAAATACGGGCATAGTTCCCATTACTGATGCGGACAAATGTTCCCCTGCCTCGGGTGTACAGGATGAAAAAAAATCACTTTTCAACATTTATCCGAATCCGAACCATGGACTGCTGCAAATTTCCGGTGGTAAGCAAATGCCGTTTCACATTAAGATCATCGACCTGAGCGGAAAGGTGGTTATAGACGCATATTACCCGGACCGGGCCACCATCAATACCGGACTGCTAAAGCCGGGTTTTTACGAAGTGTCCATTAAAAACGATAACAGGATCAGCTGGCATAAAATGATCAAATTGTAGTCCATCAACCAATGATTATAAACCGTATTATGAGAAAAATTCAATCATTATTAATTTTGCTGGCAATACTCTCCAGCTGCCAGCATATAAAACAGGCAAAAACCACGGATATGTTTGACAAGGAAAACCTGATTGCCTGGTGTATCGTACCCTTCGATGCAATGGGGAGGTCCCCCGAAGAACGTGCAGGCATGTTGAATGAACTGGGTATTTCCCAGCTTGCCTACGATTACCGGGATGAACACCTTGCTTCCTTCGTTGAAGAAATCAGCGTCCTTGCAGCGCACGGGATTGAACTCAGGGCAGTATGGTTTTGGGTACAGGGCGACAGCAATGGGTTACTGGACAGATCGAATGAATTCATCCTTGAATCCCTGAAAAAGACGAATACCCGGACCGAATTGTGGGTCAGTTTTCCCGAATCCTATTATGATGGCAATACGGATGGGGAAAACCTTCAAAAAGCCATTCATTCCATCCGGGAGATTCTTCAAAGAGCGGAAGAAATTGGTTGTACACTGGCGTTGTATAACCACGGCGGTTGGTTTGGGGACATCGAAAACCAGATACGAATCATTGAAGCCATTGGTTCCGATAAAATAAGGATTGTTTATAATTTTCACCACGGGCACCATCGCATCGGTCATTTCAGGGAAGATTTTGCCCGAATGATGCCCTATCTCTCTGCAGTAAATATCAATGGAATGCGAAAGAGAGGACCTAAGATAATAACCCTTGGCCAGGGTAACCGGGAATTAAGTATGCTGAAGGTTATAAAGGAATCCGGTTACATGGGTCCACTGGGAATCCTCGGACATACGGAGGGTGAAGATATCAGGGTGGTCCTGGAACGCAACCTCGAAGGATTAAAGCAATTGAAAAAATTGCTTTAAGGACCTGGTTTCCGGATCATTGCTTTTCCAGGCCAATCATCCTGAGGGCGATGTAAGGTTTCCCCGGCAATTCTATAATACTGTAACCTGAAAATATACCTTCAACGGATTCTATTGTCATGTTCCATGTATCAATGATCTCCACCCTGTATTCCCTGCCTTCAGGAAGATTGATCACATAACTGCGTGGTTGGTCCCTGTTGAAATAAAGCAGATAATAGTCCGTGCCATGTTCAAGGGCCCCAAAGGGCATCCATGAAGGAAAGATCCCGGAGGGCTGCAACCAGGGAGGTGCCGCTTCAATGATCTCACGCAAGAATTTAATTCTTTCATGGCTTTCCCCATGCAATTCACCTCCTTTCGACCACCATAATACATCGCGTGATTCATACGGGTAGCGAATGGGGTCTTCGGTCACATATGTTTCTCCATGGCCGACATATCCCCCGTTGGTCACCCCGCGCCAGAATTTCTCAACCATCGTTTCGGCCGTGATGTTGCCCCATGACCAGGGGATATTGCCTTCATACCTGCATTCATCGAACACCACAGGTTTTTTATACCTGGCCCTGAGATCCCCAGCCCTGTGTGTATCCTCGCTCTGTATGCTTGCATGGGTGATGAGAGGGTTGGAATGATCATACCAGACC
>DAOWJB010000334.1 GCA_030640625.1 Bacteroides sp.
ATCCCGATTCCAATGCACTTGAATTCCTGGATGACTTCAAGTTGAACCTTTTTGCCTCTGAGATCCTGGTATTTACTCCAAAAGGGAACATCAAAACATTGCCCCAGAAAGCAACAGCCCTTGATTTTGCATACGAGATCCACACCGAGATCGGCAACAAGTCCATTGGAGCCAAGGTGAATCATAAACTCGTATCCCTGAATCATATCCTGAAAAGCGGCGACCAGGTGGAGATCCTTACCTCCGATAACCAGAAGGCAAAACGGGAATGGCTGGAATACGTGATCACTGCCAAGGCAAAATCGTCCATTAAATCCGCCCTGAAAGCGGAGACGAAGAACAGGATAGAAAAAGGCAAGCAGATGCTCGAAGACAGGCTGAAAGAGTTCAGCCTGAAGCCCTCATCAAGGGTTTTGAGGAAACTGCTTCCCGCTTATGATGCCACCTCCAAAGATGAACTGTACAGCAAGATCGGAAGTGGCATCATTACGCTGGAAGAATTGAAAAAAATACTGCGTAAGAATACCAAGAATAAATGGATCCGCTACTGGGAACTGCAATTTACTTCCTCCTCCTCAAAGAACAAGAAACCTGCTCCTCTAAAACCTGCAAACCAATCATATAAGACAGATCCGAAATCTCCATTCCTTATCCGTGAAAATATTGATGAATCAGAACCTGAATATAACATTGCCAAATGCTGCCATCCAATCCCCGGTGATAGTGTGATCGGATATCGCAGTCAGGATGGATCTATCATAATTCACAAGGCAAAATGCCCGAATGCCATCAAACTGATGTCAAGCCAGGGCAACAGGATCATACCGGCTAAATGGACCACCCATAAGATCCTCAGCTACCTGGTGAGCATACATATTCAGGGCCTCGATAAATTCGGTATCTATAATAATATTACCACCATTATCTCCAAGGAACTTTCCGTAAATATGCGGACCATTAACCTTTCCAGCCACGATGGAATCTTCGTTGGGAATATCGATCTCTATGTTCACAGTACCAAGGACCTGAACAATCTGATCATGAATCTCATAAAAATAAAAGGTGTTGAAGCAGTGAACCGGGTTGAAAAGATTGAGGAATAAGTGATAAAAATCATCCGATTTCCTTTCCAAAGTATAAAAAAATAATCTAATTTAGCCTGATTATTTTTAATTAGTCTGTTTATGGTTAGTGGAGAAACTAAGGAAACGGTAAAGAAGATCTTTACTGAATATCTTGAAAAGAAAGGACATAGAAAGACACCGGAACGCTATGCCATTTTAGAGGAGATTTATTCACGCGACGGACATTTCGATATTGAATCCCTCTACATCTTCATGAAAAATAAGAACTACAGGGTCAGCCGGGCCACCCTTTACAATACGATCGAATTGCTGCTCGACTGCAATCTCGTGATCAAGCATCAGTTCGGCAAGAACATTGCTCAGTTCGAGAAGGCCTATCATTGCATACAGCATGATCACCTGATTGATACGGAATCAGGAAAGGTTATCGAATTTTGTGATCCCAGGATCGATGAAATTATTAAGACAGCCTGTGAACTCAATAATTTCAGTCCCTCCCATCATTCTCTGTATATATACGGTAAATCACAGAAAGAACAGGAGATCAAATAGATCATGCCTCCCCTCTCCCTTTGAGCCATAGGATCATGTAAAATGATGGAAATAATTCGTACCTTCATGCTCCGGAAATTAAATCAATTATTACATGAAAATTGACGTATTATTAGGCCTTCAGTGGGGCGATGAAGGCAAGGGAAAACTGGTGGATGTAATGACTCCGGAATATGACGTGATTGCCCGTTTCCAGGGTGGACCCAATGCCGGACATACACTCGAATTCAACAATATCAAACACATCACCCACAATATCCCTTCCGGGGTATTCCGGGAGAAAAGTATCAATATCATCGGCAATGGTGTAGTGCTTGACCCTATTATTTTCAAACAGGAAATTAATGAGATCAAAGCCCTGAACGTGGAACTGGGTCACCGGTTAAAAATATCCAGGAAAGCACACCTTATCATGCCAACACACCGGGTCCTTGACGCTGCTTCCGAGGCAGCCAAGGGGAAAACCAAGATCGGATCCACCCTGAAAGGGATCGGACCGGCTTATATGGATAAAACCGGGCGGAATGGCCTGCGTGTGGGGGATATTGAATCACCAGATTTCCTTGATAAATATAAATTCCTTACAAACAAGCATTTACAATTATTAAAGCAATACGATTTTGAATTCAATCTGGGAGAATATGAAGCAGGGTGGATGGAAGGCATAGAGGCCATTAAGTCCTTCGACCTTGTCAATGGGGAATACCTGATCAACCAGTACCTGAAAGAAGGCAAATCCATTCTGGGAGAAGGAGCTCAGGGAAGTATGCTGGATATTGATTTTGGATCCTATCCATTTGTTACCTCCTCCAACACCATTTGTGCGGGGGCATGTATTGGTCTTGGACTGGCCCCTCAGAAGATCGGCAGGGTGATCGGTGTTTTCAAGGCCTATTGTACAAGGGTAGGCAGCGGTCCCTTCCCCACTGAACTTGACAATGAGCTTGGAGAATCCCTTCGTGAATACGGAGCAGAATATGGAGCAACCACCGGGAGACCACGCCGGTGTGGATGGCTTGACCTGCCAACCCTGAAATATTCTATCATGCTGAGCGGGGTAACTGAGTTGAACATGACCAAATCAGACGTCCTGACCCATTTTGATTCTTTGCAGGTTTGTACGGCCTATAAGGTAAACGGGATAGAGACCCAGGAGTTGCCCTTTGATATTAACCAGCCTGTTGAACCGGTGTATACGGAAATGCCGGTCTGGAAAGAGGATATTTCAAAAATGAGAAGGAAGGAAGAATTACCGGTCGAAATGCTTGATTATCTAAAATTTATCGAAGCAGAGGTCAACACGCCTATTTCAGTGATATCTGTGGGGGCCGACCGGAAGCAATTTGTCTCGCTCAGGTAGATCCTGGCAGGGTATATATCATCAATAACCGCACCGTGGTCAAGTTTAATCTTGCCATCTCTGCGGTTTTTTTTATCTTAACAGATTACTAACCAACAAGATCATTCTATGAGAACCCTGAATACCCTCTTTAACGATTCTGTCGAAAAGTATAAAGACAATGTATGTCTGCTGGAAAATCAGGGCCCGGGCTATGAACCCACCACTTACCAGGAGGCAAGAACGGAAGTTCACCGCTTTGCTGCCGGATTGCTTTCCCTGGGTATCAGGAAAGGCGACTGTCTGGCCCTGCTCTCCGAAGGAAGGAACAAATGGCTCTACAGTGAACTGGGCATCCTCTACACAGGGGCTGTCAATGTTCCCCTGTCCACCCGCCTGGAAGAATCCTCCGAAATCAGGTTCAGGCTGGAACATTCCGGGAGCAGGATGTTGATCATCTCCGGCAGGGAATCACATAAAATCACCTCGTTGAAAAAGGAGATAGAATGCCTGGAGAAAGTGATATATCTGGATGCCATGGACAGCTACGGGGAAGATGAGCTGTTTTTCGATGATGTCAGTAAAATGGGCGATGAATACCTGAAGGATCATGCAGCCGGGTTTGAACAGTTATGGAAAAGCATAAAAGAAGATGATTATGCGAATATCTGTTACACCTCCGGAACCACGGCTGATCCAAAAGGGATCATCCTCTCCCACCGGAATTATACGGCCAACGTGGAACAGTCACGCAGCACCATGCCTGTTCCTGAATGGTATACAACCTTGCTTTATTTGCCCTGGGATCATGCCTTTGCCCATACGGCCGGACTCTACACCATCATTTCTGCAGGGGCCACGCTGGCTTCCGTTCAGCTGGCCAAAACCCAGACAGAGGCCATAAAGAATTTCCCAAAAAACATCAAACAGGTACGGCCAACCTTTATGTTCAGTGTACCGGCCATCGCAAAAAATTTCAAGAAGAACATTGAGGCCGGAATAAGGGAAAAAGGACCTGTGATTGAAAAACTGTTCAGTCATGCCATTAAAGTGGCCAAACGTTACAATGGGATTGGCTGGGACAAGGGTAAGGGATTTTCATTCCTGCTGAAACCCTATATCTGGTTATTTGACAAAATCATTTTCAAGAAAGTGAGGGAAGGATTTGGCGGACGCATGATCTTTTTTGTCGGAGGAGCTGCCCTCCTGGATCTGGAACTCCAGAAATTTTTCTATGCCATTGGTATACCCATGTACCAGGGATATGGCTTGACTGAGGCAGCCCCTGTTATTTGTGCAAATGCTGCACACAGGCATAAACTGGGTTCTTCCGGCATTATTGTTTCAGCCCTTGAAGTCAAAATCTGTGATGAGGACGGGAGGGAGGTCCCACGTGGCGAAAAAGGTGAGATCGTGGTGAAGGGGGAAAACGTCATGCAGGGTTACTGGAAGAACGAGGAAGCCAGCAGTGAGGTCCTGAAAGACGGTTGGCTTTTTACGGGGGACATGGGTTATATGGACAGCGATGATTTCATGTATGTGCTGGGGCGATTCAAGAGCCTCCTGATCGCTGATGATGGAGAAAAATACAGTCCGGAGGGAATAGAAGAAGCCTTCACCGAATATGTTCCCTTCATTGAACAGTGCATGATGTATAATAACCAGGATCCATATTGTATCGTGCTGGTCGTCCCCAATAAAGACGCCATGAAACGCTGGCTCAAAGACAAAATGATTGATGGGGGAACAGACCAGGCAAAACATGCTTTACTGAAGGAACTGGAGAGGCAGATCACTGAATTCAGGCCCGGAGGCAGGTTTTCGGATATTTTTCCCCAGCGGTGGATGCCTGCTGCCACCGGTGTGCTGCCAGCACCCTTCAGCCAGGAAAACCATCAGTTGAACAGCATGAACAAACTGGTCAGGGGCCGGGTTACGGAAGGATATAAGGAGCGAATGGAATATATGTATACACCTGAAGCAAAAAACATAACAAACGGGAAAAACATCCAATCCCTGGGTGAATTATGAAGATAATATTTATAAAAGGTTCTCTTGGGAAAGGGCTGCTGGCATTAATCCTCATGGGGATGCTGCTCTTTTTTACCCTCCCATTTGCCGCTTCGCAGGAGGGAGAGCCTTTTATGAATCATATCAAACCTGAAAATGTCGCTGGAGCCAAGATCACATCCATCACTGAAGACATTGAAAATACCATGGTCTTTGCCGGTAATACCGGTGTGATCACTTTTGATTCTGAGGAATGGCAACTCCTGACGGTCCCAAATATTCCCATGGTAGTCCAGGCAGATTCCCTGTTGCCGATGGTCTATGTTGGCGGACGCGGTTTCTACGGATACCTGATGAAATCCGGTGATGGAATCTATGCTTATCATGACCTGGGGAAAGAAGGGGTAGAGTCCGGTGATATAACGCATATCTTCCTGACAGAACAACATATAGTCTATTACGGAAAGGATCTGATCGCCATGGCCGACAGGAAGATACTTTATAATGCATGGAGATATCGCCCGGATTCACTCACTTTTTTTTCCGGTTTATTCATTTACGATGACAAACCCTTTGTGAACGTGCTTGAGGTGGGATTACATGAACTGTCAGACAGGAACATTATCCGGAAAAGATCTCAAATTGATTTCTCCGGGTCAGAGATCTTATTCGGACTGGCATATGGTGACAACGATGTTTTGCTGGGAACCGACAAAAACAGGTTATACAGGTATGACGGGCAGAATTTTCATTCCATTTCCCTGGAGGACCAGGAATACATCACTGAGAGTTACCTGGAAGGTGCTGTCTGGCTTGAGGAAGATATATTTGCACTATCCACTGTCCTTGGTGGATGCCTGATCATTGACGCGACAAGCGGGAAAACACTCAATACACTCAATTACCAGACAGGGCTGCCTGATGATGAAATTTATGCCATCGCAAAAGATCAGAACCAGGGTCTCTGGATCGCACACCAGTATGGGCTCACAAGGGTTGATGTCAGCCTGCCTGTACGGGCCTATGGAAATTACCCGGGCCTTTCAGGAAACCTGACTGCGGTGACCATGCTCCGGAATACTTTATATGTCAGCACCAATGAGGGTGTATTCTTTCTCGAAGAAAAGAAGGATTTTGTGACAGAAGAGATTGTTGTTAAAGTAGAAACTCCTTCCACTGTCCAGCTTAAAGTGGCAGAACCAAATATCAGTGAGGAGTTAATCACCCGACCTGTACACAGGCAACAAAGTCCGAGAGAACTCAGGAGGCAACAGAGGCAGGCCAAAAAAGACAGCATTGAACAGCAACAGGACAGTATAGCTGGAGAATCAACACCGGTGGAGGAAAAAGATCAGGGAGAGTCTGTAGTACCAACCGATGATCCTCCCCGTGAACAGCAAACAGGGGATGGTACAGCGACCGGAGATGATATTCTCGTTTATGCGCCGAGAACGAGGGCCAGATCAATCAAACAAAAAATCTACTCCCTTCAGTCCATCAGCCATGAATTCACCAGATTGGGAAGATTTGAAGAAAAGGTCAAGGACCTTGTACCCATCGGCAACCGGATCATTATCGCAAGCAATGAAGGATTATATGAGGTAGTCAATAAACAGTTGAAAACGATAAGAAGGGGCTGGTATATCGAGCATATATTCCCGTCACCGGATCCCAGCAGAATGTACGTCATCACAGATGAGACTGCTTATTCAATGGTACTCCGCAATAATGTCTGGAGGACGGAAACAAACTTCAGCTATATCGGACAGGAGATTTATTCAGTCTGTGAATCAGGCGACAGTGTCATCTGGCTTGGTTGCGATAACCGTGCTTACCAGATCACGAGCGTTCCGGATTCCCAGCCCCGGATCAAAGCCATCGATTTTCATGAAGATTATTATGATCCTGTATTCCTCCGGAATGTGCATGACACTATCCATTTCTTTCTCTCAAACGGGATTTATTTTTATGCAGATGACAGCCTGCAAAGAACCATATATATCTCCTCGAATGTAAAACCACAATTTTTCTTTTCGGATGGTTCAATTACCTGGGCAAAAGCAGGAAACACATGGATCAGCCTGGAGAACCAGGAGAATTATAATAAGCGCATTGATTCTTACCTTAACCTGTTCGAAAATATCACTGACCTGTTCCTTGATCCTGAAGGAAATGCCTGGGTAGTACATGAAGACAGGTATTTATACAAGATCAACAGTGCGGATGTAGATCAATACCGGTCTGGTTTTCAGCTATTTCTGAAATCGGTCTACGATGATAAAGGATACTATCCCCTGGATCAGCTACAATTTGATTACCTGGACAGGTCACTGGTTTTTAATTTTTCTGCACCATTCTACCTGAAAGATCATTCCACCAGCTATCAGTACTTCGTGGAGGGGATGTCGGCCGGCTGGTCCTCCTGGAATAATTCACCCGCTTTGAGTTTCCCTGTACTGCCTGTTGGAAAATTTACCCTGCATGTAAAGGCCCGGAATATATTAAACCAGTCCAGCACCCTGAAGAGCTATCCCATCGTGATCACCCCCCCCTGGTGGTTAAGCTGGCTGTTCATCACGCTGGTAGTACTTATACTGGTAATTATCGTGATTCAGATCATCCGCTGGAGGGTCAGGATACTACAGCGCGATAAACAGATACTTGAGCAAAAAGTATTGGAACGCACAGCTGAAATACAAAGGCAGAAAGATGAAATTGCCGAGCAGAAGAAGGAGATCATGGACAGCATTTACTATGCCCGGCGGATCCAGAAAGCCGTCCTTCCGGATGACCATCTGGCTAATAAAAACATGCCGGAGCATTTTGTCCTTTACCTGCCCAGAGACATCGTAAGCGGAGATTTCTACTGGATTGCTGAAAAGGATGACAAAACCCTGTTCGCCGCGGCAGATTGTACGGGCCATGGCGTCCCCGGCGCCTTCATGAGCATGCTCGGGATGTCCTACCTGAAAGAGATTGTAAATAAGAGCAAACGCCTGAGTTCTGCAAGGATTCTGGACAGACTCAGGAACCACGTGAAGGCGACCCTGTCACAATCAACCAAGGGCGGTCAACAGGACGGCATGGATATCGCCCTTTGCATACTTGATAAAGACAGGAAATCATTGCAATATTCCGGTGCGTTTAACCCGCTCTATCTCATCCGGAACGGGGGTCTTAGCGAGTATAAACCGGACCTGATGCCCATTGGTATTTATATACGTAAGGAAAAGCCCTTCAAGAATCACAACATCAAAACCGTCAAAGGAGATTGCTACTATATTTTCTCTGATGGGTACCAGGACCAGTTTGGCGGGGAGACACGTAAGAAATTCCTGGCCAGGTCATTTAAGAAACTACTATTGAGCATCCATAACAAACCCATGCCTGAACAAAGGGAAATCCTTTACGAAACCCTGAAGCAGTGGATGGAAGGTTATGAACAGGTGGATGATATCCTTGTGGTTGGATTCAGGATTTAATCCCATTCCGACTATGTTTGGAATGATTCTAAATATTTATAACTTTGTCGTCTGACTCCGCCCTCCGTTTACACAGGAGTGATTGAGTTATATAGAAGAGGGGAGAGACCAGGCTCAGGGAACCTCTAGCAACCATCCTCACACAAAGGGGAAAAGGTGCTAATACCTGGCCCGAAATGGGAATTATAATTTAAACACTGTACCGCTACAGATATGGTGAAACATTATTAATGAACTACCGGATTAGAACCGGAAGGAATCTTCTGTCATGGAAAAAGTAACAGGTAAACTGAAAAAGGATCACCCCATTTACAAGGAACTGGAACACAGGGTCCTGGTCATGGATGGAGCCATGGGATCACTGATTCAGGAATGTGGATTATCTGAATCTGATTTCCGGGGAAAGCGATTTGCTGATTTTTCATTTGATGTCAAGGGGAATAATGACCTGCTATCGATTACCCAACCCCAAATAATCAGGATGATCCACGACAAATACCTGGCTGCCGGTGCTGATATTATTGAAACCAATACCTTTAATGCCAATCGCTTTTCACAGGGCGATTACCACCTGGAAGATGTGGTCTGGGAGATGAACAGGGAGGCCGCTCGGATTGCCAGTGACGTAGCCAGGATCCATACTGAAAAGGATCCTGACAGACCAAGATTTGTGGCTGGGGCCATGGGACCCACAAACAAGACTGCTTCCCTGTCATCGGATGTTAACAATCCCGGTTTCAGGGCTGTGACTTTTGATGAAATGGCAGATGCTTATGGGGAGCAGGCATCTGGTCTCATTGAAGGTGGAGCTGATTTACTGGCCCTCGAAACCATTTTTGATACCCTGAATGCAAAAGCGGCCATCTTTGCACTTGAACAACTGTTCCGTAAGCTTGGAAAATCTTACCCGGTGATCATTTCCGGCACCATTACCGATGCCAGTGGCCGTACTTTGTCAGGACAAACATTGCAGGCATTCATCAATTCAGTCGCTCATATGGATGTGCTGGCCCTGGGACTGAATTGTGGACTCGGAGGGAAAGAAATAAGGCCCTATCTTGAGGAACTCTCAGCCAAGACCCATCATTATGTTAGCGTTTATCCCAACGCAGGATTGCCAAACCAGTTCGGCGAGTATGACCAGGGTCCGGAAGAGATGGCCTCAATCATGAAAGATTTTACTGACAACCATTTTGTAAATATTATCGGGGGATGCTGTGGAACCACCCCGGCACATGTACGTGAATTTCGCAAAGTGGCAGACGAAGCGGATAAAAGGCTTCCCCCGGCAGAAAACAGGGATCTGAAACTCAGTGGATTAGAATCCCTCTCCATTTTCCCCGGCAGCAACTTCATCAATATCGGTGAAAGAACCAATGTAAGCGGATCGAGAAAGTTTGCCAGGCTGATCAGTGAAAGAAAATATGAGGAGGCTCTGTCCATCGCCCGGGACCAGGTCGAAGGCGGAGCACAGGTGATCGATATAAATATGGATGATGCCATGCTGGATGCCGAGTATGAAATGACCAATTTCCTCAACCTCCTGATGTCAGAACCGGATATTGCACGCCTCCCCATCATGATCGATTCTTCGAAATGGACGGTGATTGAAGCGGGACTTAAATGCCTGCAGGGAAGGGCGATAGTCAATTCCATCAGCCTCAAAGAAGGGGAGGTTGTATTCAGGGAACATGCCAGAAAGATCAAGGACTACGGAGCCGCTACCATTGTCATGGCATTCGATGAAAAGGGACAGGCGGTCACCTTTGGGCAGAAAATAGAAATCTGCCAGCGTGCATACCGTATCCTGACTGAAGAGATGAACTTCCCTGGTGAAGATATCATTTTTGACCCCAATATTCTCACCATAGCCACCGGTATTGAGGAACATGACAATTATGCGGTAGATTTCATCCGGACCACAGCCTGGATTAAGGAAAACCTGCCGCATGCCAAAGTCAGTGGAGGTGTGAGTAATCTGTCCTTTTCCTTCCGTGGCAATGATACTGTCAGGGAAGCCATGCACTCCGCTTTCCTCTACCATGCCATACAGGCTGGTCTGGATATGGGCATTGTCAATCCTGGCATGCTTCAGGTATACGACGAAATCCCTGCAGAATTGCTTGAGCTGGTGGAAGACGTTATCCTGAACAGGCGGAAGGATGCCACAGATCGCCTGATAAGCTATGCTGAGACTGTCCGGCAAACAGCAGGCAAAAAAGTCAGGAAGGATGACTGGAGAGAGAAAACGGTCCAGGAAAGAATAAACCACGCCTTGGTTAAGGGCATCACCGAACACATTGATGATGATGTGGAAGAGGCACGTAAATTATCCGAAACCGCCCTGGAGATTATCGAAGGTCCATTGATGGACGGCATGAATATCGTTGGCGACCTCTTTGGTGAAGGCAAGATGTTCCTGCCACAGGTAGTAAAAAGCGCCAGGGTAATGAAAAAAGCTGTGGCCACTCTCCTTCCTTATATTGAAGAGGAAAGAAAAACAGCGGGTGACCGCAGGACAGCAGGAAAGATCCTGCTTGCTACGGTAAAGGGTGATGTCCATGACATAGGTAAAAATATTGTATCCGTGGTTCTGGCCTGCAACAATTATGAGATCCTCGACCTGGGCGTAATGGTACCGGCTGAAAAGATCATCCAGGCGGCCATTGATGAAGAGGTGGATGTAGTTGGACTAAGTGGATTGATCACTCCCTCCCTGGAGGAAATGGTCCATGTGGCCAGGGAAATGGAAAGGACCGGACTGGAAATCCCACTGCTGATCGGTGGTGCCACTACTTCAAAAATCCATACAGCAGTAAAGATTGAACAGCATTATCCGCATCCTGTGATACATGTCAAGGATGCTTCCAGGAGTGTAACCGTAACTTCACAGCTCCTGTCGGCCGGAAAAAAAGATGACTTTGTTGGCAGGATCAGGAAGGAATACCAGGAACTGCGTGACAATTACCAGGGTGCCGGAAGCCAGGTTGAATACCTTGCCCTGGAAGACGCGAGAAAAAACAAACTCAGGATCGACTGGGATGATTCACCTATCTGTAAACCCAGAGAGATGGGCATACAGGTTTTTGAAGATTACCCGCTGGGTGAGATAAGGGAATACATCAGCTGGATCTTTTTCTTCCTGGTCTGGCAGCTCAGGGGGAAATGGCCGGATATCCTGAAAGATCCCAAACAGGGGGAAGAAGCACGGAAATTATACGATGATGCATTGAAGATGCTTGATTGGATTGTCGCTGATGGGATACTCAAGGCAAATGGTGTACTGGGGTTCTTCCCCGCCAATGCAGTGGGGGATGATATTGAGGTCTACAGCGATGAAAACCGATCTGACATTCTTGCAACCTTCGTCAACCTGAGATCCCAGGTGAAAAAAACAGATAATACTCCCAATCTATGCCTCGCTGATTTCCTGGCTCCCAGATCCAGTGGCCGGATAGATTACCTTGGTGTGTTTGCCGTGACAGCCGGACTGGGCATCGAAGAACAGTTAAAGATTTTTGAAAAGGACCATGATGATTACAGCAGCATCATGTTAAAATCCCTGGCAGACAGACTGGCAGAAGCATTTACCGAGCTGCTCCATGCGAAGGTCCGTAGCGAATACTGGGGCTATCAGCCGGAAGAAAAAATAAGCCTGGAAGATTTGATCCTTGAAAAATACCAGGGGATCCGTCCTGCTCACGGTTACCCTGCCTGTCCAGACCATTCTGAAAAGGAAACTATTTTCAAGCTGCTGAAGGTGCCTGAAAATTCAGGGATAACACTGACTGAAAGCCATTCCATGTTCCCGGCTGCATCGGTAAGTGGACTGATATTTGCCCATCCATCATCCCGCTATTTTTATGTAGGCAAGATCGGCAGGGACCAGGCGAATGATTATGCCATGCGGAAAGATGTAAGCCTTAAGAAGGTTGAAATGTGGCTGGCGAGCAACTTAAATTACAAGTAGTGACGTGAAACAATAATGCAGATCAATGAAGGTTATTGACAGGATAAAGAATATAAAAGAGACATTATTTTCATTTGAGCTATTGCCACCGGTTAAGGGACATAGTATCGAAAGGCTCTATAATGCCATCGATCCCCTGATGCAATTCAATCCTTTGAACATCAATATCACCTATCACCAGCAGGAGGTCGTGTACAAAAAGGTCGATCATAAATTAATGGAGAAGAAAGTGGTCCGTAAGCGACCGGGGACCGTTGCCATTGCGGCTGCCATTAAATACAGGTATAAGATAACCGTTGTCCCACACCTGATTTGTGGAGGATTCGCAAAAGAAGAAACGGAAGATGCACTGATCGACTTGCATTTCCTCGGTATGAACAACCTGCTGGTACTGAGAGGGGATCCTCCGAAAGGAGAGAAACGTTTCATCCCGGAGGAAGATGGTAATGCACATGCCATTGACCTTGTCAAACAGATCTTGAATATGAACAAGGGTATCTACCTTGAAGAAGAACTTCAAAATGCCACACCCACTGATTTTTCAGTAGGGGTAGCAGGATACCCGGAGAAACACTTCGAGGCACCCAATATGCAAACAGACCTGCATTACCTGAAGATGAAGGTGGAAGCCGGGGCTGACTATATTGTAACTCAGATGTTCTTTGAAAATCAAAAGTTTTTTGATTTCGTGGATGCCTGCCGGGCCGAAGGCATTACCGTACCCATCATTCCCGGTATCAAGCCCATAACCTACCTGAATGATGTGAACCTGTTGCCCCAGACCTTCAATATTGATATCCCGCAGAACCTTGTCTGTGAAGTTAAAAAATGCAAGACCAACGCTGAAGCCAGGCAGGTTGGGGTTGAATGGGCAGTCGAACAATCCAAAGAATTAAAGGCTGCTGGTGTTCCGGTGATCCATTATTACACCATCGGCATCTCCGACAATATCCAGCAGATAGCCAAGAGAGTTTTCTGATGTAAATCGTGAAGGTGCTGCCGTGAACACCTTTACTTTGCTGGCACCTCTTCAAGGGTCCGGACAAGGAAATCCCAGAATTTCTGAACGCTTTCTATATGGACTTTTTCATCGGGTGAGTGCGGAAAACGGATGGTCGGACCAAAAGAAATCGTATCCAGTCCGGGATAAGCATCACCGATAATTCCGCATTCCAGTCCGGCATGAATCACCTTCACATCAGGTACTTTCCCAAAGTCTCTCTCATAAATGGATTTCATGGCAGCCAGGATGAGAGAATCCACATCGGGTTTCCATCCCGGGTAGTTCCCGCTGTGTGTCACATCTGCACCTGCCAGTTCGAATACGCTCTGTAGGGAACCGCCCAGACTGAGCTTGGCTGAATCGACAGAACTTCTGAGCAGGCATTGTATTTCAATCTCTCCGTCACCAGACTTCACTATGGCCAGGTTGGTGGAAGTCTCAGGAACCCCTTGCATATCCGGATCCATCCGGATCACACCGTTTGGCATACCATAGACCAGGCGGACGAGTTTATCCTGTGAGATTTTGTCCATTATATTCACCGGCATGTCAACCTCTGTGGCCTTGAATGAAAGTTCCGGTTCTACAAGGCCCAGTTCAGTCTTAATTGTGGATTCATAATCCTGTACTGCAGCCAGGAAGTCATCCTGCTGATCCGGTGGAAGGGTAACTATAGCGAATGCTTCTCGCGGAATGGCATTTCTCAGGCTTCCTCCTTCAATGCTGGCAAGTCTCATATCAAACCGATCCACGGCATGGAACATAAAACGGCAAATGAGTATATTTGCATTTCCTCTGCCCAGGTGGATATCCAGTCCCGAATGCCCTCCTTTTAGTCCCGTTATTGCCAGATTAAAGCTTGCTGTATCGATCTGGACAGGTTCCGCCAAATAAGGCAGTTTACCGCTTGTATCCATTCCTCCGGCGCATCCAATATAAAGTTCTCCTTCATCTTCCGAATCGAGGTTGATCAGGATCTTTCCATCCAGCATTCCTCTCTCCAGATGAAAAGCACCGGTCATGCCGGTCTCTTCATCAACGGTAAGGAGTACCTCCAGGGGACCGTGCTTCAGGTTTCCATCCTGCATGACTGAAAGCGCGGCAGCGATCCCTATTCCGTTGTCAGACCCCAGGGTAGTGCCCCGGGCTTTTACCCACTCTTCATCGATGTATGCATCGATGGGGTCATTCTCAAAATCATGATCGGTATCGCTGTTCTTCTGGGGTACCATATCCAGATGTGCCTGCAGGATAATTCCCTGCCGGTTTTCAAAACCTGGTGTTGCAGGTTTCGAGATAATAACGTTCCCGGTTTTGTCCACATGGGTAGCAAGTCCAAGTTTTTCTCCAAACTCCTTGGCAAAAACTACAGCCCTGTGTTCCATTTTTGATGGCCTTGGGATCTGTGTTAATTCATAAAAGATTTCCCACAATTCTTTGGGGTTCAAATTTTTTATCTCAGCACTCATGGTATTATGGTTTAAATCATTCCGGTGTTTGTCCAGAGGGAAGCTCCAGCCCTAATCCCTGCTTCTTATCCGATTGCAGAAGTTTGTATGCCAGAAAGATAGAAACAATTCCACAAACAACAAGCATCAGGATGGGTATGGTATAATCGTATACCATTTCTCCTGCACGTATGGCTTCCAGGTCTGCTTTATTCGCAAGATCCAGGATAGCCCCCATGCCCCAGAAAAAGAGTCCGAGTCCCCAGTTCTGAATGGTAAACATGGTCGCATAGGCAGTCCCCAGCCTGCTCTCGGCAACGATCTTTGCCACCGATGGCCACATGGCGGCCGGCACCAGTGAAAAAGCTATGCCCAGGCTTAGCAATCCCATGTATCCCAGTGTTACACTATCAAAAACGGAAAGGGCCAGGTGCGCGAATATCAGGAGCAGGGACCCCAGGATCATCAATGAGGCAGCCCTCCCTTTCTTGTCAACATAATTGCCGAATACGGGGGTGAACAGTATGGTGCCCAGGGGGATCAGGCTGGCGGTTTTCGGACCGTTTCTCAACCATATACTTAATGTATCCTCCCAAAGGGTTGTGATAAATACAACAAACAGAGCTATCAAGAGCAAGACCGAAATTATCTTTCCTCCTCTATTCTTGATGTTGGCAGGAACAAGTGAAAATGAAAGTCCAAAAAGGAAAAATGCAACGATCACACTGGCATTACCAAGGACCTGGCTGCCAAATAGTATCACAGCCCCCTCCCCGGGGGCCAGGTCATAGGAGAACCCGAACTTGTTTACAAGGAGGTCGGGTGCATATTGGATAAATGGGAATACGGCCGCATAAAAGGCCAGACAGAGAAAGGCAATATACATAAATCCAGGATTCTTCAGGAGTTTGAACAGGTCCGTGAACTTGAATTCTTCCTTGGCACCTTCCTCCTGCCGGGCATCCTGCCTGTCTATTTTTATATCAAAAATCATATAGACCAGGAACATGATTAGCCCTATGCCGATCAGTGTAGCAGCAAAACTCACGGCCGGGGCGACCATGCCTTTGGCGATATCGATCGAAATGGCCATACCCAGGGCAGTCCCAAGTCTTCCGAATCCCATATTAATGGCCATGGCAAGTGCCAGTTCAGATCCTTTGAACCATTTCACAACCGTCCTCGTAGCCACAACACAGACAACTTCGAGTCCGGATCCAAACATGATCCTCCCGACAATCATCATGGTCAGGGTAATGCCATGTTCTTCCCCGAAAAATCCATGGGATGCCAGGGCAGTAATGGAGGCCCCCAATGTTGCCAGTCCGCCAAAAACCAAACCTGCCACCCTTATACTCCACTTATCAAGGATCATTCCCCCAAGGATGATCATACCAAACATATTGGCAATGGTTGTCAGGCCGATCAGCCGGCCGAATTCCTCGCTGGTGAAACCCATTTGACTTTCCATAAGGCCTTTCAGGCCTGAAAAGAAGTCCTGGAACCAGTAGGTACTAAACATCAGCCCGCTGACAAGAACGAGGACCAGCCAACGCATTGCTGCCGAATCCCGCAAGTTCTGTTTTACTTTCTCCATAATAAAATTCTTGAGTTCAACATTTTATGAATTCTTAAAAATAAGAAAAATAAGATGCTCTCAAACTGACATACTTCATGTGTCGGCTGTTTTGACTATAAAAATTTGTTAAAAAGCCGGGTATCAACAACCATTTACCTGGGATAACGTAGTTTTGGAATAATATTTGACCGGATACAAACAAATTTCAAGATCATGAAAAAAGAATTCATTCTCATTCTTTCTGCCATCGTTTCCCTGTCATTTTCAGCAATGGCACAGGACAGTGGAACAGCCAGGGTGAAATGGTACTCGATTGAAGAAGCAGAAAAACTTAACATGCAGCAACCAAAAAAGATCATGATTGATGTTTATACTGATTGGTGCGGATGGTGTAAAAAAATGGATAAGGAAACCTTTAACCACCCGGTTATCGCGGAGTACATCAACGAATATTACTACCCGGTCAAATTAGATGCTGAATCGAAGGATGAGATTACATTCAATGGTACGACATATAAGTTTGTAGCCCAGGGTTCACGGGGCTATCATGAACTGGCGGCCGGACTGCTAAATGGGAAAATGTCCTATCCCTCCATCGCCTATATGAATGAAAAAATGGAACTACTGGGTGCTGTTCCTGGTTACATGACCGCTCCAGCTATTGAGCCCTTACTGAATTATATTGTGGAGGACAAGTATACCTCAGAATCACTCGAAGATTACCAGAAATCCTTTCAAAGCAAAATAGCTGCTGATTAGATCCTCTACTTTCCAACCAGAGAGACCGGCATGGATAGTATGACACCATATTGATATATTGATACCCTTTCCATCATCAGGATATCTTCCCCAATACTGACATTGACCTCAGCCTGGTCGGGAACCCTGTAATATAGTGCATTGGTTTGCATGGGCAACTGATCACCGAGTCCGTAGTTATTCAAGCCTTCCACTTCACGCTGGCGTCTAACAGTCAGACTGACCACTTCTGAATCATCCAGATGTTGTGAGATGATGCCCCGGTTTTCGGAAAATTCGAACAGTTCCTCATGTTCAAAAACCTCCCCTGCACTGGGTGTAAAGTAATATGTATATCGTTTCTTTTCCTCAATTTTTTTTCCGATAAACAATGTTAGGTACTCCTCTTCCAGTTCATCCAGCTTTTGTATTCCCATATCACTTACCGGGATGTCACCTCTCCCTGTAAGCACCTTTACCCTTCTGTTCCGGATCTTGAGAATAACCCTTGCTGCCTCTTCAGCCTTCTCATCAATGGTCTTAACGATGAGTTGTTTCTTTGTAACAGGCACCTTGATAAATGTCGAATCCATCTTTATCGATTTATAGCTGGTATCGATTGACAGGACAATATTCCGCTTGTTTGTGAGATCGGTATAAACCGGCCCCTCGTACCGTTCCGACGGGGATTCATGATATTTTTTAGTCTCCAGGTACTTGCCAACATTAAAATCATATACCAATCCCTGATGACTTAATTTCAACAAGGTTGACAGATCCTGTTGCCCGGATATCTGCTTTACAAGGTACATTCGTTCCGGGTCCGCTTCCTCCACTGATTCAAGGTGGATCCTGTCAATTCTCCACGAAGTAATGTTCCGGTCAGGCACTTCCCTGATGCTTAAATACTTTTCAGCAAAACGGTAATACGGTCCCCTGATGGTCCTGGTCTTCACCACCTCAACTGTCACCTTGAAAGTAGTCTGCGGCAGGGCATAAACATAGCCGGTTTGCAATTCTGTGCTTGATAGACTGACAGGAACGGTTTCGATGATACTCTTTGGTCCGCCGCAACCAACCATGAACAATGCACCAAGCAGCAATAGGTTAAATATTGTTTTCATCATGTACATCTTTTAAATATTGAAACGCAAATCCAAGGGATTCTATGATGTCTCCTGCAATCAAAGATTCTTCCGAGGAAGCTTCCGCAGCCAGATCTCCTGCCAGTCCGTGCAGATATACGCCCAGTATGGCAGCATCCCTGGGAACATATCCCTGTCCAAGCAAAGATAAAATTATTCCAGTTAATACATCACCGCTGCCGGCCGTGGCCATGCCCGGATTGCCTGATGTGTTGAACCAGCAGCTTCCATCTGGACAGGCAATACTGGTGTGGGCTCCTTTCAGAACCACATAAACCTTATGTTTGACTGCAAAATCAATTTGCATCCTGATCCGCGCATGTCCATTTCCTGCCTTCCCTGCCAGCCTCTCGAATTCCCTGGGATGAGGAGTGAGTATGGTGTCCTCCGGCAGCAATCCCATCCACTCCGGGTGTTCAGAGAGTATGTTCAGTGCATCAGCATCCATCACCAGGGGAACCCTGACTGTCTTAATTAGTTCATGAAGTGCTTTGCCGGTATTGAGTTTGCATCCCAGTCCAGGTCCAATCCCAACCGCAGAAAAAGGATCCATGCCAGGTGCTCCGGAAAAGATGATATCTGATTCATCGATACTGATCAGGACTTCCGGCACAGCGGTCTGCAGGATCTTGTACCCGAACCGCGGCACATGGCTGGTCACCAGTCCGGCTCCGGAACGAAGACAGGCCCTGGCCGCCAGTACCGCTGCTCCCATCATGCCGTAGCACCCGGCTATCAGCAGGCAGTGGCCAAAGGTTCCCTTATGGGCGAATTTCCTGCGTGATTTCAGCAGTGTTGAAACATAATCAGCCAGTAAATAGCGATAAGCTGTTTGTTCTTCCTCCATTATCTGCGGATGGAGTCCAATGGGCAAAACCTCCCATATACCAACGTAATCCTGATTTTCCGGATAAAAGAAAGAAAGGGAAGGGGCCTGGAGGGCCAGTGTGAAGTCAGCCTGCAATATGGCCTCCGGATCGTTATCCGCGTTATCTTCACCAAATAAACCGCTGGGTATATCAATGGCTATCCGCAGGTTGGGCAGTTCATTTGCATAATTGATCGCCTCCCTGGCCAGTCCGTCCACCTTACGGGTGAGTCCCGATCCAAATATCGCATCCACTACTATGACTCCCGGATCATTGATGGCCAGGGAAGGGATCTCCTTCACTTCGGTGATCCTTACGCCTGCTGACTGCTGTAATCTTTCCAGGTTGGTCTGAGCATCTGCCGAAAGCTTATTAGAAATCCGGACCAGGAAAAGCTCTACCAGGTAATTCTTTTCCAGCAGCATCCGGGCGACCGCCAAACCATCTCCTCCATTGTTGCCGGGTCCGATCAGAAATACAAAGGGATGACTGTTATCAAACACTTCTGTGATCCATGCTGCGATTTGCATGGAGGCTCTTTCCATCAGGTCAATCGATGCAATAGGCTCATTTTTAATAGTATATGCATCGATTCTTCGAACTTGTTCTGAGGTGAATATTTTCATGTGTAACTGACTTTATAATTTTTTCAATCTCTAAGTTAAGATATTCTTTCCGCTCATCATCCACAACATCAAAAGATTGAGGGGCAGTGAAAAAAAGATTTCTATATTTGTCGAATTATTTTATCTACCAAATAAACCAAAGGATATGTTAAAAGGACATCCGAGAGGACTTCTCGTTGCTTTCTTTGCCAACATGGGGGAAAGGTTTGGTTACTATACCATGATCGCCATCTTCGTATTATTCCTCCAGGCAAAATACGGATTTGAATATGCAAAAGCTTCCCAGTATTTCGGGATATTTCTGGCATGTGTTTATTTCCTTCCGCTTTTCGGTGGTATCATTGCAGACCGCTTGCTGGGTTATGGAAAGACCATCAGCCTGGGACTCATTGTCATGTTTATCGGGTACCTGATGATCGCCATACCGACCACTATGGACGGTGGACTCCCACTCATCATCGCCGGTCTTGCAGTAATCAGTATGGGTACCGGACTTTTCAAGGGGAACCTGCAGGCACTTGTCGGGAACCTTTACGATGACCCGAAATACAGTAAGAAAAGGGATGTAGCCTTCAATATTTTTTATATGGGGATCAACATCGGCGCGATGTTCGCCCCAACAGCTGCCGAATCGATCAGCAATATGATGCTGAAACGATATGATCTCTTTTACAAGGCGAATATTCCTGCACTCGCCCATAAATATATGGGTGGTGATACTTCCGTAGCAGAGAGCCTGCAAGGCTTTGCCGCAGAGCAACCGGCTTATGCCTCTTTCGGCGGAGACCTGATCGAGTTCTCTCAGTATTATATTAACCATCTCGCCGAATCCTATCATTGGGCCTTTGGTGTGGCATGCATCTCCCTGGTTATTTCCATGGCCATTTTCTGGGGATTCAGGAAGCATTACAAGCATGCTGACCTGACCGAAAAGCAGAAGTCCAAGGATGAGACCCTGCGCGGCCAAATGGTCGTTCTAACACCTGCACAGGTAAAGGAACGGATGATCGCCCTCTTCCTGGTTTTTTTCGTGGCCATGTTCTTCTGGATGTCATTCCACCAAAATGGAGCAGCCATGACAGCGTTTGCGAGAGATTATACGGTTGATTCAGTCGGCCGGTTTACCAATATCTGGTTCGACCTGTTCGGGTTGTTGCCTATATTCCTGTCTCTCATCGGACTGATTTTCGTGATCCGCAAGAAAAGCACGGGGACCCAGAAACTTATCGGTGCCATTGCGTTTTTCGGATTTGCCATCATTGCCTATCTGCGGATCAGCGGGTACTCGGAATCGAATGACTTTACACCTCAGAAATTTCAGCATTTCAATCCATTCTTCATCGTTGTACTCACACCGCTTGTCGTAGGCTTCTTCACATGGCTGGCATCAAGGGACAGAGAACCTTCTGCACCAAAGAAGATCGGTATTGGTATGATCATCACTTCAGTCGGTTTCACCGTTATGGTGTTCGGCTCCCTGAGCCTGATGGGCTACTCCCCGGGTGATATCGGAGAGATCAGGGCCCCGGATGACAGGCTGATCGGACCCTACTGGCTCATCACAACATATTTCACACTGACCATTGCGGAATTGTTCCTCAGTCCAATGGCACTGTCGTTCATCTCTAAAGTTTCACCGCCCCAGTATAAGGGTATGATGCAGGGAGCATGGCTTGCCGCCACCGCAATCGGTAACTATGGTGTAGCCGTGGTCGGGATCCTGTGGAATAGGATACAGTTATGGATGTTCTGGGGAATTCTGGTTGTTGCGTGTTTACTGGCTGCAACCTTCATCTTCTCCATTCTGAAGAGGCTTGAAAAAGCCACCGAAACCTGATCATAAGGAAACCATACAGAGAAATGAAAGCCGGACTTATTTAGGTCTGGCTTTTCTTATTGGGGTATATCGCTGTGTGGGAAATCGATAGGAAAGGGTATAATTTACGATAAGCGTAACCCTTTTGCTGCCTTTGCCGAATCCCGGGACATTGTATGGGTCCATCCCTATTGCTCCGGACTGGAAAAGCTTTATATTAATCAAGGCAGACCATCCCATGAATACATTCTTGAAAACCTCAGCCCTGAGTCCAACAACCACACTGATCCAGTGCGTATGCATCCGGTGCTTTTCAACATTTCCACCGGTAAAATCACCCCAGTATTCATCCGGGATCGTGATATTTTCAGCCTGTTGATTATAAAAGGATACACCATACCTTCCGCCTGCATACATCATTTCATAGACATTCGGATCATTGTCATAATTTAAAAAATTAACATCTGCACCAAGCCTGGCAAACATCCCGTTTGACCGGTAATCGTAATTATCCCTGTTGATGTTCACATGTTGATAACCTAAATCAATTACTGGATAAAGATCCTGCTTCAATTCATAGTCAAGGGAAACAGTGTAGACCATTCTTTCCGGCTCAAAATAGAGCAGTGCCAGGCTGGCCAGGTCATAACTGATCCTGGGGCCCCTGACCCTTGTACCCTCCTGGGCATACAGCTGAGCCATGATCACCAGGAAGGCAAGCAGGCTAAAGGAATATTTTAAGGTTCTCCTCATTCTCCAGGTCGGCAAGGGTTTTTATCACTGAAATAGAATCTATAAAATGCCTTGTAAACGATATCCCGCTCATCTCAAAGGTATTGGTAAAACCGCACTCATAAGAAACCATAAGGAGTACTACCGAATAATTAATGGTCAGTGTATCAATAAGTGAATCGGCATGCATGATGAGTGTACTCGATACGGCGTTCATGTCCATGGTGAAACTGAACCTGCTTACGCTGTTTTTGCTGTCATAGATCAGGCTGTCCGGCCTGTTTATCCCATACAAGGTGAAATTATTCACAAAAACATCTATCTCCTCTTCCCCATCCCACCCGTAAAATCCGGCATTTACGACAGATAGTACCGATTGGGTGCATACTCCTCCCCCTTCACAGGAAGGATATGCTATCAGTAAGAATAGGATCAGGATCAGTGGGATTTTTTTCAACCTGTTTCAGTTTGGACCATTCGAATATAGAAAAAGTATTCGGTCAAACCAGCCCCGGGGATAATTTTACATCTAAAAATACGCCTTCCCCATTGGATATCTTTTTTAAATCTTTCTTTTACCAAAGCCTATATTTGTAGAATGAAAAAAATATGTATTTATTCATTGGTATTGGCTACCATCTTTACCATGTCCTGTGGGAACAAGAGTTCCAGATCACCTGTGTCAGATGAACTTGTTGAAACTGTACGAACTCCTAAAATACCAGCATACGGATCCATAATGTGGTCAGAAGTGTTTAAAATAGACGGGCAGTTTTCTGCATGGCCTGCCAATAATGGGGTTTGGCATTTTAGTGATGATGATAAGATACTGGTTGGTTTTACCAAAGGGGACTATAACCAAGATGCGAGAGGTCATAAAATTTCTGACACTCAACGCTTAAGCTATTTGGCTGCCAGCGCAGATGGGGGAAAATCCTGGAATGCATATGATCCGGATAATTATGTGGGTGATCCAATAGAAAAAACGGATCTTCAGGAAACAATTGACTTTCATCATCCTGGTTTTGCCATGCGGGTTGCTGCTGCGGCCTATCACGGCACAGATGATCCGGAAGGACGATTCTATTATTCATATGACAAGGGAGAAAGCTGGAAAGGACCACATCCGCTGGGAAATATCAGCAAACATTCAGAATTGGAAGGAAAGATCATTACTTCCCGAACTGATTATGTCGTTCTTGGCAAACATGATTGCATGTTGAAGATCTCTGCAAAACCAGCAGCGGATTTTCATGGTGAAGGAGGTGTGATGACAGACAAGGTGCTTTGTATTAAAACCAGGGATGGAGGAAAAAGCTTCGAGATTGTCTCCTGGATCGTTCCTCTTTCTGACCCGTTCAGAGCGGTGATGCCAAGTACCGTGAAATTATCTGAGAAGAAGTTTGTCACCGTCTTGAGGCGAAAAACCATTGACACCCAAGTGTGTTGGGTGGATGCTTATGGTAGTGAAGATGGGGGTGAAACCTGGAAGTATCTGGCAAAAATCAGCGACACCGGGGTCATGAATAACGGGAACCCTCCTGCCATTGCCAGGCTGAAGGGCGGAAGTCTGTGCACGGTGTATGGAAACCGTGACAAACGTAAGATTCTGGCGAGATATAGCATCGATGATGGAAAAACCTGGGGCGATGAATTTATTGTGAGGGAAAATCAGGAGGATTACCCGGATGCTGATCTTGGCTATCCCAGGTTGGTTTGCGGAAACGATGGTTCACTTATTGCCATTTATTATTGGGTTGGCAAAGATAATCCCGAACAATACATAGAGTCTGCAATTTGGACTCCATAACACACATTCCAAATCAACGATCTAATATGAAAACCGCCTGCGCAATATTCCTTGTCCTGATAATGGCCTCCAACAATCTCTGCCAGACACAGGAAATCCCCATAGAAACGGTCATCCAGACCGGTCATTACGCTGAGGTGACCGCTGTGGCCTTCAGTCCAAATGGCCACTTTGCTGCTACGGGAAGTGCTGACAAGACCATCAAACTCTGGGAGGTCACAACAGGCAGGGAGATCAGGTCTTACCTGGGACATGTCAAAGGCATACGAACCCTGGCATTCGGTCCGGATAACAAGTACCTGGCATCCATCGACCAGGATTACCTCCTGCGTATATGGGATATTCCAAGCAGCCGGCTGATCCGTGAAATGGAGATGGCAGGGGACAGGTTCCTTTCGGTGGTATTTCATCCCGGCGGAGAGTCCATTATTACCGGCACGGACAAGAACCATGCGATCGAGTGGAGTATACATGATGGTTCAGAAATCCGGCGGTTCAGGCCTGATTCTGCTGCCATTTACATGGATGATAATTTTCATTATCCCACAGCCCGGTCC
>DAOWJB010000166.1 GCA_030640625.1 Bacteroides sp.
ATGGACCGGTACATATCTGACAATGCACTGGAGACCAGGTGACCGGTATGTGCACTCACATTCCCGCTCTCATGATCGGCATGAAGGATGAAATACATTCTTGCGACATCATCGTATGGCTTGGGTATTCCCATCATGTGGGCAAAATTGCCTCCCATGTCCAGGTTGGGGTTTTGTTGTATCCGTTTTCCCCCGCGATACAATTTGGTATAGATATAACTGGCAACCTCTGGTATTTTTGCCAGCAGGTTCAGGGCATCTTCATAGGTCGGATCCCAGTAATCCATTTTAGAGATCCCAGCCGAGTATTTTTTATCGAAAAAAGATTCCCTGTGCATGCTGAGGATAGCTGAGGAAAAAATGGTCATCGGATGGCTCAGGGAAGGAAAACCATCAATCACATCATAAACATACCTGGGGAGGATTCTTCTTTTCTGGAATTCATCCAGGAGTTCATTTATTTCTTCTTCATTGGGTACCTCACCAGTCAGTAAAAGATAAAATAATCCTTCCACATAAGGCATTTCCCCATCGGGTGGTTTCGGGAGCTGTTCAAAAACTTCCGGCAGGGTTAACCCTCGATACCTGATCCCTTCTTCCGGATCCAGATAGGAAATATCTGTTACCAGGCATTTCAGGCCACGCATGCCTCCAATTAATTTACCGACTGTTACTTCATCAAGAACGGTATCACAGTGTTCTTTTAATAGTGCCCGGACCCTGGGCCGGTGCTGTTCGATTTTCTCTGCTAGTTTTTCCTTAAGATTTGTCATTGTTATTGGATTTGTATTAGAATGATCTTTTAATATACTTCTTTTTGTAACTTAAATCAAGTTTTTTAAATTTGTTTATAATAAGTTTCCGGAAATTTTCATCCCAATATTGAATCTCCCATTCCCATTCCATTCACAGTAGTTTCTCATCATCTCTTCTCATCTCATTCATTTACAGGGTTATTAACGTTAAATATCCATAAAATGTGCCCAACAATAACCAAATCACATGCAAAAGATGAAACAATGGAAGAATACTGGCGGGAGCCATTAGATGCCGCAAAGCATAAAAGTCCCACTGGTATAGTAAACCTGATAAAAGATCGCTGCAAGAGCTGCGAATTCTGTATCGAATTTTGTCCCCATGGTATACTGGAACTTTCAGATGAATTTAACGCAAAAGGATATCATCCTCCCAGGGTGGTGGATGGTGGCAGCTGCATTGCCTGCCGCCTGTGCGAATTGATCTGTCCCGAGTTTGCCATTTACATTACTGAAACCAACCATGACCATGATTAGACCAGCCATAAGAACAGGTGAACATTTCTTCAACGGAGACGTTGCCTGTGCCGAGGGGGCAATCGCCAGTGGATGCCGCTTTTTTGCCGGATATCCTATCACTCCCGCAACAGAGATAGCGGAGGCAATGTCTGCCAGGATGCCTGAAGTAGATGGTATTTTTATCCAGATGGAAGATGAAATCGCCTCTATGAATGCCATCCTTGGAGCCTCATGTGCCGGAGTTAAATCCATGACAGCAACATCCGGACCGGGTTTCAGCCTGATGATGGAAAATTTCGGACTCGGGATCATGATGGAGATACCGGCCGTACTGGTGAATATACAGCGCGGGGGACCAAGTACCGGGTTGCCGACCATCACCGGACAACAGGATATGATGCAGGCCCGTTGGGGATCCCATGGCGATTATGAGGTAATTGCACTATCTCCATGCTCACCCCAGGAAATGTTCGATTTTACCATCAAGGCATTTAATCTTTCCGAAAAATACCGCCTTCCTGTACTGGTGATGGCAGATGAGATTGTGGGACACATGATGGAAAAGGTGATTATCCCGGAAAAGAAGGACATCCACCTGATATCCAGGAAAAAACCTGCAGTTGCCCCAGAAGAATACCTGATGTATCAACCTGAGGCGGATCATGTCCCGCCCATGGCCAATGCCGGTGACGGATACAAGGTCATTACAACCGGTCTGACACATGACGAAAAGGGATACCCCGCAATGAATGCCGAAGCTCACGAGAAGCTTATTAAAAGATTGTGTGACAAGATCATAAAAAACAGGTCGGACATCATAGAATATGAGGAAAGATATATAGACGATGCTGAAATCGTGGTGATTACCTATGGAATTCCGGCCAGATCAACATTAAGGGCCGTCAAAGACGCAAGGAATGCAGGGATAAAGGCCGGAATGTTGCGACTGATTACAGTATGGCCCTTCTATGAAGAGAAAGTTTTCGAACTTGCTGGCAAAACCCATGCCCTCATCGTGCCTGAGATAAACAACGGCCAGATTGTAAGGGAAGTAGAACGTTCTGCCAGGGGAAAAACAAAAGTTATTCCCATACGCAAATTTGCAGAAATGCATACACCACAGGAAATCTTTAAAGTAATAAAGGAGGTCAGTAAATGATACATTCAGAAGTTCATCCAATGGATAGTCTCATCCGGAAAGACCGGATGCCACATATATGGTGTTCCGGATGCGGCCTCGGCACAAATTTTACCTGTTACCTGGAAGCACTTAAAAAATCAGGCATTCCCCTGGATAAATGTGTGATTGTCTCTGGCATTGGTTGTGCAGGGAGGGCTCCGGGCTATACCAATATTGATTCCTATCACACTACACACGGAAGGGCAATCCCGTTTGCAACCGGACTGAAACTTGCCAATCCTGAATTGTCCGTCACGATATTCAGTGGTGACGGAGACCTGTTTGCCATCGGGGGGAATCATTTTATCCATGCGGCCAGAAGAAATATCGACATAAATATTATCTGTATCAACAACTTCAATTACGGCATGACCGGCGGGCAGTTCGGGTCCACCACACCATTGGGATCAAAAACAACAACCTCCCCTTATGGGAATTATGAACACCCGTTCAACCTTGTTTATGTGGCCGCAGCAAGTGGTGCTGTTTATGTGGCCAGATGGACAACCATTCATGTCAGGCGCCTGGCTTCTTCGATTGAGGAAGCCCTGCTGAAAAAGGGATTCACCTTTATTGAGATCATATCCCCCTGTCCCACAAATTTCGGCCGGAGAAATAAGCTCGGGGAAGGACTGGATGAGTTGAAATACTATCGGAATCACAGTATAATAAAGCATTTTATTGATCCAAAAGAGGCTGACCTGACCCTGAATGGGGAGATTATCGTTGGCAAGTTTGTTGATATCGACAAACCGACTTTTCTTGATAATCAGCCTGATCTGTCTCAAAAACAAGACAATAAAGTCACCAAGACATGAAGAATATCCAGATAAAAATAGGAGGATTCGGGGGACAGGGCATTGTCCTGGCCGGATATATTTTAGGTAAAGCTGCTTCTATCCATGACAAAAAGAATGCCACCCTGACCCAGAGTTACGGACCGGAATCAAGAGGTGGTTCATGCAGTGCCCAGCTGATCATCGGGAATGATGAAATAGACTATCCGAAGGTAAGTCAGCCTGATATTCTTTTGATCATGTCCCAGGAAGCCTATGACAAATTTACGCCTGAGCTTACAAAGGGGGGAATCCTCCTGTATGATGAAGATCTGGCAAAACCAACAAATAATTTTGGAAAAACGACCAGGGTTCACTCCATCCCGGCCACCCGCTATGCGGAAGAAATTGGCAAAAAGGTGGTGGCGAATATTATCATGCTGGGCTTTTTTACTGCCATTAGCGGATTGATCTCTCCTGATGCCATGAAAAAATCCATTCGTTCAAGTACACCCAGTGGATTTGAAGAGCTGAATGTAAAAGCATTCGACAGGGGATACGAAAGCGGTTTAACCAAAACAAATCAGAAAAAATGAGCGCGATATCCGACATAAATACAATGGAAGGAACAGCTGTAATCCTTGACGAGATCGTCAGGCAGGCGTATCAATGTTTGGAATGCGGCAGATGTACAGGCAGCTGCCCGATGGTGGAGCTGTTCCCAAATGATTTTCATCCTCATCATCTCCTCTCGGATCTCACAAAAGATCCTGAAAAAGTCCTCAAAGGATACGAGCTCTGGTTTTGTGCTTCCTGCTATAAATGCAATAAAAGATGTCCGCAGGCACTGGAATACCCTTACTTTATAATGCAATTGAGAGGTCTCGCCCTGGCAAAAAATGGAGTGGTTCCCTTGCGAAAGGCATTCTCCAGGATCAGGACAATTATCCCCTTCCCTGTAAGTTTCCTGTCTGTATGCATTCATCCTGAGCGAATAAACCTGGATCCTTCCATTATTGACAAGATGCACAGGGATCATTTGTCCCAAAAAAAGAAAGACAAATTTCCTGAATCCGGACCAAAAATTGCTGTGGTTGGATCGGGACCTGCTGGACTGATGGGGGCATATGAACTGAGAAAAATGGGTTACCGTGTTAGCATTTTTGAATCCCAAACCAACCCAGGAGGCATGTTTAGTAGAGCCATCCCGGAATACAGGTTGCCATTACAAATTGTACTGGATGAGATTGAAAATCTGCAGGAATCCGGAATTGAGATCCGTCCAAATACAACATTGGGAAAAGATATTACACTGGACCAATTGTTAATACAGGATTTTAAAGCAGTGTTGCTGGCAAGCGGTGCACATTCATGTAAAGCGCTTGGCATAACAGGGGAAGATTTTGAAGGAGTATACACTACCCTCGAATTCCTGGAGGAACTGAAAATCAAAAAGAAAGTAATAAATGCCAAAACAGTGGTTGTAATCGGTGGAGGAAATACGGCCATGGATGCAGCCTCAGCTGCCATGAAATACGGGGCAAAGGAAGCATTTCTGCTTTACAGACGAACCCGCGAGGAAATGCCGGCAGACATGAATGAGATAAGAGAAGCGGAAAAGAACGGGGTACAGATCAGGTACCTGGAAGCACCTGTAGGCATACATGGTGTAAAGTCAAAATTCAACCAGCTGGAGTGTATAAAAATGGAACTTGGTGAGCCAGATCTGACCGGGAGAAGAAGGCCTGTTCCCGTAGAAGGATCAAATTTCATCCTGGAAGCTGATCTTCTTGTAATAGCCATCGGAGAAAAACCTCAGATTGAATCATTCCCCGAAAAAATCGCCACCGGCAAAGACAGCACCATCCTGGTCAACCCGCACAGCATGGAAACAAGTATACCGGGCGTATTTGCTGCGGGGGACAATGTATTGGGACCGGCTACGGTACCCGATGCCATAATCGGTGCCAGAAGGGCAGCAACAGGAATTGATAACTATATTAAAACGTCATGATTGAACAAGAGAACGGAGAACTCAGGATAGGTGTATATGTCTGTCATTGTGGACTGAATATCGCCGGATCGGTGGACTGCGAAGCAGTTACTGAATTTGCCAGGGGACTGGATGATGTAGTAGAGGCAAGCGATAATAAATATACATGCTCGGACCCCGGCCAGGATATTATCAAGAATGATATCAGGGAACATAAACTGAACCGTGTTGTGGTTGCTTCATGCACACCCCGTTTGCATGAACCTACTTTCAGAAAGGCTTGCGAAGATGCGGGACTGAATCCCTATCTTTTTGAGATGGCCAATATCAGGGACCAGTGCAGCTGGGTTCACCTGTATGACAGGGAAGGTGCTACCGCGAAAGCCAAGGACCTGGTTAAGATGGCCGTAGCAAGGGCAAGATTGCTTACCCCCCAGTATGAGACCGAGGTGCCGGTTACCAGGAAGACATTGGTTGTCGGGGGCGGGGTTGCCGGCATACAAGCCGCACTGGACCTGGCGGATCAGGATTACAAAGTAACACTGGTAGAGAAGGAACCCAGCATAGGGGGCAAGATGGCACAGATAGATAAGACCTTTCCGACGATGGACTGCTCCATCTGCATACTGGCACCCAAAATGAGTGAAGCCGGCAGGCATCCGAATATTACCCTGCTCACCAACAGCGAGGTCAAGGAAGTTTCCGGATACATCGGGAACTTCCAGATCAAGGTCTTGAAAAAAGCAAGGTTTGTTGATGAGAAGGAATGTACGGCATGTGGGGACTGCGCCGATGTATGTCCAGTATCCATGCCCAATGAATTTGATGTCGGCCTGGCTACCCGCAAAGCCATTTATACTCCTTTTGCCCAGGCGGTTCCCTCTGCCTATATCATAAACATGGATGACTGCCTGGGAGATGTCCCCATCGCCTGTGGCAAATGCGTGGAAAAATGTGAAAAGAATGCAATCAATTTTGATATGCCTGATGAACTCCTCGAGCTGGATGTAGGAACCATTATTGTGGCAACCGGCATAGATGTTTATGATCCTACTGAGATGACAGAATATGGTTACCGCAGATATGAAAATGTAATAACCAGCCTTGAATTTGAGAGACTGATCAATGCCGGCGGTCCGAGTGGCGGACACCTGATCCGGCCGAGTGATAGGCAGGTACCTAAAACGGTAGGCTTCATTCAGTGTGTTGGATCACGTAATGAGAAAAAAGGCAATCCCTATTGCAGCAATGTCTGCTGTATGAACACCATTAAAGATTCACTGCTGATAATGGAACACTGGCCAGATACGAAAATTAAAATCTTCTACCTGGATATCAGGGCATTCGGGAAAGGATTTGAGGACCTGTACAAACGATCAAAGAGTTCCGGGGTGATGTATATCAGGGGACTTCCAGCTGAGATCAAAGAGGATCCCAGGACTAAAAATCTTGTCATCGTCTCCGAAAACACCAATACAGGCAAGGTCGAAGAACATGAGGTGGATATGGCCATTCTCTCTGTGGGTCTCATTCCCACAAAGGACAGTGATGTTATTCAAAGACTGTTTACGCTGTCAAAAACATCAGATGGGTTCTTTATGGAATCACATCCCAAACTCAAACCTGTCGATGCGCCCACCCAGGGGGTTTTCTTTGCCGGATGCGCTGAGGGTCCAAAAGATATCAAAGACAGTGTGACACAGGCCAGTGCAGCTGCCTCCCGGGCCGGGATACTGATGAAAGCCGGGAAAATCAAGGTGGAAGCCATCACAGCCGTCGTCAATGAGGATATCTGCAATGCCTGTGGTTTATGTGCAAGGGTTTGTCCTTACAATGCCATCGAAGTGGATACCAAGAACAAGATCCCGGCCCATGTGATAGAAGCTGCATGCGCAGGTTGCGGCACATGCGGGGCCGAATGCAGGCATGAAGCCATTACCATGAGGCATTTTACGGATGAACAGCTATTGGCACAGGTCGATGCTGTTACGGAGGTGGATGCAGATAAGAAGATCGTCGCTTTTTGCTGTAACTGGTGCTCGTACGCAGGAGCTGATTTTGCCGGAGTCAGCCGCATGCAGTATCCGCCCGAGGTCAGGATCATCAGGAGCATGTGCAGCGGCCGGATATCAGAGGAATTAGTGCTGCATGCCTTCCGGCGTGGAGCTGCTGCCGTACTCGTTGCCGGCTGCCATCTGAATGATTGTCATTATATCGATGCCAATTACCAGACGAAAAAAAGAGTGGAGAAGCTTTGGAAAAAACTTGAAAAGATGGGCATTGATAAAGACAGGTTACAGCTGGCCTGGATAAGTGCTGCCGAAGGAGAAAAATTCGCCAACCAAATAAAACTGATGAAAGGGATTATAGATAAAGTATCTGCCAGGGAAATTAAAAAAACCGTCGAAGTACTCGCAGTATAATCTTAAGTCACGTTGATATTCAACAACTCCGGTTTATTAATATAGGTAAGGTAGTCCTGTTTTATCAGTTCAATATTATTCAGGCTTTTTTGCAATTTCAGGATCCTGATAATATATTCAACTTTCTGCCCGAAGTGAAATGCACCCATGGCTGCATCGAACTCACCTAAGGCAACATTTACTTTTATCCTCTGGGTGATATCTTCGAACAGGTCCCATTCAATCTGGTGCGGGATCCTGAAGTAAGCCAATTCGGGTGTTCTTCTGTCAAAATAGATACCCTCTTTAACTACCTTAAGCGTAAAATACTTCTTCAGTTTGATCACGCCCTTCTCTTTGATTGACAACCTGTTCATAGACATTTGAAAACCATAGTCAGCGAACTGCTTCTGTATTTCTTTGATCAATACGCTCTTTTCATAGATCTTAATCCTGATCACCGGATGAGTTACACCCGCTACATAGATATTTCCTTCCACGGCATCAAATCCATGCTTAAACTCAAGATTAATCTTGTCTGAAATACCGATAATGGAATCCAATAGATAATCTTCCTGCATCACCATGAAATAAAATTCAGGTATATTTCTTAGTGGCAGCTTTTCCTGTATGCCGTGAAACGGCCTCCAGATTTTCATGACAAATGATTCCGGCAGAATATTCTTTTGTACGGTAGTAAGAAATTCTTTCTTATATATGCAACCATAGACCCTGTCAATATTTTTCATGGGCATAGATTTAATGATACAATGCATGCGAACGAAGAGAAGTAAATGCTTGGGAAGAAAATTGAAAGGTCAAGTAAAAATAGTTAAAAAAACTTAAAATTCCAGTAGCCTATCTGGACATGCCTGTTTATTAGTTTTTCGTACATTTACTCTGGGCATGAATGAAGGCACCTGCAAACATATCCACTCTTAACAGTTCATACCTGGTACAGCTGGAAAAGCACCGGATAGATCCTGACAGACAGCTCGGATTTCTTATCCGTTTCCTCCTGGAACACAATTGCACATTCAGCGGTAAACCCATGCCAACTCTTCTGAAACCGAATTTCGTATCCAAAAACCAATTACGAAGGCTGAGACAGACAGTTGAGGTCATGAGCACTGCACTGGATAAATTCATTGAACTCTATATGGAGAATGAAGAAGTCCGTCGCATTATGAAATTTTCAGACCTTGAGAATGAGCTTTTTACAATCGATCCGGGTTACCAAAAACCCCTGGTCATTTCCAGGCTGGATGCCTTTTTAAATAATGACTCTGTTAAGTTCCTGGAATTCAATTGTGATTCACCAGCAGGTATTGCTTACGCCGATGTCCTGGAAGAAGGATTCAAGGAACTTTTCAAGGAATATCCCCTGTTTGAGAAGTGGGAGATCATCTATACCAGGAGACAGGATTTGCTGCTTAACTCTTTGCTGCAATGCTATACTGAATACCGGTCTAAGGTCAGGTCATTGCCAGCAAAGCCTGTAATTGCCATAGTGGACTGGGAGGGAGTTTCTACGTATTCAGAATTTCAACTCCTGGAGAAACACTTCAGCCAGAATGGTTACAAAACCGTGATTTGCAGTCCACAACAATTTAGCATAAAGAATGGCCGGGCACTGGCCCGGGATGAAGAGGTGCACCTTGTATACAGGCGTGTTATTACCCGTGAGTTGCTCCAAAAATGGGACCAGGTTGGTGAATTCATCCAGTGCCTGAAGGATGGTCTGGTCTGCTGTTGTAATTCATTCCGATCCTATATTGTGGGAAATAAAAAGGTACTCTCACTCATCACCGATCCCCGGTTCCAGAAAATATTCAGCCAGAAAGAGTTGCAAATGATCAGGGAAACTGTTCCCTGGACAGAGATACTTGCAGATAATGAAGTCACCTTCAGAGACAAACGTGTCCACCTCAGGGATTTCATTCTCAGTAACAAGGACCTGCTGGTTCTTAAGCCCGCCAATATGTACGGAGGGAAAAATGTTTATATTGGCCTTGAAACAAGTCAGGAAACCTGGGAACGGGTAATGAACCAGCAAATTGAGGATGAGTCCTGGGTGGTCCAGGAATACGTCGATATCCCTGCAGACATTTACCCGGAAATCGGGGATGGGATTTCCTTTAAAAGAAAATATGTAAATATCAATCCTTTCGCCTTGCTGGGAAAATACAGCGGGGCCATCACCAGGGTATCCGATAGCGCCGTTATTAATGTGAGTGCAGGTGGTGGACTCGTTCCTACCCTCGGTGCAGAACCCGCCGATACGTAAAACTCATGATGGAACTCAGCCAATACTCATTAAAAGAAATAGAGGCAAGGCTGCTAAAGGGCCGGCTACCCTTCTCAGGGATCACTGAACTGGGATCGAGCGAGTTCCATTTTAAGGAACCCGCTTTTTTTGCCGGCGTTTCCATGCATTCCGGGCACAGGGTACGCAGAGAAATACTGGAGTTCCTGACCGTAGATGCGGAGAACCGTTACCGGGAGGAAGATCCATTTATGGACAGGTTCATCTCGGATTTCCCGCTCCGGATCTATGGCAGGGATTCCCGGTTTGAATATGATCTGAACCGGAATCCATATAAAGCCATCTATGATTTCGATAAACCAAAATGGGGACTAAAAGTCTGGAACAGGGAGATCCCTGAGAAAGAACGTGTCGAAAGCATTAAAAAACACAGGGAGTTTCATGGACTTCTTGAACTGGTCTGCAAGTATCTCCTTCAACAGCACAGGTATGCCCTGCTATTCGACCTGCACGCCTATTGTTACCAGAGAGAGATCAAACAGGAATGGTACGAGGATGAAAGACCGGAGATCAATATAGGGACCAGGGCGGTTAACAGGGAAATTTTCGACCCGGCGATCAATTGCTTTATAAAAAATTTATACAAAACCAGGATTGACGGTCATCCTATGCGAATCTCTGAAAACGAAATATTTCTCGGAGGTTACCTGTCCAGGCATCTCAGCAGGATTTACCATGACCAGTTATTGGTGCTGTCACTTGAATACAAAAAGATATTCATGGATGAATGGACCGGCAAGCTTTATCAGAGCGTGCTTGATAAACTGGTCAGGGATTTCACCAGGGCTGTTGACAGGACAGTAGAAACCTGCTTGTTCGCTTTATAGCTTTGCAGCTTGATGCCTGAACTACACCTCAGATACGGCGCTACAGAACCCTCCCCTGTTAATGAGATCCGGGATCTGTTATCTGACCAGGATAATTTTCCTGTATTCCAGGTGTTTTCCTGCCTCAAGCCTGATAAAATATGATCCCGGCGTTTGTTTTTCAGTCCTCCAGACCAGCCTGTGTTCGCCGGCGGAATAATCCCTGCCGATCAGTTCTTTTACCAGCCTTCCACTGGCATCGAAGATGGATAAACGCACAAAAGAAGGTTCCGTCAGCACAAAACTAACCATGGTTTGATCACTGAATGGATTGGGATAATTGGCTTTCAGGATAAAATTATCCCCTGCTTTCGGACTGCCAATGAAGGTCCCCTGTGCCTTATCCACCAGCAGTTTTAGTCCCCAGGTACCAAGCATCTTTTCCCCGCTTTTCATCCCTCCACCAGCTGCATGGTCAATGATCCGCAGCGTCCAGTTCCCATTAGGATCCAGGTCATAAAATACGGATAAAGGCTGATCCGGCTTAAAAAAACCAGTATATGGAGCGCTGCCAGATGAAACAGGCCTGCCAGCACCATCGAAAAATACCGTTCCGAGGAAATCAGCTCCTGAATTGGAGGGCTGTTTTGCCAGGACTGCAGAGGTCCCTGAATGTTCCAGGATGATCTCAAGGTCACCGACTGAAGGATGCCAGAGGGTATCCAGTGTCACGGTGATGCCATATACCTTATGATGCTCCCAAGTTACAGAGAGCTGATCCTCCGACTCGGTACCAACTAGTTCAAGGTCGATACTTACCCTATTTTGTATCAGGCTGGTAGTAGCATTGCTATGAACAAGCCGCATCACGTATACCAGATTATTCGCGGGAGGGTTCCCTGCCTTACCAGAAATGATATACCCGAAATCAGAAGTCTGCAAGAATGTGGAAGCATTCTCGTTGACATAATCTCCAAAGGTATCCATCCACAATGAGTCCCCATTGCCTGCATCAATTTCGTAAAGGAATATATCGGCATGGGTCCAGTCCGGATCAAAACTCGTCCCCCCTACCATCAAATTCCCGTCATGGGTAAGGGATGCATCATACGCATTATGGGGCTTATAGGCACCATACATATTCCCCCATAAAAAATTCCCATCCATGTCAAGACAATCTACACCAAATGGGAAATAATAGGTTTCTTTATCGGCCAGGTTCACCACCAGTGTATAATTGCCTACTACCAGATAATTGTTATTTGCAGTATTTTCAATGACCCTCCATGCCTCATCGTCTTTCTGCATGCCATTTACATATGACCAGAGAGAATCCCCCGCCGAAGATGTCTTAATTACCAGCCAGTCAGCATTTCCTGTATAGGACCTGAATGTCTTGCCCGCAATAATATACCCCCCGTCCGAGGTTTCCTGGACCCAGTATCCATAATTCTGGTATTTATCACCGTATGTTTTACTCCATTCTTCTTGTCCGTAAGTATCTAACTTAACAAGGTATACCTGATCTCCAAGCCCCACCAAAGGGATAGAGTTAAAACCGGTAACAATAAAACCATTGTCTGATGTAGGACGGATACAATAGGCCTGGTCCGTTGAGCTGCCACCGTAACTATTGGACCAGAGTGAATCGCCGTCCGCACTGATCTTAAGTATCCAGGCATCTGCCTTTGCCCCCGATACGAATTTAATCGAACCGGCTATTAAAAATCCCCCGTCATTGGCCTGACAGATGGAGCTCCCTTGCACGCTGTATTCCCCGCCATAAGTCTTAAACCATAGCTCGTTCCCTTCGGAATCCAGCCTCAGAATATATACATCATTATGATCCAGTGAATCGATAATGTTTTTTGTCCCAGCGATAATATATCCTCCATCGGTCGTCTCCAGCACCGCATTGCCGGACTGAGGATTCTCCGAATCTCCATACAGATTGGACCAGGACAATTCAGGATGCTGGGCATTGGTATCTGCTAAAAAACCCATTGACAAGATAATCAGGCAGACTGGAATGAAATGTTTTTTCATAGCGATGAGATTTTGTAATTAACATTGAGAAAATTATGGTGCCCGCCTGAGAACTTCCTCTCTATTGCTATTCTGGAATATATATCAAGTTATGAAATTAAATTACAATAAACATTGGACAGACCTAAAAAAACCGGCCTGCTCCAGATAAGCATTCGTTAGAACTCGGGACAAAATAGGGCTATTGGCAGTATGCCAGTAACTCTTCCGAGATGGCATACATCACTGCATGGGTTGTCAGTTCTGAGTAACTTCCCTGACTTACAGGCAAGGCCTCCCCGGGTAAGAACGATAACTTTCATTCCATATGCCTGCTGCATTTACTCCAGGGGTTCCGGACATTATTGGATTTCGTTTTGTCATGCAAACTCATCCATCCTCCTTAGGCCTTGCATGCAATTCCTGTTCGTCAGGCCGGAATTTTGCCCTTATTCCCTACTCGATTGTTTATTCAAGATCTGCTAGAAGATATAGCGAACTCCAAGCTGTGCCTGCCACCTTGAGCTGCTCAATCCTGAATCATCGATATAGAAAATGTCTCCAGACGGTTCCTCGAAAGTGAACTCAGAGGTTGTACCATCCGCAGCACGGCCTTCATGGGAGATCAACTCGTACTGTCCGTGTGATGTATAGTATTTACGTCCCCACTTATTGTTCAGCATATTCGTGAAATTGAAAATATCGAATGTGATCTGAAGTGTGTGTCTTCTGCCTCCGGCTTCGATAAAGAAATCCTGCATCAGCTTGATATCAATACCGTGTTCGAATGCGAGCCGGTCACCATTCCTCTCAGCGTACTTACCCCTGTTTTCCTTAAGGTAAGGTTGAGAATTAATGAAGGCATCCAGGTCTGTCCACTGCTCTGCGGCGGAGACATAGTCTGCATCACC